>JAWXBI010000132.1:0-75238 GCA_034439915.1 Saprospiraceae bacterium | reverse complement strand
CGACGATGAACCTATTGCCAGGGAGATCATAGAAAATTATTGTGTGCATCTCCCCCGGTTAAAAGTCATAGCTTCCCCGGACAATGCCATAGAAGCCAAAGCCATCCTTCAAAAAGAACAAATTGACCTCCTGTTTCTGGATATCAATATGCCTGTGCTGGATGGGATTTCGCTGATCAGGACGTTAAAAACAGTACCCCAGGTTATTTTTACCACGGCATACAAAGAATATGCTGTCGAAGCATTTAATTTATCGGCCTGTGATTACCTGCTCAAACCATTTTCTCTGGATCGATTCATCATCGCGGTCGACAAAGTATTGGAGAAAATCATGCCTCTCAGCCATACCCTGCCGGTTAACCAGGTAACAGGAACGGAATTTATATTTCTCCGTGCCGAAGGGAAAATCTTTAAAATAAAATTTGAAGAATTGCTGATGGCTGAAGCCCAGGGCAATTATACCAAGGTCGTGACAGAAAAATTTACAATCTCCCCCACGATGACTTTTTCCAACTTGGAAAGTTTATTGCCTGCCGCCCAATTTACACGCATCCACCGTTCCTTTATCATCAACAAAAATAAAGTCACTCATATAGAAGGCAACCGGGTTTTTATTCATAAAATGGAAATTCCTATTGGCAGTAACTACCGGGAAGAATTTTTAACCAGTATCGGACTTAAAATATAAATGAATAGAGCAGTATATTGCAGCCATTCGATCGAACACGATAAAGTCAAACTTGATCCTTAGGATAATTACATCTTATCCATGGTAAAATAATCTTATCATTTATCGTAACATATAGGATACATTAACCGTTTAGGTCTTACATTTGATTTCATTATTAAACCATTCCTTCATGTCTATCCTAATTGAATCATTGCGTTACGAACTCAATCAGTCTATCAGCAAGTATAATTTATTGAACCATCCCTTTTATCTTAAATGGTCGGAAGGCACCTTGACCCTTGAACAACTCCGGGAATATGCCAAGCAGTATTATCAGTTTGTAAAACATTTTCCCCGGCTGGTCAGCACAGTACATTCTAATTGTGAAGATGGGGCTACCCGGGCTATGCTGATGCAAAACCTGGCTGATGAAGAAGGTTATAAATCTGAATACAAAAATCATCCTGCACTTTGGATGGATTTCGCCTTAGCACTCGGACTTACACCCGAAGAAGTCAATGCATGTATTGCATTGAAAGAAACAGATGATCTGATTGCCGGTATGTATCAATTGGCCAGGTCCTCCGAATCAACAACCGGCCTGGCTTCCTTGTATGCCTATGAATCCCAGGTCCCAGAAGTGGCTCTGTCCAAGATCGAAGGTTTGAAAAAATATTATGGTATAACCACTCCTGAATCTCTGGCCTATTTTAAGATCCATGCGGAATACGATGTATGGCATTCCAACGATGAACTCCAGTCAATACTGTCCGGGACGTCTACAGAAACTCAGCGTGAACAGGTGATCTATGCGGCAGAAACATCAGCTGCCCTCCAATGGAAATTTCTGGACGGGATTTATCATACTTATTGCATGAATTAAAATTAAAGCGAGTTTTAATACTGTATATCTTACCGCATTAATACAAAATCACCTTTAATCAGCTTTACAGTTCCGTCTATATATACCAAATCTACTATATAGATGTAGACATCGGCAGCTGCATCAGCATTTCGGAATTTGCCATCCCATCCCTGAAGAAAATCATCCGGCATAAAATTCTCTGCTTCAAATACCCGGTCTCCAAAGCGGTTGAAGATTCTGAAATATTTGATTTGAGAGATCTGGTTTCCCCCTTGTATGGTGAGGTATTGATTTTCCGGACTGGGAGAATTCGGTTTAAAAATATTGGGAATAAAAACCTTGAAATCACGGCTCACTCTTACTAAAATTTCATCTTCTGCTTTACACCCGGAGATACCCTCCAGGACAGCCTTGATCACATGATCCGTCGTGGGAACATAGCTATAGTCCGGGCCACAATTGATACAGTTGCTGTTGGATGGGTTGGTAGTCCATTGAACATTTTTTATACCGCTTGAAGCTAAATTGGAGTTTATATGCAGTTGAAGCGAATCCCCAAAATGAACAAGAGTATCCCTGCCCAGGCTCACCTGTATACGTTCCGGTTGTGTCAGGGCTATCCCTTTTTCGGTGGTGCACCCTAGCCGGTCCGTCAATTTGACCACATAATTGCCAGGAGCTAGTCCGGTGACCTGCGAAGAATTTATTAGTTTATCATTGAGGTAATACGTAAAAGCAGGAAATCCCAGGGGATCGTTGATGTTCAAAATGCCGTCATTTCGGTCTATACATCCGGGGGATTGAGCCGTAAGCCTAAAATCAACCGGTAAATTGACGGTAAGAAAGGTAGTTAGTATGCTGTCACAACCCCGGGTGGTAACCAAGGTATCAACATAACGACCGGTAATATTGTAGCTGGATGATCCTACCTGCAGGCTGGCGTTGGCGCAGATAGTATCCACCCGTAAACTGGTAAAAGGGGCCAGTTCACCAATACTAAAGGTAAAAGGAGATGTACATAAATTGCTGTCCAACACCGTAAATGTATAGGTACCGGGAACCAGGGTATCTACCGCGGGGACGGTCAACCCATTGCTCCACTGATAGGTATAAGGGGGTACACCACCCTGGACGCTGGTGAATACTTTTCCATTTTTTGCAATCGCACAATCGGCCGCTGTAGCGGTAAGCCTTAGCAAAAGTGGTGGTGGGCTGGTAATTTCAAAAGAATCCTGCAAGGCACACAAAGCAGAATCAATCACCCTGATTTTATATTTTCCATTGGTCAGATTGGTCCTGTCCTCTGTATTAACATTGTCCTCCCATTCATACAGAAAGGGCAATCTACCCCCGGTTAAGGTGAGGTCTATTTCAGCTTTGGCTTCGGCGAAACAGTTATTATGGGAAAGTGCTGCATTGAGCCTGAAATCAGAACTATCGATAATGACCACCGCTGTATCCAGGCAACCAGCATCATTTTCTGCCACTGCGGTATAGATCCCCGCCCTGGTGGCTTGAATAGAAAAAGCTGAATCTCCGGTACTCCAATTAATTTTGGTAGGTCTCGACAGGTTGACACTGACAGCGATCTGGGCAATGTCGTCCGAGCATAATACCGTTTTGTCGGAGGTCGCTTGCAGGTTAATAATTTTTGAAGGTTCCGGAACAAGGGGGCTGAAATAATTAAAAAAACAACTACCCTTTGCAACCCTCACGATGACTGTTCCTGTGCGCAGAGGAGCCTCCAGCTTTACAGCAGAAGAATCGCCTATGATATTGCCATCCAGTTTCCATTGAAATTTTACGTCCAACCTGGTCCAGTCCAAGTCATCCTGCTGGAGGGGGAACGATAAGATCTGAGCATCATCACACAAAATTTCCCGGTCGAGGACCTGAGTGCGCAGCCCTCTGGGAATTGGAATTTGGTCGCTGTCTCCACACGAATCAATGACATAATATTGTATAGATTGATCTTTTAAGGTATCGAAAACGGCCACCGAGGATTCACTGGTAATTACCAGCAAATCCGGCAACCATACCGATCCTTTTCTGGCCCTTAAAGTATATGGAGGTTTACCATTATGAAAGTTAAACATTCTATAGAAAGAATCCGGTGAGATACCCTGACATTGAAAAATTTCAAACCCGGAAAGCTGCAGCCCAAGCTTGATGCCTGGCATCAGTGTTGAATCACCTGTCTCATCGTAAATTTTGAAGCTATACCGGCAGGGTGGCAGACCGTTAAAAACACCCGAATCCTGTAAAGTCCTCAGTGGAAAACCGCAGTCATTGGTGACCATCAAATAGGTGAATTTTTTAGACGGATCAAAAGGCACGATCTGAATAGTCCCTCCGGCAGTATCACACGCCTCATACCGGGTGATTACATCGAAAAAATTGAATTGACCCTGGAGCCTGGCTGCTGTCAAGAAACTGAAAATCAAAAGCCAATGTATCCGCATAAAAGCGGTGCAAAAGTAGAATATCACCGGTATAAAGCAATGATCTCATTAAATAATTAACTAATTCTTATCCGCCGGAGGGGATATAAGATTTAGTTGTGGTATCCTTAAAATATAATTTAATACAATTGCGTTTGACCTGAGTATGGTTTAGGATCCAGTGGCTACACCCATTTTTTACAGGATCCAACGGGAAAGCTGAAAACCGTTTAGAGTAGGCAAATATTTGTCATGAGAATTTTTAAATGCATTTTTCTGATAACCATACTATTTTTTCAATGCAAGTCCAGCCCAAAAGGAGCTTCTGAAGCGATCCAAAGCCACGAAGAAGTCAGTTGTAAACAAAGTACCGTATTTGAGTATAATGGGTTGACCAGCACGGAAGCATTAACTGTGTTATTGGAATCCTCATCCAAACCTTTCATAAAAGGTCTTACGGACTCCACCAAACAATCGATCATCCGGCATCTCCGGTTTGAAAACGGGATGGTAGAAACGCTTGACGGCACCGATGACCATATCAAAAACCTTTTTTCCACCCATGCGAAAGAATTTCTAAAAGAAATCCTGGGCTCCGAAGTAATCCTGTGCACCCTGGACACTAAACCCAAAGTGACCTTGATCACCCAAGAACAATATGAAGAAATGAAACGCCAATCCCCAGCGATTTACTTTCTCTCCAGTTGGTGCACCGATTGCACCAAAACAGATACCTCTCCTTGTTGTGTTTTGCCTGGTGACGGTTGCAGGGACAATCTGATCCAAATCAATCAGGAATACTACTCCGTGAAACAATAGAACGATTGCACCACTGGGGTCAAAACCGGTAAAATCAGGTAAGTTTATTTCGTGATCTTACCGGATCCTTTTCTTAGTTTTGATTTTTGAATTATCTCTTAAATCAACCCATGCAATTTTCCACTTCACGTCGGTTAAAACTGGCTACGTATTTATTGTGGACTGCTTTGTCACTTGCTGGACAAACGGATTATTTTCCGGATGCTATTTGGCAAATTAAACCTCCACTGGCTTTAAAGATTAACCCGGTCAAATTGGACACGGCGATCCGGTTTGCTCAACGCAACGAAACACAAACCGATACCGATCTCCGAATCGCAGTGCTCAAATCCTATGTCAATGAACCGGGGTATAAAATACTGGGGCCTATGAAAGACCGCGGTAAACCTGCAGGTGTTATTATCCGGAACGGTTACCTGGCAGCCAAATGGGGAGATATTGAACGGGTTGATATGTGTTTTAGTGCCAGTAAGAGTTTTTTGTCGACCGTAGCCGGCTTGGCCAGTGATCAAAAATTGATTGGCGACCTGAACGACAAAGTCAAACGTATTGTGGATGATCGGGGCTTAGAAGGCGTGCACAATTCAAAAATCACCTGGAAACATTTGTTGCAACAAACCTCTGACTGGTCTGGCTGCCAGTTTGAAATCTGCGATTGGGCCGACAGGCCTCCTAAAACAGGTGGAGTCGATGATTGGAAAAACAGACCTTTGGTTGAACCTGGGGTGCAATATGAATATAATGATGTCAGGGTGAATTTCCTGGCTTATGCTTTGTTACAGGTATGGAGAAAACCTCTACCCATGGTGCTGAAGGAAAGAATTATGGACCCCATTCAGGCATCTGTTACCTGGCGGTGGTATGGGTATGACAATTCCTGGGTGGAGCTAGACGGGATTAAAATGCAATCCGTGAGCGGAGGCGGCCATTTTGGGGGAGGTATGTTCATAAACACTCTCGACATGGCAAGATTTGGCCTTTTATTTTTGAGAAACGGAAAATGGAAAGATAAGACCCTGATCTCCGAAGAATGGACTCGTTCCGTCCCTTTAGGTTCAGTCTCCAATCCTTCTTATGGATTGATGTGGTGGAACAATCAAGAAAATGCTTTGCCCGGATTACCACCTGAAATATATTATGCCAATGGTTATGGTGGGAATTATATCGTCATTGATAAAGTGCACGATCTGGTCGTCGTCACCCGATGGCTGGATTCCAATAAACTTGGCGAGCTGATGCGATTGATCGTTGAAGCGATTGAAACCAAATAATACAGTTATCCTATTTCACGAAAATTAGATATTTATTAATTTCGGAATAAATCTTTCAACTTTTAATTTTAGGAGTTCGAATGATTGCCCAGGGAAATTATTTGTCGCTGTACCGTTCCGCATATTTAGTGTGGTCTTCCCTCTTTGTGCTGGCAGCGCTATCGCTGTCGTCGTGGGAAATACGACCTATTAGATTTAACATAACACGAGCAATCTATAGAATATTTAAAAACTCATTTTATAAAAAACGGATAAGCAGGTAATTTGGCCGGGACCTGGTCATTATACTAAACCCTTGCTTCATAGAAATTACCCACCCTTCAAGGCCGGTATACAAGTCGTTTGTCTAAATTCCGGAAAATTGATTCCTCTATTATTTAGCATTGTACCAGACGCAGGACAGGGCCTACTGCTAAAAACAAGAATAAAAGTCCACGAACCACACTCATGCAATTGACCATACATCAGCTCAGTAAAACATATTCTAACGGGGTAAAAGCCTTAGACAACCTGCAGATTGAAATCAATTCAGGCATGTTCGGTCTATTGGGACCGAATGGTGCGGGTAAATCTTCCCTGATGCGCACACTGGCTACCCTGCAAATACCCGATACAGGCCAAATAGTTTTTGATGGAATTGATATCCTGGCTGATCCCATGAGTCTCCGGAAAGTATTGGGTTATCTCCCCCAGGAATTTGGAGTTTATCCGGGGATGTCCGCAGAATATTTATTGGATTATTTTTCCCTACTAAAAGGTATTACTGACTCTAAGTCCCGGAAAAAGCTGGTAAATCAAGTACTGGAACTCACCAATCTCTCGGAGGTCAGAAATAAAAATGTCGACAGCTTTTCCGGTGGTATGAAACAACGTTTTGGTATTGCTCAGATCCTCCTGAATAATCCTAAACTGATTATAGTCGACGAACCCACCGCTGGATTGGATCCCGCAGAACGAAATCGTTTTCTCAACGTCCTGCGGGAGATAGCCATCACCAATATTATTATTTTTTCAACTCATATTGTGGAAGATATCAATGGCATTTGCAATGAACTGGCTATAATGAACGGTGGGAAAATATTACGGCAAGTCAAACCCGCTGAGGTACCAGAGCTATTGAAAGGTAAGGTTTGGACCCGGGAAGTACCGGTAAATCATTTTGAACTATTTGAAAAAACCTATTCCGTGCTTTCCTCATCCTATCTTCAAAACGGATTAATCGGGGTACGTGTCTACGGGGACCAACTGGATGAGGCCGGATTTAGTCCCGCCCAACCCGGGCTTGAAGACTTCTATTTTCAAACTTTACTTAATGACCGGTAACCCTCTTACGATGTTTTGGACCATTGCACGGTTTGAATGGAGGTATTGGTTTAAAAATCCTGCCTTTTATATTTATGCCGGCGCAGTCTTTCTCCTGGCTATGGGATCTATGTCGGGGTCTGCAGGGGCATTGGGAGCAGGGTCTGCAAATCTGGAAACCATCGCGAATTCACCCTGGAATATATTTTCCTTTACCCGATTTTTCAATAAGATTTTATTCTTCCTGGTCCCTGCTGTTGTGGGAGCCTCCATTTTCAGGGAATTTTCTTCTAAGGTGAATGCTATCCTGTTCACGTATGCCTTTACCAAGTCAGACTATTTGTGTGCAAAATTTTTCAGTTCGTTTACCATAATAGCATTAATCGCCCTGATGGTTGAACTGGGTCTGGTAGCAGGCACCCTATTACCTTTCGTCAATCCTTCTCAGGTTTTAAATTTTGAGTTTCGGTCTTATTTACACACGTATTTTCTTTACCTGCTTCCCAATTTATTTTTATGCAGTTGCTTGGTATTCGCTTCAGTAAGCCTTACCCGGAATGTATATAGCGGATTTGTTGCGATCATCCTGACCTGGCTATTTAGGGAGATATGGTTTCGATGGACCGGAAATACCTATTCTCAGAACTTTATCGGTTTGACGGATCCATTTGGTGAGACATTCATTGACTCATTCGTTCGCTATTGGACCGTATCAGAACGCAATCTCCTGGCTCTTCCCCTTCCATTGGATTTTCTATTAAACCGGTTGATATGGCTCGGTATAGGCGTGATCATTCTTTTTCTGGTTTACCGTTGCTTTTCATTCGGGGAACCTGTAGTTTGGTTTAACAGAACATCCAAAAATGCCGGTCGATTAATAAGAAATAATTTTGGAAGTATAACCCGCGTAAGGATCTTTAACCCAATGCCAGGTTTTGGTTTTGAGTATCGGATATTGACGATTTGGCGACGGGCCCGGATTGAGCTCAGCTATATAGTATCCAGTGGAGGCTTTTTACTCCTTTTCCTTGGAGGTGGATTTTTTCTTGTGGTTTTACTTCAACAGGTCAATCCTCAAACCGACACCCGTTTATTACCCGTCACCTGGTCTGTGCTTGGATTACCTGTCTTTTTCTTTACCCTGTTAATCCAGGCTCTGACCTTTTTTTATGCAGGGGTGATACTAAACCGTCCAAAATTAGCCGGGATTGCCGATTTGATTCACGTCACTCCGGTCTCCAATTTTATATCCTATATTTCCGCGTTATTGACGTTAGTCCTCCTACAATTGATTTTGTCAGGCCTGATCATGGGAGTGGGTATAGGAATCCAACTCTACCATAATTTTTACCCTATAGAACCCGGCCACTATTTTTTCAACCTGATTTGTTTACACCTGCCGGGATTGATGATCTGGGCCATCCTTGCATTATTTATACAAACGCTATTCCACCATACCTACTTCGGATTTTTTGTGCTGGTTATGATTTGGTTGGCTATCCCAAATCTGGATTCATTGGGAATGGCGGCTCTGGTGTTTAAATTTAATCAGGACCCTTACCCTGATTTCTTTTTAAAATATTCCGACCTGAGCCATTTTGGAAACACCCTAAGATCTTTTTATTTCTTTAAGTCGTATTGGTTTCTTTTCGGGATTCTATTGGGTTGCCTCACCCTGATATGGTGGCAACGCGCGCACCTAAATTCGTATATGGAACGGATCAAAACGGGTGTTCATCGATTTCGGGGCGTGTTACTTTGGGTTTTTTGCTTATCCGGCCTGGCATTTCTGGCGACCGGTTATACCCTGTTTAACTTGGAAAAGCATCCGGATAATATTATCGGCCCTGTAGACTCAGAACGTGAATTGATGATCCGATTTGAAGAAAATTACGGGCATCTTAAATTAATCAAACAACCCAGAATCAGGTCGGTATTTATCCAATTAGATCTATTTCCTGAAACGCGACAATTTACTGCACGAGGGACGTATAGGTTGGTCAATCACCATACTTCGGCTATCGATACGTTGTTGATCAAAACAGGATTTGATGAGATCACCGTCCTGGCAGCAGGATCTCCATGGACTGCACTTATCGTGGATAGTTTTTTCAAATTTTCAATCTATAAACTGGAGAGTAAATTAGAGCCTGGAGACAGTATCTCCCTAAAATTCGAACTAAAAAATAAACCCAATGCCCTATTGGTACAACAATCTAATGTTCTGGAAAACGGCACCTACCTCAAAAGCGATATGTTACCCCGGATAGGATATTTTGCAACGGGCCCAATCATGCTTAATGATTCCAGCAAGATTTATAATCATTATCAAAGTTATGATGAAGACCTGGTGGATTTTGAAATTATAATGAGCACATCGCGAGACCAAACCGCTATAGCACCGGGTAAATTAATTAAAGTCTGGGAGGACCGGGGTCGTCAATATTTTCATTATAAAATGAATAAAAAAATAAAACTGGTACTCGGCTTCAATTCAGGCAGGTATTCTGTTTATTCCGATCAGCACCGTGGGGTGGACCTGAAGATATTTCACCATCCGACACACACCTACTGTTTGTCCAGTATGATAAATGGATTAAAATCGTCGTTGGATTACAATACTAGCTATTTTGGGTCTTACCCGCACCAGGATATAAAGATTATTGAATTTTCAAGAGCGGAGGGAAGTTATGCTACCACCGCTGGCAACGTTATGCCCATCAGTGAAATCCGGTTTATCCAGGACATAAAAAAAACCGGCATAGGACAAATTGATCTTGCATTTTATGTGGCAGCCCATGAACTTACCCATCAGTGGTGGGGCAATCAGGTGATCCCTGCTGATGCTCCGGGTGCTCCCCTGCTCACGGAGAGTATTACCGAATATATTACGGCAAAAATTTATGAAAAAACGTACGGCAAAAAAAATGCACTAAAATTTATTGATATCCAATTAAAACGGTATTTAAACGGAAGGGGGCAGGCTCCATCTGAAGAATTCCCCTTAATATTTGTTTCACCGGAGCAAAGCTATATATCCTATGGCAAAGGGGCAGTGGTCTTCTACACCTTAAGCGAATATCTTGGCGAAGAAAAATTAAATCTTATACTACAATCTTTTTTTAATCAGCTAAAAAACCAGCCTCCACCCTACCCCACTTCATTGGATTTGATAAATCATCTAAAACAAAATACCCCGGACAGTTTGGGCTACCTGATCAAAGATATGTTTGAGACAGTGGATCCCGCCATTAGCCTGAGGCCTTATTATCACTTATTCCCGGATCAATAAAAAATTCCTCTTTAATTAACCCTGAAGACAGGATATCTCCGGTAAGCCGGCTCATACCACGGTGAATGTTCATATACAAAATTGAGTTGGGCGCGCCCGCTTTTGGCAAAAAGGGTGTCGTAGGCTTTTTTCTGGTCCATCATCTCTCTTAACTCGGGGTGATTTTTTAAATAATCCGCAGCGATGTCTTCAAAGGCATAAGCACTGTACCCTTCTTTCTGTCCCAGAACAGCGTCAAAAAAATTCCAGGTAAAATAGGAATCCGCTGCTTTAGGTTCCAGCACTTCAAACAAGAAACGATTAGCTTCCTGGTTCATGGGAATATAACAATCCCCTTTCCGGAAATTGATCCATTGAAAACTGCTTCGGGTTTTGACTTCTGTGTTGGGGTGGTGCATTTCAAAAGGCCTGGCAGCAGGTTTATAGTCCTCTATATGATACACCTCCACCCGGATAGCTGTATCCCTCTTGAACGGAGACAAATGGACCCGATTGAGTTTTAATAGTTCAATCACTTTCCACCATCCCTGGGGAATGATATAGGCCTGTGGCCCGGACAGCGTGGTTTGAATTCTATATTGATTATAAAAGGAAATCGTTTTTTCGTAGGGTTTGGTTCGGTCGTAATATAACCTGGGCAATCCGGAAACTTCACTGGGTTTATAGCCAGCTTCATACCCTTTGTATAATCTTTCTGAGAATTGGTTGCGGTCAAGGTCCCACTGGATCGTAAATTCCTTCTGAATCTTAATATTTTGTTTTGTCTGTGTTCTGAGCTTTTTAATCTCTTCACCGTGGGTCGAGGTAAAATCTATAAAACTCAACAACAGGTCGTAGGTGGCTTTGACCCGCTGATCGTAGGGTTTGAGCATATGGGTTTCCGGCACAAAGGCGAAACAATGCCATAAGGAAGCAAAACCACTGCTGTAACGGGGACCGTCCCAAAATTCGGGCCAGCCATTGTCCGGCTTGTCCCCAAAAGCATTCACATAAGGTATGAGGTCATAACCTTTTGTTTTCATCAACGAATAGATACCCGGTTCAAACTTTTTATTCATAAATTCTCCCATGACCCCTCCCAGTTTATTATGTTGACTGCAGATAAGGGTCATCACATGTTGATAATCCGCACCATTGCTCACATGATTGTCGATAAATACATCCGGATCAACCTTATGAAAGATATCGGCAAATGCCCTAGCGTCTCTGGAATCACATTTTATAAAGTCCCGGTTGAGATCAAGGTTTTGTGCATTGCCCCTGAACCCAAATTCTTCCGGACCATTTTGATCCACCCGGTAATCCTTACTGCGGTCAAGGCAACCGCCGATATTATAAACGGGTATGATGGCGAGAACAAGACCGGAAGGTAGTTGGATTTTATTGGTTACGATATCCCGCACCAACAACATACTGGCATCTATTCCATCCGGTTCGCCGGGATGAATCCCGTTATTGATGAGTATAACCCGGGTGTTTTTGGCACGCAGCGCGTTGAAATCGAAAATACCATCCCTGGATACCAGCACCAGATGTAGGGGAAAATTGGAGTCGGTCATCCCCATCGTAAACATTTTTATTTTTGAGGACCGGATATCCAGCGATTTCCACCAGTCGATGATTTCAGTATAAGGAGGGCTTTTTGTACCCTTACTAAGTTCAAATGGCGTGGTGAACTGTTGGGCCGAAAGTGCATTCACCCAAAATAATAAGGGCAAAAAATATAAGCGTAAGAAAAAATTCATAAACCAGGATTAGGACTTTAAAAATATTACAAATAGCGAGGAAGTGATGGGTATATGCTTAATAATGCATCATGATTATCCCCGTCAAAATCAATTTAATCTGGGAATGCCGCTTGATTTTCCTTTTTCAATTTTTGTTTTTGGAATAGATTTTCAGCTTCCGATTTTGTGTTTAACTTTAGAAAAAATTAATAAATCATGCCTTTCTCAAAAATACTCATAGCTGTGGACAGCAGCACCTTCGCCATGAATGCCGCCAAAAAAGGGTTTGAACTGGCCCGACAGCTGGATGCAGAAATAGCTGCCGTCTATGTAGTGGACAGTGCCCGGGCAATCGCTAATCTCGATGCGGGTATCCTGCCGATGGACACCGAGGAAATCTACCAAAAAGAAGGTGAATTGACGATGAAACAATTGGGTGAATTGTTTGACGGTCCCGGAGAACTCGTTCATTTTCTGCCTGAAGGCAACCCTCAGGAAGAAATTGTCAACACGTCAGAACAATGGGGAGCTGACCTGATCGTCATCGGGACCCATGGCAGGACCGGACTGGCTCATTTCCTGGTTGGCAGCATTGCGGAATCGGTGGTCCGGCATTCCAAAGTTCCGGTCATGGTGGTACCCACCAAAGAATAACGCAGTTTTTAATTGCGTTTTAATTTAGCAGCGTTCCACCTTGTTTCGGAATTTTGACTTAATTGGATTATATGCAGATCGCATACGTCATTTTTGAAGGCATTACCTGGCTTGATTTTATTGGTATCTATGACCCACTGAGCAGACTTCAATCCATGAAATTTCTCCCGGGATTCAAATGGGATATCTGTGGGTATTCCAGTGTTTGCCAGGATAATTTTGGATTGGAAATCAAACCCACCCTTATCCAAAATTCATTAAAGGATTATGACGCTATAATTGTCCCGGGCGGACATGGTACCCGGCATTTGCAATATGACCCCGCATTGATTGGTTGGCTTCAATCTGCTGCTGAGCAGGCCACGAAAATTTCTATATGTACCGGAAGTTTGTTGCTGGGGGCCGCGGGATTTTTAAATGGCAAAAAAGCGACTACCCATTATAATGAATATGAGGCCCTCAGGCCCTATTGCCTGGAGGTGCTTCAGTACCGTATTGTCGAAGATGGCAATATTATTACCGCCGGGGCAGTCTCTGCTTCCATTGACCTTGGACTCTTTTTATGTAATAAATGGGCAGGTGCTGAGGCAGCTGCAGAAATAAGAAAAAAAATGGATTACTGGGGATAAAAATGCCAAAGTCAGGCAAGAAAGCTTTTAAAATTTCATACCTGGGCTTAGGCACACTCCATAAGGCACATGGATTATCACTACCCCAGCCTCAAACAAGTATATTCATCATCACTTTTGTTTTAAAAATGACGACTTCAATTTGCAGCTAGTACATGGTTTCGAAAAAAAAATTGATAGACAGCATAAGGAGAGCACTGGGTTTTGAATAGTTGATCTAAAAAAAGATTAAACATTGTGAAAGCGCAATGACGGCACGCCTGGGTCAAAATCCTATTTAAAACAACATGGAATGATCACCACGAGTGATTAATAAAAATTTAAATACTCCCGGGGTAAGGCATCCTATCCACTAAATTCGTTTCTTTAATCGGAATGAATTTGAAAAGGACCACAAGCTTGATTGTTATTTTGTTTGGTTTCTCGGCCTCCTATTCACAGGCTTTTCTTATACTTGAAAGCCAGGGAAAGATCAAACCCAGAAAATATCCCATCGGTTCAACGATCAGGGTCCATTTTAAAGGCGAAATCAGGTCCTCCTGGGAAACCTATACCATCCGGGGCTTTGATTTACCATCCAAATGTATCATCGTATCCGATTCCTATTGTTTGCCCCTCAACGATCTGGATGGTTTTGACGTTACACCGGGCAAAGGCAATGGGTTGGAGAAAACAGCCAGAAAGTTTTTTATTCAGTGGACATTTTTTAGCCTTGCCCAGGCTATCTTCAGGCCTCCGTTGACAGCCTTTCATTTTATTGTTGGAGGTGTTTCCGGCCTGGCCTGGATGTATACCAAATGGCTGGTCAATGGCCAAAAAAAATTAAATCAAAAACATCGGCTGAAATTGATTGACCTCACCCTGGAAAAACCAAGGGCATAAAAAAACTGTTTATCTATTTTACTTAGACTGCCTGTGTAGGCGGAAATCCCAATCCCTTACCTTGTTGTTCGCTTGTGATTAATATTCGTATTTTTAAAGCTATTCATGGCGTATCGGAAATTTGTTCTTTTTACCCTGGTGCTACTGCATTTTCATTTGATAATCAGTCAGAGCTACCTGGTACTCGAAACGAGAGGAAAAATAAAAGGAAAAAAATATCCAGTTGGTTCGGTCATTAAGGTCCATCTTCAGGAGGAACCCAAATCGAACTGGGAGTTGTATACCATTGAGGGCTTTGATATAGTCAACGACTGCATCCGTGTTTCTGTAACATATTGTTTACCGCTTTCATTTATAGACGGGTTTGACATCAGTCCGGCCAGAGACAACCGAATAGCGAAAAAGCCACCTAAATTTTATGTGCATTGGTCTTATTTTCAGTATTTCAACGGGCAGCGAAAAATGAACAAACGAAACCGGTTAAAGATAGTAGACCACACCCCTTCCCCACCCAGCCTATAACTCGGGTTTATGGGGCTTATAAAATCAGGGGTAACAATTTCTCAACAGCCATTTTATATCCATCCAGGCCTTTACCTACTATGCTATCCACACAATAGGGTTTGATATAGGAGTGGTGTCGAAATGTTTCCCGTTGATAGATATCCGAAATATGGACCTCCACACAAGGCAATTGAATCGCTGCAAGGCAATCCCCTATGGCAATGGAGGTATGGGTGTAGGCCGCCGGGTTAAACACCAGACCATCGGATTGACCAAATCCAATAGTTTGCAGGTGGTCGATGATTGCCCCTTCATGATTGGATTGAAAATAATAAAGTTCAATCTGGGGGAATAATTCTTTTAGCTCGCCGAAAAAGGTTTCAAAACTTTTATACCCATAGATTTCAGGTTGTCTTTTTCCAAGGAGGTTTAAATTGGGCCCGTTGATTATCCAGATTTTTTTCATGTGTTAATTTGATTGGTCAACCTCCTCCTACCTCATTCCTCAACCCTCCTACCTACATCGCCATTTCAGATAAAAATTTTAACCGGACTAATTTTATTTCTTCAATGGTAATGTCTTCCTCTTTTAATGATTTAAAAGCTTTTTCTGCATCATCCGTTTCGGAAGTCATAAAATAATCATAGATCTCTTCCTGGATGGTTTCATCCACATGATCTTCCAGATAATAATCCAGGTTAAGTTTGGTGCCGGAAGAAACGATGATATCCATTTCATCCATCAGTTCGTCCAGTTTCATCTGGTTGGTCCGGGCGATATCTTCCAGGTGCATTTTGCGGTCTATAGACTGGATGATGGAAACTTTGGTTTTGGATTTATCTGCAATTTGTTTGATCAGGATGTCTTCCGGCCGGTCGATTTCATTTTCTTCCACATACATGGCAATAACTTCAATGAATTTTTTACCATATCGCTGGGCTTTGCTGGCATTGACCCCGTTGACTTTGGCCAGGTCTTCCAGGGTGATGGGATACTGTGTAGCCATGTCCTGCAAAGAAGTATCCTGAAAAATCACGTAAGGCGGCACTTTTAAATGTTTAGCCATGCCTTTACGCATATCGTCCAGCATCTTATACAACGTCTGATCCAATGCCACTACGCGGGCTCCTGCATCTTCTTCATCCAATTCTGCAGGTGCTTCAAAATTGGTGTTCATGGCGATTTTTATCGATGTGGGTTTAGTTATAAATTTTATTCCTGCTTCCGTCAGCGTTAATACACCATATTGTTCAATGTCTTTCAGGATCAGCCCATTTAATATCCCGTGCCGGAATATAGAATGCCAGTATAAAGTCTCTTTATCTTGTCCTTTGCCAAACAAATCATATTGATCGAAACCATAATCCTTGATCTCTTTCGTCGTTTTACCTATAATGAACTCAACCAATAAACTCACCAGGTAATTTTCTTTGGTTTGTTGAATAACCTGGAGGGCGTATTTCATTTCATTTTTTACCTCGACTTTTTCTTTAGGATGCCTGCAATTGTCACACATTTTATAACAATCCTTTTCGATAAAGTTTTCGCCAAAATAATTGAGTAGAAATACTCTCCGGCAGGCTGCTGTTTCAGCAAAAGCTACTACCTCATCCAGCAAGTGGGCACCCATCTCCCGTTCGGCTGCATCTTTGTCCCGCAGAAACTTTTCAAGGGTGACGATGTCTTTAGCCGAATAAAATGCGACACATCTTCCTTCCAGTCCATCCCTTCCTGCTCTGCCGGTTTCCTGATAGTAATTTTCTATGCTTTTTGGTATATCGTAATGAATTACAAATCGAACGTCCGGTTTATCAATCCCCATTCCGAACGCTATTGTCGCACAAATCACATCGATTTCCTGCATTAGAAAATCGTCCTGGATCTTTCCCCTTAATTTGGTATCCAATCCGGCATGATAGGGTGCGGCTTTGATCCCATTCACCTCCAGTACCTGTGCCAGCTCCTCGGTAGATTTTCTGGATTGCACATAGACAATCCCGGATCCACCGGGCTGTGTTCGGAATATTTGGATAATTTCTTTGATGGTCTGCGCTTTATTGACCTTGGGCCGGATCTCATAATACAGATTGGTCCGGTTAAAAGAAGACTTAAAGACCTTGTGATTTTTCATATCCAGGGTCTTGACAATATCGGATTGCACTTTTGGAGTAGCCGTTGCAGTCAGTGCCATCACCGGGACCGAGTGACCTAAACTATCTATCATCTCCCGGATCCTGCGATACTCCGGTCTGAAATCATGCCCCCATTCCGATATACAATGTGCTTCATCCACGGCAATGAGCGAAATCTTGACCCCTCTCAAAAATTCCAGGTTTTCATCTTTTGTCAGGGTCTCCGGGGCCACGTACAACAATTTGGTGTGTTTGTTGGTAATAGACTCCTTGACCTGCTTAATCTGGGTTCTTGTTAATGATGAGTTAAGAAAGTGTGCAATCTCATCACCCTGGCTATATCCACGGATGGCATCGACTTGATTTTTCATCAACGCTATCAATGGAGATATAATGATAGCTGTACCTTCCAGCATGAGAGCAGGCAACTGATAACACATTGATTTACCTCCACCAGTAGGCATAATGACAAACGTGTCATTGCCATCCAATACATTTTGAATTATCTCTTCCTGATTGTCTTTAAATTGATCAAACCCAAAATGTTTTTGAAGGGCTTGTGTGAGCGAAGGGGAGGCTGATTCAGGCTTATTTGGCGAAGTTGAAGTTGGTTTTGATTTAGTATTTTTTGTACTTTTTTTGTCCACTATAATTTCATTCATCGGTATTGAAATTTACAGATAATATTTGGTATTTAAAATTAAAAATGTCATCAATCAGTTAATTTATTTTCGTTTAAGCCTGTTATAATGTTAACAACGTATGTTTTATTATTTTTAAGGCTTCCTAAAAAGGGAGCCGAATTTACAATAAATTTTAGATTTGAAAAAAGCCATCTTAGATATAGCCAGGGAATGTATCCAAATCGAACAACAAGCTTTATTGGCATTGACAAATCATTTAGAACCTTCTTTTGAGGTTTGTGTGAATGACATCTTTAATTCGGGTGGCCGGGTGGTTTGTTGCGGGATTGGAAAGAGTGCCCTGGTCGCCCAAAAAATCGTTGCTACCATGAACTCTACCGGTACCGCTTCTGTATTCCTGCATGCTGCGGATGCTGTTCATGGCGATGTCGGTATGTTGGTCAGTGGGGATTTCCTATGTTGTTTTTCCAAAAGTGGCGAAACAGAAGAAATCCGGCTGGTTCTGCCTATTGCTAAAAATATCGGTTGCAAAATCGTGGCGATCACTGCCCAAGCCGGTTCCTACCTGGCTAAACAAGCGGATTATATTATATTGACGCCTATCGATAAAGAAGCCGATCCCAATAATCTGGCACCTACTGCCAGCACCGCTGCCCAAATGGCTATCGGAGATGCACTGGCCATGTGTCTGCTGTACCTCAGAGGGTTTACCCCGGCTGACTTTGCCAAATTTCACCCGGGAGGTTCGTTAGGCAAACAGCTTTATCTCCATGTTTATGATATTTATCCTTCCCACGGGAAACCGGTCAATTATCCTAATGACCCCCTGAGTGAGGTAATTTTGGTCATGTCAAGATTTAGATTGGGGGCCACGGTAATCATCGATAAAAATGAAAACCCCATCGGAATAATTACCGATGGTGACCTTCGCCGAATGATGGAAACCAAGCCCGATTTTTCCCGGGTCACAGCTATCGAAATTATGAACGCATCCCCAAAATGTATAGAGTCCCAGGCCCTGGCTATGACAGCCCTGGAAACGATGAGATCTTATAACATCAGCCAATTGGTGGTTTTGGATCAAAAAAGCTATGTCGGGGTGATCCATCTGCATGACCTGATCCGGGAAGGATTGATTTAAACATTAGTCATGGATACCTGCATTATTTATTCAATTTAAAAACCAGTAGCATGATATTTCCCATAGGTGATGACCAGGTCAAAGGTGGCAGCAAACCTTTTTTTTCCTATTTGTTTATTGGAATCAACATTATCGTGTTTCTCTATCAAGTCATTTTGCCTCCCCCAGAACTGGATTGGTTTGTTTTTCATTATGGCTCCATACCGGCAGAGATCAGCCAGGGTAACAACCTCTTTACTTTATTTACGTCCATGTTTTTACACGGTGGTTGGGTGCACCTGATAGGCAATATGTTGTTCCTGTGGGTTTTTGGAGACAATATCGAAGCCATCATGGGAAACTTCAATTTTTTAATATTTTATATTGCCGGAGGATTGGCCGCAGCAATCTCCCATATATTGGCCGGGCCGGGGAGTATGGTTCCCGCAATAGGTGCCAGTGGAGCAATATCAGCAGTTTTAGGTGCTTATCTCATTTTGTTTCCGGCATCCAAAATCCGGGTGCTGGTGGTTTATTTTTTTCGGTCATTTTATATGCCGGCAGTTTTTTTCCTGGGGATCTGGATTGTTCAGCAATTGATCAGCGGTTATTTCTCATTAAGTAAAACCACCTCACAAGCACAGCATGGTGGTGTAGCCTGGTGGGCACATATAGGAGGTTTTGGGTTTGGATTGATTGCGGGTTGGATTGCGCGTAAAACCCTTGAGGTCAAACACAAACCAGATTCTTTTACTGATCAGGACCTGGTGTGAGGGTCAGCATAGAAATTTTTCAGTCGGATTGCCCTTTTTCCTGAAAAGCTTTGAGGTCAGCCCATTTTTCCTGTCTGGCCAGTGAACCTTCAAATGCCCAGGACCTGGGATCAACCTGAGGATAACCGGCTTCCTTCAACAGATTGGTGAGGTAATTAATATCTATACGTTCCAGATCACCCCAGGTGTGAACACCAACTTCGTGAAGGATTTTCTCAATTTTAGGATCGATACCATCGACAATTTTCAAATCATTTCGGCGGATTGCATATCCAAAAATCTTCCTGGTGGCATGGATGATATCGTTAGGCGAGTGGCTCTCTGTGGAAGCAATCGTACCTTCATTTGCAGCCGGTTTCGATTTGGGCTCACTGATTTTGTTGACCGGACTTGCCGCAAGGCGGTCTTTTTCTTTGCTCACTTTCTCGTAAGCTTTTCTGAATTCATTGATTTCATTTTCAAGATTGACTATTCGTTTGCTGGCTGATGAGAGTTCCTTATCCGCTTTTTTTGCTTTAGTCTTATACTGACCCCATTGCAACATCCCCCAAAAGTACCCTATCAGAGCAGGTAATAACCAGGAAGCCAGCACCGCCCACCAAGGCAAATCACAAAGCGATACTTGATATGATTCCATACTTATTTTGATTGATTGGGGGAAAGGATAAATAATTCAACCCTGCGGTTGAGACTTCGGTTTTGTTCGGTATCGTTAGGTGCAATGGGACTGGATTCACCTTTGGAGGACGTTTTAATCCGGGAGGCTTTTAATCCTTTTGAAACCAATAAATATTTTACCAGTTCGGCGCGTTGCAACCCGAGTTTTTGATTGGATTCTGCGGTCGCATCATCGTCGGTATGACCCACCAGTTGGAGCTCATGTCTGGTATTTTTAAGCATAGCCACCAAATGGTCTGTATAGGATTCGAGCCATTGATTGTGGATCTGGTCCTCAGTCCCATAAGCGAAATAAATTAAGGTTTTCTCGTCCATTTCCTTAATCAGCTCATTGTAAAAAATAACCTGTACACGAAGGGATTGGAATAGCCGGTGTTCCACGGAATCGCGTTCCGGTACACTGTTGCTTCTTATTTTTAACAGCGTTTCATTCATGACACCCTGAAATAATTTTTTTGTTTTTAAAGCACGCAACAACCCTACGTTGCCAGAGGCCATCACCTGATTTTCCCGGTCAAAATATTCACCGATCATTTCCAACATTTGACCTTCCTTTAACTGGCCGGCGATAGAATCTCTCCAGGCATTAAAACACGGCCTGGTAATCGGATCAGACTGGCCCCATTTAAATAAAATACATCCCGGGGTAATGTCAACAGTATCCAGAGATTGGATTTTAAGGTGATTGGCTTGAACTGGGTCGTTTTGGCCCGTATTTAAAGATTCAGGCAATGACAAGACCTCTGGCGCGTCGGATGATGGAGAGCCAGTAAATAGTGAAGGAAAACTTAAGACTTGTTGAGTGCCACCGGTACAACAATCATTGCGCTGGTTCCATATCAGGAAATAAGCCAGCCCAAGGGTGAGCCAAAGAAAAAACAACAATATCCGCATCTTTGATTACTTAGAATGCAGCAGCAAGTCTGTATCCCAAATTTAATTGCCAAGATAACAAACCCTGATAGATATAATTCAAAGACTAAAGCTATTTTTATAAAAAATTTGGAACACAGTACGGTGATGAACATTCCCTTTTATAAATACCACGGAACCGGCAATGACTTTATCCTGATAGACAACAGGAAGCGCCAATATGATGCTATTAAATCTGCAAATTTAGTCCGGCATTGGTGCCATCGTCGGTATGGGATCGGTGCCGATGGTCTGATGCTCATTGAAAAAGAAAGTGAGGCCGATTTTGATATGATCTATTATAATGCGGATGGCGGACTGGGTAGTTTTTGTGGCAACGGTGGACGTTGTATAGTGTCTCTTGCCCATCGCCTGGGCCTGGTCAACCACCTGGCAACGTTTAAAGCCGCGGACGGATTACATCAGGCCACCTTGATCACCCCGGATTATATTGAACTGGAAATGAATCCGGTGACCTCCATGGAATTAGAGGAGCACTATGCGGTCCTGAATACCGGATCTCCTCATTATATATTAAAAGTTTCCGGATTGGATCAATACCCCATAGTACAGGAAGGACGTAGCATTCGTTATTCCGATATATTTCCGGAAGGCATTAATGTAAATTTCATTGAAAAATCAGCAGGCCAATATCATATCCGTACCTATGAAAGAGGAGTTGAAGATGAAACCTGGGCCTGTGGCACCGGTGCAACGGCTGCATCACTGGCTATCGTAGAATTGGACCACCTTTTTGATTTAGATCATTTGGAATTGTTGGCTAAAGGTGGCCCTTTGACTGTTCGTTTCAAACGGATACACCCGGGACATTTCGAACAAATCAGATTGTGTGGTGATGCCGTATTCATTTTCGAAGGTCAATTTTCTATTTGATGATCTCTGCAATCACCACCAAACCACCAAACCACTAACCACTGATTGCTGATTACTAATTCAAACCCAACTATGGAATCACTAAAAAAGAATTATCTCGTTCCCTTTATCCTGGTGACCAGCCTGTTTTTTTTATGGGCATTTCTTCACAACCTCAATCCTATACTGATTCCACATCTGAAGAAAGCTTGTCAATTGTCGGATACGCAGTCCGCATTGATAGATTCGGCAGTTTACCTTGGTTATTTTCTCATGGCTTTGCCAGCCGGTTGGTTTATGCATAAATACGGCTATAAAAATGGCATTCTGCTGGGGCTGGGCCTCTACACTATTGGAGCTTTGATGTTTTATCCTGCAGCCGGAGCAAGAAGTTATCTTATGTTTCTGACGGCTTTATTTATCATTGCCAGCGGAGCCACTTTTCTCGAAACGGTGGCCAATCCTTACATCACCAAATTGGGGGACCCGTCCACATCCGAGCAGCGATTAAATTTTGCACAATCCTTTAATGGAGTAGGCGCATTTTTAGCGCCGGTCATTGGTGGCCAGTTTATTTTATCCGGAATTGAAAAAAGCAAGGAAGAACTGCAAAATATGTCACCGGATCAATTGAGCCAATATTTATCTTTTGAAGCCTCTACGGTAAAAGTGCCCTATCTGATCATGGCCGGTATTGTTTTTTTAGTCGCTTTGTTTTTTTTAGTATCTCAAATACCTGAAATCAAAGAAGCAGACGAAGAGGGACCCGATTCCGATAAACATTCTTTTTCCATGAATGTATTACGCCACCCGCATGTATTCTGGGCAGTGCTGGCACAATTATTTTATGTGGGAGCCCAGGTTTGTGTAGGAAGTTTTTTTATCCGGCTGACCCGCCATTTGATTGATATGCCGGAGAAGACGGCTGCCTTTTTATGGGGAAGTATCGCCATGGTGGGCTTTATGCTTGGCCGTTTTGTAGGCACTTGGCTAATGCGTTATATTCCACCGGCCAGACTACTTTCTATTTACAGTCTGATCAACATCGGGCTATTGGCCATCGCCCTGGTTACCGACGGAAAAACAGCGGTGTACGCTGTGACGGCTGTTCCATTTTTTATGTCGATCATGTTCCCAACGATCTTTGCTTTAGGGATCAAAGGGCTGGGGGAAGAGACTAAGATCGCCTCTTCGTTTCTGGTCATGGCTATCTTCGGAGGTGCGGTATTTCCGTTGCTCATGGGTTGGATTTCGGATAGTACCGGTAGCATTCAAAAAGCATATATCGTTCCCTTGCTGTGTTTTGTGGTGGTTTGGTATTTTGGTCGGTATAAGTATATGCCCGGAAAATAATTCAGATTGATCGCGTGGAGAACCGGACCGGACTATGACCTCCCGTGGGCTAGATTTCCTTTTATTAAAATCGTCATCCCATTTGTTTTAGGTATTCTTTCCGGAGATACCCATAAAACGGCAATACAGCTGAGCGCAGTGTTACTGCTGCTGATCACCCTGGTTCTAATTTATTTTCACCGGTTAGCGGCTTCTCAATTCCGCTATGTATATTGGTTTGGGCTGGCAGCAACTTTTTTCTGGTTCTTCTTTGGATTGTTATGGGCTGCTTTCCATGATGAAAGGAAATTGCCTCATCACTTTATCGGCGAAGGTTCACAACCACAGGAGTTGCTGGTGAGCATATCGTATCTGGATGAAAAAGAAAGATTTTGGGATTGTTATGCCCGGGTGCACCTCCGGAAGGATTCGATTGGTCAATCGCCCGCAAGGGGTAATTTATTGTTGCGGATACCTAAAAACGCAAGTTATATACCCTCCAACAGAGATCTCATTCAGGGAGTGTTTAAGGTCCGGGTACCTGATCAGGCTTACGCTCCGTTTGACTTCGATTGGAGAAAAATGCTTCACCGGCGAAACGTTCATTATTTTACGTATTTAGACACCACCCGGTATAAATTGATTTTAAAATCATCGCCTTCTGTATTAGAACAGACCCGGAATCATATAGACCATATTATACATGCCCTGGTCCCCTCAGCCAGGGACTATCCGGTGGCTTCTGCTATGTTACTTGGTTTGAGAAAAAAAATGGACCCTGAACTTTACCAGGCTTATTCAGGCACCGGTGCAGTCCATATCCTGGCTGTTTCCGGATTACATGTCGGTATCATTGCGCATATTTTCCAGGTGCTGTTTGGTTTTATCAGCTATAAGGGGCGCAAACTTAAAGTGCTTCAGGTGGTACTGATCCTCACGGTGATCTGGGCCTATACTTTTCTGACCGGAGCAGCCCCTTCGATATTAAGATCGGCCGTAATGTTCTCATTGCTTCATTGTTCCCGGCTGATGCAACGGGATGCGCCTCCATTAAATGTCCTGGCAGCTGCCGCTTTTATTTTACTGGTTATTTATCCATTCGATATCTACAATCTCGGATTTCAATTGTCTTTTTTGGCTATGGCGGGCATTTTTATTTTATACGAACCTATCCGGTCTTTTATTAGTACGGGGAATAAGGTGGTTCAGGCAATATGGAAGGTATTAGCTGTTTCGATGGCAGCTCAATTGCTTATTTACCCTTTGATTGCCTATCATTTTCATCAATTTGCCTTCTATTTCTGGTTGACAGGATTGTTGAGTACACCGTTTTCTTATCTAATTCTGATCTGTGGGATGATCTCATTAGCAGGATATCCCTTCTTATCCACCTGGGTGACTTGGCTGGGGTTGCCGCTCCAGTGCAGTATAAAATGGATGAATGACAGTATCACCTGGATTTATTCGTTGCCATTGGGCCGTATTCAGGGTTGGTGGCCTACCCCATGGGATGTTCTGTTATTATCCGCGATCAGCCTTTTATTGGGTTATCTATATTTTCAAAAAACCCGCAGGACTTTTCTTGTTTTTCTTTTAACTTGTATTGTTTTCTTCGGTTTAATGATTATCGAAGAAAGACTCGATCAAAATAGAATGGAAATTGTTGCCGGTGGTTCAGTCAACAAACCTTTTATTTGGATCAAGGATAAGCAGAACACTATTTTTTACACTATGAACGAAGATACCTTGAAACCACCATTAAATTATTTGGAACGGTACAATCTACCGTTAAAGCAGGTTATTCATTTTAACCCTGCCTTGTCTATTTATTCATCCGGACACCTTAGTTTGTCCGGACATACCATCCGTTACAAGGATAAACAGTATCAATTGATATTGAATAAAGAAGACTCCCTGATTTCCGCCGGTTCTCCTTCCCGGGTTATTTTGTTAAACAAAGAATGGAAGGTGCCTATGACCCTTCCAACTCCACTGGAAATTTACACACCGGATTTTATTCCAGATCCCTCTAGGTTATATCCTGGCAGGGTGCATTGGCAAAGGTCGCAATTTCCTTATGTATCTATACGGTTAAAATGAGACTCAAAGGGTTTAAAACCTATCTGAGGTTTTCCAATCGGGAACGCAAATCGTTTTATTATCTGACCCTGGTGCTGGCGATGCTGGTCATCGTTTATTTTGTCACCCATTTTCGAACGGTTAATACAAACTATTTGTTAACGCCATTGACTTTGGATAATGATACCAGTAACCGGATGGTGGATAGTTTCCTCACATCTGTGAGACCCCGGTTAAAAAGATTCAACCCCAATACCGCAGATCTGTCCCAACTCATGGAGTCCGGGGTACCCGTCAAAGCAGCTCGTAATTGGGTAAAGTATCTTCAGAAGGGAGGACGATTCAGGGATATCCAGGGTATTTCCAGGATATACGGCATGACCCCGGAATGGGTTAATTTGCTGACCCCTTACCTCGAATTTGAAACCAATCCCAAAACAACCATTCCAATTATTAAATCAAAATCTGAAACTCCAGAAAAAAAGTCCGAAACATTTGATCCGAATTCAGCAGCGATTGCACAATTTATTAACGGAGGATTGCCCTATCCTATCGCAAGGGTCATTTTAAATTATCGGACCAAGGGTGGAGTCTTTAAAAAACCAGAGGACTTACTGAAAATTTATGGGATGAATGATTCCTTGTTTACATTGATTAGTCCACACCTGAGTTTTCCAATTGCTTATGATCATTTCCAGTCTCCGGAGAAGGAGAACCCGGATCTAAATCAACTGACTGTAGATATTAACCTGACGGATACTGCTGGTTGGAAACGATTACCTGGAATAGGTACTCTGCTGGCCAAACGAATTATCGGGTTCCGGGAAATCCTCGGAGGGTTCATCAGCGTCGATCAATTGTCGGAAGTTTATGGCCTTAGGGATTCCACTTTGCACCACATCCGTCCCTTTTTATTATCCTCTCCTGTATTCAGAAAGATCCGGATCAATTATGATCTTCCACTCTCCAGACCTCACCCGTATCTATCGGTAAAAGACAGCAAGGTGATCGCCAATTTTATAATACAAAACGGGCCAATTAAAAGTCATGATCAACTGGGTCTGATCCTGGCTTTTGACAGAAAATTTTGGGATAGGTTATTGCCCTATCTTAGCTTTGATGTTGAACAGGTCCGTTAAAAACCAATTATACAACTGCCTTAATTCTTATACTTTTGTCCCTCAGGTATAATTTCCCGAATTGAAAGAGCTCTGGTCACTCAATAAATATTTTGTCCGGTATAAATGGAGGTTTTTGGCCGGTATCGTTTTTGTCCTTCTGATGAATTATTTCCGGATCGTTCAGCCTCAGATGATCCGCGATGCTTTGGACCTGGTAGTCAATCAACTCAAGGATCCGGTCCCGGGTGCAGCCGAGGTGATGGCCCCAAAATTGGTCCGTTTTGGTTTGATTGTGTTTGGTTGTGCAGTGCTCATGGGCATCTTCATGTATTTTATGAGACAATCGATTATCGTCATGTCCAGGCTGATTGAATACGATCTGAAAAAAAACATCTACGATCATTATTCTGCGCTCGATCAGACTTTTTACAGGAAACAAACTACAGGTGACCTGATGTCAAGGATCACGGAAGATGTATCCAAAGTCCGCATGTATCTCGGACCTGCGGTGTTATACGCCATTGATCTGGCGGCATTGATCATACTGGTGGTAGTCAGTATGGTAAAGGTAGACCTGACCCTGTCCTTACTGACCTTGCTGCCGCTCCCCTTTTTATCCGTTTCTATCTTTTATGTCAGCTCGATTATCAATAGAAAAAGTACTGCGATTCAACAACAACTTTCCAAACTTACAAGCATTGCCCAGGAAGTATACTCCGGAATCCGGATTGTAAAATCTTATACCCAGGAAAAAACTATGGGTAACTATTTTGCCGAAGAAGCAGAAAAATATAAATATTCCACCCTGGATTTATCCAAGGTCAATGCCCTGTTTTTTCCTTTGATTATGCTGCTGACCGGGTTGAGCACCGTCATCATTGTCTGGGCTGGTGTTTACCGGGTACAATCCGGGGCCGTCACTCCGGGCAATATTGCCGAATTTGTAATTTATATCAATATGCTTACCTGGCCGGTCACCGCTATAGGCTGGCTGGCCTCCATTGTCCAACAGGCGGAGGCTTCTATGAAAAGGATCAACGAATTTATGACCATTCAACCTGTAATTGACCGCGGTGGAGATTTAAAACCGGACAAAATTTCAGGAAAAATTGAATTTAAAAATGTAAGTTTTATCTATCCCAATACCGGGACTAAAGCGCTGGATAACCTTTCCTTTACCATCCCTCCGGGTTCCAGACTGGCGATCATTGGTAAAACTGCTTCCGGTAAAACCACGATCGCCGAACTTATGCTCCGTTTATTCGATGTCACCTCCGGGGAAATCCTGCTGGACGGAGTCAATATTAAAGAATACGATATCAGTGTTTTACGGAAAAAAATCGGTTATGTCCCACAGGATCAGTTTTTGTTTTCCGAGTCCATCCGAAATAACATTCGGCTGGGAGAGCCGCTCATTGAGGACATTATGATTGATCAGTCGGCAGTACATGCCGCCATTGCAGATGAAATAGAGAGGCTTCCGGACAAGATGCAAACGATATTGGGAGAGCGCGGGGTGACCTTATCAGGTGGGCAAAAACAAAGGGTGGCTATAGCTCGGGCTTTGGCTAAAAATCCCGAAATCCTTATCTTAGACGATTGCCTCAGCGCAGTAGATACCCGCACCGAAAAAGCGATTGTCGGTGCCTTTAATCAGGTATTGGCAGACAAAACAACTATTCTGATCACCCACCGAATAAACCATCTTCTTGGATTTGACCGGATCCTCGTGCTTCACAAAGGCCAATTAGCCGAAACCGGTACCCATGAACAGCTTCTGGAAAAACAAGGGGTTTATTTCAAATTACTCGAAAGACAAAAATGGGAAGAATCACATAGTCCCGGTCAGGTGCAGGTTTTTTGATTGAAACCAAATTAGTATATTTGGAATAAATCTTAAAACACAAAATTACTGTGGAAAACGACGGTTCTCAACGCAACTCCAGCGTCTACTCCAACAAAGTAAAAGCAGGACGGAAACGCACTTATTTTTTTGATGTAATGAAAACCCGGGGAGATGATTATTACCTCACCCTTACTGAAAGCACCCGAAGGGGCGATGGCAATGGTTATATCAGGCACCAGATCTTCCTCTATAAAGAAGACTTTAACCGCTTCGTGGAAGGTTTGCAGGACGTGGTAAACCACGTTAAAACAGAATTATTGCCCGACTTCGATTACGATCAATTTGCACACCGTGAGGACCCAACAGAAGGAGGGGATACCTCCCATGATGAGGGCAAATCTCCGGGGGACCAGATGGAGTGGTAACCCAATGGACCATCTGCCTGCTGCCCATCCTATTTACTCAAATCCTGTTTTTCGTTCATTCAAATTCCAAATTTATTTTCTACCAGATTCCCCGGGCTCCGGAAAATTTCCCGGGATTAAAACAGAGTTTAACAGCTAATTAACGGCAAAGTTTTTAGGGCCATTTGCAAAGCTGGCATGGCTCTTGTATATTTGTAGCAGGTTAATTTCAATGAAATCTATTTTTATTAATTGTTGTGCGTGTTGTTGTTGCTGTAAGCATCTCATGCTGACATAGAAGATAGATGGATACAAAAATATCTCAAGCCTTCCGGTCAGCAATAACCGAAAGGCTTTTTGATTTTATGACCAAAACTTAAAATGAAGAAAAAAATCACAAGGAACAATAAAAATGAGGCAGTACACCACTGTGCTTGTGCGTATTGTTGTTGTAAACTTTATTTTTCGAAGGGTCATCCATGATGCGTTCCACTAATTAAAATTTTACCAGGAAGCCTTTCGAAATTAAATCCGAAAGGCTTTTTGATTTATAAGAAGACAGGTAGAAATGAATAAAGAAATTGTAACACAACGATCATGGTTAATAGAGGCGGTCAATTCCATGGGGTCCTGGATTGGTAATACCCCTCTTTATCCGTTGAAAAGTTTTTCCACTGAAAAAGTAAAAATTTATGCCAAACTCGAATGGCAACAATTTGGGGCCAGCGTCAAATCCCGTCCTGCCTACCATATGCTCCGGCAAGGCATTTTGGACCGACAGTTGGACACCCATCATACGATTTTGGATGCTACCAGTGGCAATACAGGCATAGCCTTGGCCAGTATCGCCGCCCATCTCGGCATTAAAATAAAACTGGTACTCCCGGAAAATGCTTCCAAACTCCGACAGCTTATTCTAAAAAAATTAGGTGCGGACTTGATTCTGAGTTCACCCTACGGGGGAACCGACGAATCCAGAGAAGTAGCTAAAGCGATCTATTCCAGGATGGATCTGCCCTATTTTTATTGTGACCAATACAATAATGAAAACAACTGGAAAGCCCATTTTACCACTACCGCCCCAGAAATCTGGGACCAAACAAAAGGCGAAGTAACCCACTTTATTGCCGGATTAGGGACGACCGGTTCGTTTACCGGAACCAGTAAAAGGCTTAAACTTTTTAATTCATCTATTCAATGCATCGCCCTACAACCGGATGGCCCCCTGCATGGCCTGGAAGGCTGGAAACATCTGGAAACTGCTGAAGTCCCGGGCATCTATGATGCCACGGTTCCGGATCAAATCACAGAGGTATCCTCTTATGAGGCTTTTAAAATGATTGACCTGGTGGCTAAAAAAGAAGGTTTATTGATCAGTCCTTCCGCAGCTGCCAACCTGGTCGGAGCTGTCCAACTCGCACAGCAGATTGATTATGGTCATGTGGTTACCCTGTTTGCAGATGATGCTTCTAAATATGCCGAAATCTATAAATAATGGAAGTCGTGATACCTTCTGAGGCTATAAAATCCATACACGATATCGCTGAACAAGCTTATCCATTCGAATGTTGTGGTTTTTTATACGGACTGGTCGGTGAGCAGTTGCAGATCCGGCAGGTCCAGTCCGTTGTGAATGATAGTCCTGAAAATCATAAAGTCCACTATACTATACCTCCAAAGGAATTTATGAAAGCCGAACGATATGCTTTGGAAAAAGAAATCGACCTGATTGGAGTTTTTCACTCACATCCCGACCACCCGCCCCACCCTTCCGGCCGGGATTTGGCCGATGCCCTTCCTGAATTATCTTACTTTATTACGAGTGTTTATCAGGGACAGGCCATACAAACCAAGTCCTGGAGATTGTCCGAGTCCCGGCAATTCCAGGAAGAACCCATAAAAATTGAATTCAACAAATAACAATAATTTCCAATGGCTAAAATCATTATTCCAACACCCTTAAGAAAATTTACTTCCAATCAGGCTGCCGTGGCCGTGCAAAGCGGTACCGTGATCGAATCCATCCGGGATCTGACTTTTCAGTATCCTGACCTGGACAAACATTTGTTCAATGAAGATCAGCAACTCCGTGGATTTGTACGGGTATTTATCGGGGAAGACGATATTGAAGACCTGCAAGGTCATGATACTCCGGTGCAACAAGGGGACACGATCAGCATCATACCAGCCATTGCTGGAGGTATTTAACTAAAAAAATCTATTACAGCGATATGAGTGCAGAAATTAAATTTTCTTCAGAAGAATTGGCCCGTTACAGCCGCCACATCATTTTACCGGAATTTAATATCGAAGGACAGAAAAAATTAAAAAAAGGCAAAGTACTGGTTGTCGGCACAGGTGGATTAGGTGCACCCCTTTTATTGTACCTCGCAGCCGCCGGGGTAGGTACGATTGGAATGGTCGACTTTGATGTGGTTGATGACAGCAACTTGCAGCGCCAGGTTTTATTTACCCGGGATGACATTGGTCAACCCAAGGTAATAGCAGCAAAAAAAAGGCTGGAAGCCCTTAATCCATACATCAAATTCGTTGCCCATCAGACCGCACTGACCAGCGACAATGCCATGGACATTATCAAAGATTATGATGTCATTGCGGATGGAACAGATAATTTTCCCACACGCTATCTGGTCGATGACGCCTGCGTATTGTTGGGCAAAGTCAACGTTTATGCATCGATTTACCGGTTTGAAGGCCAGGCAACAGTGTTTAATTATACCGATAAACTGGGCATTACAGGGCCAAACTACAGAGATCTTTTTCCAACTCCCCCACCTCCCGGTTTAGTACCCAGTTGTGCGGAAGGAGGTGTATTAGGAGTACTGCCCGGTATCCTAGGCAGCATCCAAGCCAGTGAGGTGATTAAGGTGCTGAGTGGTGTGGGGGAAACCCTCAATGGTCGGTTGTTTTTATTTGATGCCGCCACCTTTGAGACCAGGACACTGAAAATCAAAAGACGAAAAGACAATCCATTGAACGGCGACAATCCAACCCAAAAAGGCCTGATCGACTATCAGCAATTCTGTGGGTTTGAGAAACCTTCCGATCATGCTGAAAAATTCCCGGTCAAAACCATCAATGTAAAACAATTACATAACTTGATTTCCCAAAAAGCGAATATTCAAATCGTAGACGTCCGGGAAGCTTATGAGTATGAAATTGCGAATATTCATGGGGAATTGATGCCGAAAAGTGAAGTTGCGCATCATGTGCAGAAAATCGCCAAAGACAAACAAGTCATTGTACATTGCCGTAGTGGAAAACGCAGTGCCGATGTGATTGAATTGTTGCAGGAAAAATATGGCTTCGAAAATTTATACAACCTGGAAGGAGGTATACTGGCCTGGGCAAAAGAAATCGATCACTCCATGGCAACATATTGAATGATCAATTATCAAATTATCAATGGTCAATGATCAATGGTCAATGGTCAATGATCAATGATCAATGATCAATGGTCAATGATCAATGGTCAATGGTCAATGGTCAATGGTCAATGGTCAATGATCAATGGTCAATGATCAATGGTCAATGATCAATTTCGTAATTCGTAATTAATTCTATAATTTCTTAATTTCTTAATTTTTAATAATCTATGGCACTAAGACTCGGGGATGTGGTCCCCAATTTTAAAGCTCAAACTTCTCAGGGAGAAATTGACTTTTTTGAATGGCTCGGCGATAGCTGGGGTATCCTGTTTTCCCATCCAGCCGATTTTACTCCGGTATGTACTACTGAATTGGGTTATATGTCAAAACTAAAACCCGAATTCGACAAACGAAACGTAAAGATTCTTGCACTCAGTGTTGATCCGCTTTCTTCCCATACTACCTGGATTGAGGATATCGAAGAGACACAACTAACCAAAGTCAATTATCCGTTGATTTCAGATGAGAACCGGCACGTGGCAGAATTGTATGATATGATCCACCCGGGCGCAGCAGAAAAAACTACGGTACGGAGCGTATTTATCATAGCCCCTGATAAAAAGCTGAAACTTTCGCTGACTTATCCTCCCTCCACGGGCAGGAATTTTGATGAAATCCTTCGGGTCGTTGATTCACTCCAACTCACCGCCTACAATAGCGTGGCAACACCTGTAAATTGGAAACACGGTGAAGATGTGATCATCCTGCCTTCCGTATCGGACGCCGATGCCGAGAAAAAATTCCCTAAAGGAATCCGGAAGATTAAGCCTTATCTGAGGTATACTCCGCAACCGAACTTGTAAAAGCTGAAAAAACATATTAAAGAGAGATCAGTTTTGAATCTGGTCTCTCTTTTTTTATTGAGCAGATAATGCATTTTGAATAATATTGCAAGCTGATTTGAAATCAACAAAAAACCGTAATTTTCGTCCCTCAATTTTAAGCTCGATTGTTTGGAACCGACTAATATTAAAGACCCCGAGTACTTTCACAAAGTAGTCGACTGCCAGTACGCCTGTCCTGCACACACCCCCGTACCAGAATATATACGACTCATAGCCGCAGAACGATATAGTGATGCTTATATGATAAATTGGGAATCCAATGTATTTCCCGGAATCCTGGGACGTACCTGTGATCGTCCTTGCGAGCCTGCTTGCCGGAGAGGCCGGGTAGAAAAGGAACCCGTCGCCATTTGCCGGCTCAAAAGGGTAGCTGCCGATTATAAAGGTGAGGTAAAATCAAGAATGCCGAAAGCTCCGGGACAAACCAACGGCAAAAGGATAGCCCTTGTCGGTGGTGGTCCGGCTTCGCTGACGGTAGCCAGGGATCTGGCCCCTTTGGGTTATGAAATTGACCTCTTTGATGAGCAGGATTTTGGAGGTGGATTTATGCGGTCGCAGATCCCCTCTTTTCGTTTACCCGAAACCGTTTTGAATGAAGAGGTAAATTATATACTCGATATTGGCAATATCTCCACCCATTTCAAAACCTATGTCAGCAGCCTCCAGGACCTGCTGGGCAAAGGATATGACGCCATTTTTGTCGGTACCGGTGCCCCCAGAGGCAGAGATCTGGTTATCGACGCTAGAAAAGAAATTAATTCCAACATTCACATTGGCATAGATTGGTTGGCCAGTGTCGCATTTGGGCATATAGAAAAAATTGGAGAAAAGGTGATCATCCTGGGAGGTGGAAACACCGCAATGGATTGTTGCCGGACCTCCAGAAGATTAGGTGGTACCAATGTAAAAGTAGTGGTGCGCAGTCCTTTTGATGAAATGAAAGCCTCGCCTTGGGAAATTGAAGACGCGCAGCATGAAGACATTCCCTTCTTTAATTGTCATAACCCCAAGGCTTTTGTGCATGAAAACGGTAAGCTCAAGGGTATGATGTTCGAAAAAGTAAAGGCTGAACAGCAAAATGGGAAGCGGGTGCTGATCCCCACCGGGGAGGCTGACGTATTTTTTGAGGCGGATGATGTAATTATTGCGATAGGCCAGGAAAACTCTTTTCCCTGGATAGAAAAAAACCTGGGCTTGGAATTTGACAAATACGGCATGCCGGTGGTGGATAAATATACCTATGCTTCCACCCATCCTCAAGTATTTTTTGGAGGGGATGCTGCCTTTGGGCCAAAAAATGTCATTACTGCCGTAGCCCATGGCCATCAGGCCGCTGTATCCATCGACCTTTTTTGCCAGCAACTCGATCTTACTGTACGACCTTCCCCAATGACCAACCTCATAGCACAAAAGATGGGAATCCATGAATGGAGTTATGACAGTACCGTAGTTACTGATCTCCGATATAAAGTACCGCATGCCGACAAGACCGAAACACTCAATAACCGTAAAAAAGAAGTTGAACTGGGTTTTGATGACCAGATGGCCTTTAAAGAAGCCCAGCGATGCCTCAATTGTGATGTACAGACGATCTTTACAACTGAACGATGCATTGAATGTGATGCTTGCGCGGATATTTGCCCGACTTCCTGCATCACCTTCACACATAATGGGGAAGAGGAAGATCTTCGTTCCCGACTCAATGCCCCGGCAAATGACCTCAATCAGGAGTTATATGTTTCCACCGCCTTACCCACCAAACGTGTAATGGTAAAGGATGAGGATGTTTGCCTTCATTGTGGATTATGCGCCGAACGTTGTCCTACCGCTGCCTGGGATATGCAACGGTATTTTTATAACACCGCTAAAGCCGGAACTCCATGTCACGCATAGAAAAAATAAATGATTGTGTCATCCGCTTTGCCAATGTCAACGGAACCGGTTCGGCCAGCGCCAATAATTTATTTGCCAAATCTATTTTTCGTATGGGGGTACCGGTCTCCCCGAAAAATATCTTCCCCTCCAACATCCAGGGATTGCCAACCTGGTACGAAATCAGGGTCAATGAAAAAGGCCACCTGGGACGTCGTGCAGGTATAGATGTCATGGTAAGTATTAATCCTCAAAGCCTGGCAAAAGATATTAAGGATATTTCTGCCGGAGGTTACTTTGTATATGACAACTCCAAACCGATAGCCAAGGAATTACTGCGAGATGACGTAATTAATATCGGTATCCCAATGACCGAAATCTGCGCCCAAAATTACGCGGACCCAAGACAGCGCCTTCTTTTCAAAAATATGATATACGTTGGAGCTGTCGCCACCCTGTTGGATATGGATATGAACATCCTGGAAAAAATGGTGGGGGATCAATTTAAAGGCAAAGAAAAACTTATCACACCCAATGTAAAAGCCTTGAACCTGGGCAGGCAATTTCTTATCGATCATTTTGAATTGCCCGGAAAATTTAAAATCGAACAACGTCACCTCAATCAGGACCATATTCTCATCGATGGAAATAGTTCCTGTGCGCTGGGTGCACTTTATGGAGGGGCAACAGTTGCAGCCTGGTACCCAATCACTCCTTCCACCTCCCTGATGTCTGCTTTCGATGACTATGCTTCAGAATACCGTGTTGATCCGGTTACCGGCAAGAAAAAATATGCTTTTGTACAGGCAGAAGATGAACTTGCAGCGATCGGCATTGCCATAGGCGCCAATTGGAATGGGGCAAGAGGGTTTACCGCTACCAGCGGTCCGGGTATCTCCCTGATGAGCGAGTTTTTGGGCTTAGCTTATTTTGCCGAAATTCCTTTAGTACTCATTGATGTGCAACGCGGAGGGCCTTCTACCGGCATGCCGACCCGGACTCAGCAATCTGATATTCTGGCCTGTGCTTATGCCTCTCATGGCGATACCAGGCATCCTTTATTATTTCCGAATTCCCCAAAAGAATGTTTTGAAATGACTGCGGATGCATTTGACCTTGCTGAACAATTGCAGACCCCGATCATTGTCATGAATGATCTTGATCTGGGGATGAATGAACACAGTTCCCCGCCCTTCAAATGGGATGATAACAGGAGGTTTAAGCGGGGGAAAGTATTAAATGCAGAACAATTGGATAATCTGAAAGAATTTGGCCGTTACCTGGATACCGATGGTGATGGTATTACTTACCGGACTATTCCGGGCACCCATCCGACAAAAGGTAGTTTTTTTACGCGGGGTACCTCCAGGGATGAAATGGCTAAATATACCGAAGAGTCCGAACCCTATTTAAGAAATATGGATCGGCTCTTAAAAAAATGGGAAACAATAAAGACCTTTATGCCAGGTCCGGAATGGCAGGTTCCGCTTTCTGAGCAATCTAATGAATTAGGGCTTTTATATTTTGGAACTTCGACTTGGTCAGCCATAGAGGCAGCGGAAATGCTAAACATGGAAGGCCTTCATTTTGACTTGGGTCGCATCAAATCCTTCCCCTTCCAGGATACCCTAAACGATTTTATCAAGGATCACGAAAAAGTTTTTGTAGTGGAACAAAATCGCGATGGTCAAATGAGGTCATTATTGATCAATGAATTGAATATTGATCCCGCCAAACTGATCGCGGTTTTGAATTACGACGGTTTACCGATAACGGCACAATATATTTATGATAAGATCATGAGCCACGCGGGCTACGCTTCATCAAATTCAAACAACCACCATGACCTACGTAAAACCAGCTTTTCGGCATCCTGAAGCCGCGGTAAATAAAATCGGATTTACCAAAAAAGATTATGAGGGTGCTTTGTCAACCCTTTGTGCCGGATGTGGCCATGACTCAATCAGTGCAGCAATCGTACAAAGCATTTTTGAATTATCTATTGAGCCACACCGGGTGGCCAAACTTTCAGGCATAGGTTGTAGTTCGAAAACACCGACTTATTTTCTCGGAAATAGTCATGGATTTAATTCGGTGCATGGCCGGATGCCATCGGTAGCTACCGGGGCATATCTTGCCAATAAAGAACTCATTTACCTGGGGGTGTCCGGAGATGGGGATTCTGCTTCGATTGGTATGGGTCAGTTTGTACATGCCGTGCGCCGCAACCTCAATATGGTCTATATCATAATGAACAATGGATGTTATGGGTTGACCAAAGGCCAAGATTCCGCTACAGCGGATTATGGAAGTATTAATAAATCCGGGCAAACCAATTTATTTGAAACCATCGATATGGCCGGGCTTGCCATGGAACTGGGGGCAAGTTTTGTAGCAAGAAGCTTTTCCGGAGATAAGGAACAATTAGTCCCTTTAATTAAAGCAGCTGTTTCTTATCCGGGGTTTGCTTTTATTGATGTGATTTCACCCTGTGTCACATTTAACAACAATAAAGGCTCAACCAAATCTTATGATTATGTCAGGGAGCATATGGATACCGTGGCAAATCTCGATTTTGTACCTCCCGCTAAAGAAATCACAGCCGATATTGAAAGCGGGGATACCCAAAAAATTACCATGCACGATGGTACCTACCTCCAAATCAACAAATTAGCCCTGGATTGGGACCCTTCGGATAGAATATCTTCATTGACCAAATTGCATCGTTCGAGGATAAACCAGGAAGTATTGACCGGGCTGCTGTTTTATGAGACAGACCGAAAAAACCTTCATGAAATTTTGAACACCACCGACAAACCCCTCAATGCGTTGGATTATGCGGACTTATGCCCGGGGGACCTTGCTCTACAGACCATTAACGCATCACTGAGATAGACATTTCTCCGGATTTTTGCATTTATAATTACCTAATTTTGAGGGAGACGCATGACCAACTTCTTTAAAATTCTATGGATACCTGCTTTTTGTTTTATTCTGTTGACCCAGTGCAGTTTTAATTTTAAGGAGGGTACCTTTTCCAATATTATAAGAATAGATTCCACCGACAGTCACCGGGATATCCTTTTCAAAGCAGCCCATGTGGTCCCAACACCTCGCCAAATGGAATGGCAACAACTGGAAATGACAGCTTTTCTTCATTTTGGAATTAATACGTTTACGAATAAAGAATGGGGTGACGGACAGGAAAATCCCGGCATATTTTTGCCTTCCCGAATGGATGCCGGGCAATGGGTCAGCATACTTAAAGAAGCCGGATTTAAATTGGTCATCCTTACAGCCAAACACCATGATGGGTTCTGTTTATGGCCCAGTGCTTTTACCAAACATTCCGTTAAATCCAGTTTCTGGAAAAACGGTCAGGGTGATGTAGTCAAAGAACTTGCAGATGCCTGCGTACGGCAAAATATGAAGTTAGGACTGTATCTATCCCCCTGGGATAGACATGAAAAAACGTATGGAAGTGAAGAGTATAACGATTTTTACAAACGACAACTACGTGAATTATTAACCAACTATGGTCCCGTGGATGAAATTTGGTTTGATGGAGCCCATGGTGAAGGACCTGAGAATAAAAAACAGGTTTATGACTGGCAAGGTTATTTTAACCTGGTTAGAGAACTCCAGCCTCAGGCCGTGATAGCCATTATGGGCCCGGATGTCCGATGGGTCGGAACGGAATCCGGTTTTGGACGGGAAAACGAATGGAGTGTGATGCCAATCCATGATTCAATCCCTATTGATGGAATTGACCTGAATGACAATACCGTAAGGCCCAAACTTTTTGAAACGGAGGAGGACCTCGGCTCCCTGGAACATTTAGGTGTAGCCCAGGCTATGAAATGGTACCCTTCTGAAGTCGATGTTTCGATCAGGCCCGGATGGTTTTATCATCCCGAGGAAGACAGGAATGTAAAATCACCGGAAAAATTGTTGGATATCTATTTTAATTCCGTGGGAAAAAACAGTGTATTATTGATGAATGTACCACCCGACCGGGAAGGGCTCATCAATGAAAAAGATGCAACCATTCTAAAGGTTTTCGGCAATAGCCTCCGTCAAATATTTTCAAACAATTTAGCACGCGCCGCTAAAGCGTCTGACAATGATTTTACCTTAAGCCATTCACCTAAAACGGTCAATGACGGGAATTTAAAAACTTACTGGAGCCCCGATCAAAACAACGCCGTGCCATCCCTTCATTTTGAATGGTCCAAACCGGTTTGGTTCAATATCCTGAAGATTAATGAAAAAATTGAATTCGGTCAACGGGTAGCTCAGTTCCAGTTGGAAATATTCGAACATGGTAACTGGGTAAAAAAAGCATCCGGTACGACCATAGGTTATTGTCGAATCCTAAAGTTTCCATGGATCCGTTGTCAGAAAGCTCGAATTATTTTTTCTGAATTCCGGCATTCACCCCATATTTCAGAAATAGGGTTTTATCAAAATCTCCCGGAAGTCACCTTACATCCCTCCAGTCGGGCATTTAACGATAGCCTGATGGTAACCATGTCGACCAACAACCCCGGTGCCAATATTTACTATTCTCAAAATTATTCCCTTCCTTCAACAGGTTCCAATTTGTACAGTGGTCCTATCCGTCTTGCCCATAGTTCTCCAATATTGGCAATAGCCGTGGATCAGAATGGTTTGTCTGGCTTTATTAAAGATGAGATCTATTCAAAAGCTAAATACAAAGTTGAACTATTGACAACTCCTTCACCGGAATACCTCAATGAAGGAGCGATTTTATTGTGTGATGGTTTAAAAGGGGATCTGGATTTCCGGTCTAAACGCTGGCTTGGATACGAAAATCAAGACCTGGAGACATCCATTGATTTAGGGGTATCCAAGTCAATCGGTTCTATTAATATTCATAGCCTGACCTTTACCAATGAAGGTATTTTTGCTCCCGCTCAGGTTATTATTAATGGTTCGGCGGATGGCCATAATATACAATGGACCCGAATTTTTAACGCCGAGGTTGAAGAATCCAGGGGAGGTAGCCTGATCAGTCTGCCCATTAAAAAAATTGATCAAAATGCCAGGCACTTGAAGATTGCGGTGAAAGGGAAAAACACCAGCGATTACGACAGAAAGGACACCCCAACCTGGCTGTTTGTCAGCGAAATAGAGATTTTTTAAATCCATTAAATGTATAGATTCTTTTTTTACTGCTATAAATCAGCAGTAAACCGCCAAGGATCAATAGTAAAGCCAGGTATTCCAGGGTGTCTATTTTTTCTCCGGCAATCAGGCTACCCAATAATACAGCTACGACAGGATTGACGTAAGCATAAGTGCCCAATGCATTAGAGGAAACCCTCGTTAATAGCCACATGTAACAAAAATAACCTATCAGAGAACCAAACAGAATTAAATACCAGATGGCAATCCAGGAAGAAGTATCAATTTGACGAAAAGAAAAAGTATAGAATTCCCCCTTAACCGCAGCAACCAGGATAAATACCAATCCGGCGGTTGTCATTTGAACACATACCTTGGCCAGTGTTGATCCGGGTACCGGGTGATATTTAGAATACAAGGTGCCTAAGGTCCAGCAGACCGTACCAAATCCTAACAGGATATAACTCCAAATCACCCTGGGGTCCATGCCGGTTACTTTGGTCCTCCCGGCAAACAACAAGATCACCCCAAAAAATCCAAGTCCTAGACCAACCCAGGTTAGAATATTGTTGAACCGGTTTTTGCCGGCACGGTGGTCAAGTACCAGAATCCAAAACGGCACTGTGCTGGCTATGATGGAAACTAGCCCGGAAGGGACGTATTTCTCCGCCAGGATAACCGCCCCGTTTCCAATAAAAAATAATAAGAATCCTGAGATCAGCCCAAATCTCCAAAGATCCTTTTCGAATCTTTCCTTTTTAATAATATGGGTATAGATATATATAGTTATACCAACTACCAGAAACCGGGTACCTCCTAAAATAAAAGGTGGCCAGGTCTGTATAGCATAATAAATACCCAGGTAAGTGGAGCCCCAAAGGATATAGACCGCTGCAAATGCCCAGATAAGCTTCCAATCCAACGCTACCTTTTCGGTGTTCATTTATATTAAAATAGGGCGAAATTTATTACAATTCACTCAAATATTGACAGGAACAGGGGTAAATCGACAAAACATAACGGTATTATGTGCTTATTTTTGCGGCCGTATTTTTATGTACTTACTGGGAATTGATTTAGGTAGTTCATTTATTAAGGTGGCGGTCATGGATGCCCAGTCACAAATGCCGTTGATTACGGTATCTGTTCCGGAGCAGGAAATGAATATGGATGCCCATGAGGTTGGTTGGGCCGAACAAGATCCTGAGCTGTGGTGGGACTATGTCAAACGAGCTATTCAACAAGCTATTCAGAAGTCTGAGATCGATTCCCGGAATATTGTAGCGATTGGCATTAGTTATCAAATGCATGGATTGATTTTGACCGACCGGGAAGGAAAGACGCTCAGACCTGCTATCATCTGGTGCGACAGCAGGGCAGTTGGAATCGGCGATAAGGCATTCCGTCAACTGGGAGAAGATTATTGTCTCCGGCACCTTCTCAATTCCCCGGGTAATTTTACAGCTTCTAAATTGAGCTGGGTCATTCAACAAGAACCAGGCATAGTATCTAAAATTGAACATTTTTTACTGCCCGGCGACTTTATAAATTTTAAATTAACCGGTACCATCAATACCACTGTCCCGGCCCTGAGTGAAGGTATGTTTTGGGATTTTTCGCAAAACACATTAGCTCTTCCGGTATTAAACCATTATCAGATCCAATCCATTTGGTGTCCCAAAATAGTAGATACGTTTGCGATTCAGGGTGAAGTCAAGGCGGATATCGCTGCTGAGCTGGGTTTGAACGCCGGGGTGCCGGTATGTTACAGAGCCGGCGATCAACCCAATAACGCATTTTCATTGAATGTGATGCGACCCGGGGAGATAGCCGCCACGGCAGGTACTTCAGGGGTGGTTTATGGCATCCAAAATCAACTTCATACGGATAAACAATCCCGTATCAATGCATTTGCCCATGTAAACCATACACTTCAGGATCCCAGAATTGGAATCCTGCTTTGTATCAACGGTACCGGCATTTCTAATTCCTGGTTAAAAAAAGCCTGGGGTAATAGTTATAATTATTCACAACTAAACGAACTAGCAGCTTCCGTGCCTATCGGCGCTGACCAATTAATGTTTTTTCCTTTTGGTAACGGCGCTGAGCGCATGCTGGGAAACCGATTGGTGCATAGCCATTTGATGAATCTCAATTTTAATAAACATCAATTACCGCACCTGTCCAGGGCAGTGCAGGAAGGTATTGCGTTTTCTTTCCGCTACGGGATGGAAATCATGATTCAAAATGGAATGAGCCCTTCAAAAATAAAAGCGGGTAAAGCAAATTTATTTTTAAGTCCTTTGTTCCGCCAGTTATTCACAACTTCATTAAATACTCCTCTGGAGTTTTATGACACGGATGGCGCCACCGGTGCGGCCAGAGGGGCAGGAATAGGATTGGGTTTGTATACTCATGAAAACGCCTTCGATCATTTAAAAAAAATGGAAGAAATATATCCAGATAAACAAATAGAGACCAATTTGAATGACAACTACCAAAAATGGAAAAATCAGTTAGACCTCATCCTAACCCCTCTTTTATGATTCAAATGAAAAAATTAATTTTCCTGCAACTCCTATTGCTCAGCATTTTAGGATGTAATAAAACAGCACAGGATCCTGTAGTTACTGGTTTTGCATCCGGTGAATCTGAAATGGTAAAAAAATGGAAAGACAATAAACTGGGCATGTTTATCCATTTTGGGTTGTACTCTTTGTATGGTGGTGTATACCAGGGACAGCCCGTTACCAATGGATACAGTGAACAAATCATGGCCCATGCCCCAATAAATGCTGCGGAATACCAGGCTTCGGCTGCAAACTTCAACCCGGAAAATTGGAATGTCGATTCTTTGGTCAACCTGGCCGTCCAGGGCGGATTAAGAAGTATTGTGATGACCGCCAAACACCACGATGGCTTTAACATGTACGATACCAAATATTCCGATTTTTCAATCACCCAAGCCACTCCGTTTAAAAGGGATGTTTTGAAGGAATTATCCGCCGCCTGCCAGCTTGCCGGTCTGGGTTTCGGTGTCTACTATTCATTGATCGACTGGAATGCAAAAGAAGGAGCAACCGCGATTTCTACTCATAATGCCGATACCATTTCGACAGCCTTGCACCAACTTAATTTGAATCAAATCAGGGAATTGTGCGAGAATTACGGTACACTCTCTGAATTATGGTTTGATATGGGCAACCTAACCCTGGAACAAAGTAAAGAAATCAGAACTCTGGTTAAAAGGTTGCAACCGGATTGTATGATTAATGGGCGATTGGGGAATGGGCAGGGAGACTTTATGGTACTGGGGGATAATCAGATTTCAGAATACAAAATGAATTTACCCTGGCAGACCCCGGCATCCATTTACGATGAAACCTGGGGATACAGGTCCTGGCAGACCCATATCGATCTTCGAAACAAAGTGAATGAGCACCTCTTCAAAATCACCCAGGTCGTAAGCAGGGGTGGAAATTATCTGATTAATATTGGCCCAAAAGGTGACGGATCGGTCGTAGAATATGAAAAACAGGTTATTCGCGGAATTGGTGACTGGTTAAGCCAAACTGGAGAAGCTATTTATGGGACGAGACCTTTTCCATTGGGCGAAAAACCCTGGGGTGTTTTTACTTACAGTCCTACCAATATTTTTCTGCATTTGACCAAAACTCCGGATGAAGGTGAAATCGTTCTCTATGGTATCAATAATAAGATCTCGACGATCAATACCTTATTGGCACCTTTTACTCCCGTCAACTTTTTAACCAAGACAGTAACTACCACTATTGATTTGGGTATGGTACCTCTCGTATTCGAACCTTCAACAATTTTGCGCTTACAATTTGAAGGAGAACTAGACCTCCTGCCAGCGAAAATTACCTATCCTGATGTTACGGGCAGATTCCAATTGAATTTTCAGAATGCCAATAGCACCTGGGCTATGGACGGTGCGAATTATTATTCCTCCGTTCCTGTGGCAACTTCGTATCAATGGGACCTGGCTAACCTTAAGGAGCAGCCCTATCAGATTATTTTATATTATACGCAGGAAGAAAAAGATAAAACCATCAAGATGACCATTAATGGGCACGAAGAAATCCTGGACCTGAGTAAATATAAAACGTTCCGGCAAGTGACAGAGGATCTCGGTGTCATCCCAAGCCAGGTAAATACCCAGGGTCCATATTCCGGCCTGAGCATGTCCTCCCATCCGGGGGCCATAGGATATACTTCACCGGGTGAACCCTGGGGTAAAGCAGGCCTTACCTGGACTGCAGTACCTTTTGCGGAAGATGGAAAATTTCTAAACCTCCACCCCGGTGAGATGGGTACTTATTATTATCTTTTTAATATAATGTCTTCCCGGGAAACCAAGTGGATAAGTGCTTTTGGAACGGACGATGCCCTTATGATATGGTTAAATGGGAAATTCCTGTATTCCACAGGTTACCCATCCCCTCCGGGCAATGTTCATTTTATCGAATTACCCTTAAACCAGGAAAGCAATACCCTTATCGTAAAAAACCTAAACTCCAAAGGTGATTATAAATCCTTTTACAGTTTTAAAGTAGATCAGATCCGGTTTGAGAAAGAAGCCGGTTATACCAAATTAATCCCTCAAAAAAATAATCATATTGAGATAAGTCTCGCTAGACCAAATCATCCCTTTGAAAATTTGAGTACCCCGAATCTTAGAATTGTTATCCAGGAAAAGAAAAAATAGATATGACTAGAAAAGTTACACTTGGGCAGGAAGAATATTTCAAATCCATCGGAAAAATAGCATTCGAAGGAAAATCTTCAAAAAATCCTTTGGCTTTTAAATGGTATGATCCCAACCTTATCGTAGGTGGGAAAAGAATGGAAGACCATCTGCGTTTTGCCGTTTGTTACTGGCATAGTTTCTGCAATGGAAATGCTGATCCTTTCGGGGCTGTCACCCGGATCATGCCCTGGAATACGGGAAGTGATGCCATCTCCCGGGCCCGGCATAAAATGGATGCTGCTTTCGAATTTATTACCAAAATCGGCGCACCGTATTATTGTTTCCATGATTTTGATTTAATAGAAGAAGGGGCAACCCTTGGTGAATCGGAAAACAGACTATTCCAAATGGTGGAATATGCAAAAACCAAACAACTAGAATCTGGAGTTAAGCTGTTATGGGGAACGGCCAATTTATTTTCTCATCCACGCTATATGAATGGTGCTTCCACCAATCCGGATTTTCAGGTGTTAGCTTATGCTTCAGCTCAGGTAAAAAATGCAGTTGATGCTACGATCGCATTGGGGGGCGAAAATTATGTTTTTTGGGGTGGTCGGGAAGGTTACCTCTCTTTACTGAATACCAATATGCACCGGGAAATAGAACATTTTGCCCGTTTTTTACAAACCGTAAGGGATTATGCCAGGGGGCGGGGATTTAAAGGAAATTTTTTCATCGAACCCAAACCCATGGAACCCACCAAACACCAGTATGATTACGATTGCGCTACCGTCGTCGGGTTTTTGAGGGCTCATGGTTTGGATAAAGATTTTAAAATCAATGTGGAAGTCAATCATGCCACCTTGTCTGGTCATACGTTTGATCACGAATTGCAGGTAGCTGCTGATGCTGGTATGTTGGGCAGCATCGATGCCAACAGAGGAGATAATCAAAACGGGTGGGATACGGATCAATTTACCATCAACTTGTATGAAACGGTTGAGGCTATGCTGGTCATCCTGAAGGCCGGAGGGTTGCAGGGTGGCGGGGTCAATTTTGATGCCAAAATCCGGAGAAACAGCACTGACCTCGACGATCTTTTTATTGCCCATATTCATGGAATGGACATTTTTGCCCGGGCCCTTGTAATCGCTGATCAATTATTGACCGATTCCCCGCTGAATCATTGGCTCACCACTCGATATGCAAGTTTTGACACCGGAAACGGGAAGGCTTTCGAAGAGGGCAAACTTAACCTCGATCAACTGAGCGCTTTAGCCAATGAGTTGGGAGAACCGACGATGACCAGTGGCAAACAGGAACAATACGAACAATTAATTAATTTATATATTTAATACTTATGCAATTTATTGGAAAGTTAGTTCAGGTACTGCCAGCTCAGACCGGACAGGGCAAAAATGGGGAATGGCGAAAACAGGATATTATTGTAGAAACCGACGGCCAATATCCTAAAAAAGTATGCGTTTCCGTTTGGGGAGATAAACTCAATAACGTAAAACTGGATCCAGGCACTTCATTGACGATCGATTTTGATATAGAGAGCCGGGAATACAATGGCAAATGGTATACGGATGTAAAAGCCTGGAGACTGGCAGAATCCACTGGTGCTTCGGCAGCTCCGGCAGCTCCAGCATCGGCCAATTATTCCAGATCCTCCTTCCCTCCAGCCTCTGCTGAGCCTGCGTCCTTTGATGATGATTTACCTTTTTAAAGGGTTGATAGTAATCTTGGTTTTTTGCCAAAAACATCTATATTTGCAGTCCTTTAAACAAAAGTTGACTCCGTAGCTCAGCTGGTAGAGCAATACACTTTTAATGTATGGGCCCTGGGTTCAAGTCCCAGCGGAGTCACTTCTTTTACATCTTTCTTATCCTTTATACGTTTGATTGACAATAAGATTGGTAATGGCCCCAACAGGTCTTCACCGTTTTTTCAATCCGTTGGATTAAACCCAGAATTCAGCTACAAGCAACTTGTAGAGTTTACCAACTAACTTTACGCATTGCTCCTGGTACAGCTCTTGCAAAGTAACCACATCTAAAGCATCTAAAAAAAATTCTCAAGCCACTGAGGCCTTTACATAGGCAGTTCTGAATATTGGTTTACAACCTTCGGCTAGAAAATGTATTCCATCTTTCTATCCCGTAGGGATTTACTATAGGTAAAAACACGTAAGATTAAATACGGCGTGCTGTAGGTAGGCGCTGTCATACATACTGAGGCCTGTACATCGCCAGTTCTGAATATTGGCTTACAAACTTCGGTTATAAAATGTAATAAATCCTTCTATCCCATAGGGATTTACTATAGGCAAAAACACGTATGGGTATATATGGCGTGCCAGGCTTGCCGTAGGTACGCCCTTTCATATATAAAGTTGAAGTTATAAAGTTTATGGAAGTACCTTATCCGATTAAAATGCTTGTATTGAAAATCTATTTACGACTTCATGATTTGCCGGATGCTGCACCTGCGACAAGCCTGGCACAGGGATATTAGGGGTATTTTTTTACCAAAATGACAGTGCCTACACCACGGAACCCATGTTAACCAGGAGTTGCTCATTTTTTAATGTGCCTGTGGAATATTTCAAAATCAATAGAACAAATGCAAATAAATAGTAATGAATTATTCCCTCATCTACAAACCAATACGACTAGTGAGATGGAATTTTGCGTTAGATGGAATTTTGCAGTTGACTGCAAAATCTATCGTTCGGCACGAAGAGCAATTTTTGCCGACTGCAAAAATTGGGTTAAACAATATTCAGATGATGAAATTTTCTCCCTCCAGTGCAAGTGATGAATCTGGAAATATAGCCACCGCCTCTTTTAATAATTCTTCCAATGTTTTATACCGGGAAGAGAAATGGCCAATTATTAGTTTTTTTGCCTTTGCATGGGTGGCGATCTGAGCGGCTTGAAATGCAGTACTATGGAAATTTTCTGCAGCTTTTTCACTATGGTTGGTCATGTAGGTGCTTTCATGATACAATAGGTCAACTCCCTGGAGATACGGTATAATATCAGGGGAATACAGGGTATCTGAAATATAGGCGTACTTCCGGGGTTGAGGTGGTTCATACGTATAATCTGCCGCCCGGTATAAATTTCCTGACGGGTCCTTGACATCCAGGCCTGTTTTTAATAAACGGATTAGTTCAGGATTGGATTCAAGAGCCGGCAGCATTTCTACTTTCATATTTCTTAATCTGATTTTCTCAGCAAACAGAAAACCATAGGTGGTGATCCTGTGTTTTAAAGGAAAAGCAAATACTTCAAAACCCGAAGTATCCAGTATTCGTTTTTTCCCAGAGTGGTTCAATATATGCCATTGAATGGTGTATCGCATTTCTCCCTGTCCCAATCTGACCATTTCGAGGATCAGGTCCTGTAATCCAGGAGGGCAATAGATATCCAAAGGGTCTTTTCTACCCAATAAATTTAAAGATGTTAAAATACCTGGAAGGCCAAAATAATGGTCACCATGCAAATGGGATATAAAGATATGACGGATCCGGTGCAGCTTTTGTCCATAGTAAACCAACCTGGACTGGGCCCCTTCTCCACAATCAATCAAAAGATGATTTTCGTGGATATTGAGTAATTGGGATGCCGGATGACGGCCATATGCCGGGAGGGCAGAGCTGCTGCCAAGAATCAGTACTTCAAATTTTGACATGACTGTCTTAAGTACTTACTGTTCTTCACTCCCCTCTTCCAATTCCTTTTGAAGATCCTCCATCATTGCAAATTCTATCGATTCCTGGACGCTGGGCACCAGGTTGAGTATGGTTTCCAACCTGGAGATTTCAATCAGTTTTTGAACCGGGGCATGATGTATGCCTGTGACTATAAAAGAACCAAAATCTTTCCATAATCTATTGGCTGTCAATATAGAAGACAAGCCGGATGAATCTACATATTTTACCTGACCAAGGTCCAGAATGAGGTTTCTGACCCCTTCATTTCTTAAAAAAATAAATTCAGATTTTAAATCAGGGGCAATCAGTGAATTCAAATTTTCTTCATTTAACTTTAAAATGGCATAACGGTCTTCTTTATCTATTGAGTATTTCATGTCATTTCGTCATTTTAAACCGCAAAATTAGATTTTTTTGGCTACAAATCGGGATTGGGCTCAATTTTGATAGTATTTTTTAGGAATGGGAAAGGAAAGTATGTAGAATGTTAGAGTTAATTTAATATTTTCGGAAAAATGAAAGATTTTTCTAATTATTTGTTTCCTATTTAAGTTGATACACTCTCCACAATTTGATTTGCGGATCTGTGTTGAAAACCGTATACTTGTTTGACCATTAAAATTTACCGATGAGTAATAAAAGATCACCTCAATTTCAAGATGTTATTCGCAAAAGCCGTGAAGAAGCCAATCGATTAAGACATGATTTTGTCGGGACTGAACATTTTCTGCTCGGTCTGCTCAAAGACAAAGATAATCTGGTCGTAAAAGTGCTGGAAAGTCTCGAAGTCGATTGTACTGAATTAAAATATAAATTAGAAAAAGTGCTGCAAAAAGAACTGGCCAATAACCCACCTGCCTCAGCAGTCAGGGAAGATTTGCCCTTGAGCAAACATGCAGAAAGGATATATCGTTTAAGTCACCTGGAAGCAAAGGAAATGAAACAGGACACCGTTGCCCCGGAACACCTTATGCTGTCCATATTAAAACATAAAGACAGCGAAGCCACCCGTATTTTGGGTGAGCTTGACGTCGACTATGAAACTTTCCGCTCCGAACTACAATACGTTATTCAGGAACAGGACCTGGCCAACAGTGATTATTTTGCCCAGGCTCAGAGTGAATCTGAATCCAATTTTGAAGAAGAAGGTTCGGCCAAGTTTCCACGAAAAGGCAGTACCAAGTCACGCACCCCGGTGCTGGACAATTTTGGCAGGGATATCACCCGACTCGCCGAGGAAGACAAACTGGATCCAATCGTCGGAAGGGAAAATGAAATTGAACGGGTATCTCAAATCCTTAGCCGTCGCAAAAAAAACAACCCGATTCTGATTGGTGAACCAGGTGTTGGAAAGACGGCAATTGTGGAGGGATTGGCACTGCGGATTATTCAAAAGAAAGTTAGCCGCACCCTATACAATAAAAGAATTGTGATGCTCGACCTGGCAGCCCTGGTGGCCGGTACAAAATATCGTGGACAGTTTGAAGAGCGGATGAAAGCGATCATGAACGAATTGGAAAAATCAAGGGACGTAATCCTCTTCATAGATGAAATCCACACTATTGTTGGAGCAGGAGGGGCTACAGGCTCCCTGGATGCATCCAATATTTTCAAACCTGCACTCGCCAGAGGTGAATTACAATGCATCGGGGCTTCTACCCTCGATGAATACCGTCAATATATCGAAAAAGACGGAGCTTTAGACCGACGTTTTCAAAAAGTATTGGTGGACCCACCCAGTGCGGACGAAGCCATTGCCATACTCCATAATATCAAATCCAAATACGAAGATTTTCACAATGTCAACTATTCGGATGATGCCGTTAAGGCTTGTGTAAAACTGAGCGACCGGTATATCACCGATCGTTTTTTACCGGATAAAGCCATCGACGTGTTGGATGAAGTGGGTGCCCGTGTCCACCTCAAAAACATCCATGTACCCAAACATATTGAAGAAATCGAACAAAAAATCGAGTCGATCAAGGAATTAAAAAACAGCGCAGTAAAAAATCAACAATACGAGAAAGCAGCCGAATACCGGGATACCGAATCTAAATTGCAGGCTAAACTGGAAACTGCCAAAGAACAATGGGAAGAAGAAGCCAAAGTCAAAAAATACCCGGTGGATACGGACGATATCGCCGAAATAATCGCTATGATGACGGGTATACCTGTCAAACGGGTCGCCCAAAGTGAAAGCAAACGTCTGGTCAATATGACTGATGATATGAAAAAAGTAATCATCGGGCAAGATGAGGCAATTGAGAAGATAACCAAAGCTATTCAACGAAATCGGGTAGGTCTAAAAGATCCTAAAAAGCCTATTGGCACTTTTATATTCCTGGGTCCTACAGGGGTCGGAAAAACGGAATTGGCTAAAGCATTGGCCCGGTACCTGTTTGACAATGACGAGTCCCTGATACGGATCGATATGAGTGAATACATGGAGAAATTCTCAGTAAGCCGACTGATCGGGGCACCTCCGGGATATGTGGGTTACGAAGAAGGCGGACAGCTAACTGAAAAAGTTAGGCGTAAACCGTACTCCGTGATCCTGCTGGATGAAATTGAAAAAGCACATCCCGATATTTATAATATTTTGCTTCAGGTATTGGATGATGGTTTGCTCACCGATGGATTGGGTCGTAAGATAGATTTCAAAAATACCATGATCATCATGACTTCCAATATTGGTGTACGTCAATTAAAGGACTTCGGTCAGGGAGTTGGCTTTGCTACCAAAGCCCGGCAGGAAGCTTCCGAAGACAATACCAAATCGGTAATTCAAGGTGCCTTAAAAAAGACCTTTTCCCCGGAATTTCTCAACCGGATCGATGATGTCATTATTTTTAACAGCTTATCGGAGGATCAGATATTCCAAATCATCGATCTTTCATTAAACGGGCTCGCAAAAAGGCTGGGTAATCTCAATTATGAATTGAAACTAAGTGAAGAAGCCAAAAAATTTGTAGCCGAAAAAGGATATGATCCTCAATTTGGAGCACGTCCTCTAAACCGGGCAATCCAGAAATACATAGAAGACCCACTAGCTGAATTTATACTTAACGAAGGCCCGGAAGAGGGGTCTGTACTCGAGGCTGTATTGAACGAGGAAAAAACAGGTCTAAAAATTATGCTGTTCAAAGAGGCCGCTCATTAGATTGTCTGTTCCTGATGAAAATATTTTTAACTTTGTGAAAAGATTTCCAGTGCTGGGATCATCAGGAGCTATTGCTCGGATAAATTTCCCTGCCCAGGACTAATCATTTAATAATTAATCAAAAAATTAAATTCATTAAAAAAAATCAACTTGCAGCAAAAACCCACCTTTAGACCCCGTATGCCTTTTAACAGGGCACCGATTAAAAAAGATTATGGATTCAAAATAAATGCGGAAATCAGGGTCCCTGAGATCCGGTTAGTCGGTGAAAATCTAAACGAATTAATCATAGATAACGAGCCCCCGCTTCAACCAGGGGTATATCCAACCCGGCAAGCATTGCGATGGGCTGAACAATTAAACCTCGACCTGGTGGAAATTTCACCCAATGCAGACCCTCCAGTATGCCGGATTATAGACGTCAACAAATATCTGTCTCAAAAAGAAAAAAAGGAAAAAGAACTCAAGGCGAAGGCAATCAAAGCTGAGGTCAAAGAAATCCGGTTTGGGCCCAATACCGACGATCATGATTTTGAATTTAAGCTCAAACATGCCCGTAACTTCATCCAGGAAGGGTCCAAAGTCAGGGCTTATGTGTTTTTTAAAGGCCGGAGTGTGGTTTTTAAAGACCGGGGCGAGTTATTGTTACTAAAATTTATTAAAGAACTGGAAGACATTGCTTCTACAGAAGCCCTGCCAAAATTGGAAGGGAAAAAAATGTTTATCCTCCTCGCCCCCCGGAAAGGCTCGGTAAAAAAATAACCCCCATTCATTTCAAAATAATTTTTGGCAGGATAAGCTTAAAAAGCTATCTTTGCCGCACTTTTTAAATAAGCAGTATGCCAAAAATGAAAACAAATTCCAGTGCCAAAAAGCGCTTTCGCGTCACTGGAACGGGTAAGATAAAGCGGTTTCAGGCGAACAAATCCCATCGGCTGAGACAAAAATCCAAAAAAGCCAAATTATCCAACAGGGGCATGGCGCTGGTAAGTGATGCAGATAAAAAAAGAGTGATGCGTCTACTGGCCCTCCGGTAAGATCGAAAATTTATAACCCGGCCTGCAGGTGCAAAGTATCCTTAACACGATCCCTGGAAAGCCGAAAAACAATTCAATATGCCACGTTCAGTCAATCATGTTGCCTCCAGGGCAAGAAGAAAAAAACTACTCAAAGCCACCAAAGGCTTTTGGGGTGCAAGAAGAAATATCCTCACCGCTGCCAAGCATACCCTGGAAAGAGCATGGAAGTATGCTTACCGGGATCGTAAAGCCAAAAAAAGGGCATTCAGAGCCTTGTGGATTGCCAGGATCAACGCATCTGCCCGTATGGAGGGGATGTCCTATTCAAAATTAATCCATGGCCTGGCACTTAAGAATATTACACTAAACCGGAAAGTATTGGCTGATTTGGCTATGAATCACCCGGAAGCGTTTAAAGCGGTGGCAGCCCAGGTTAAATAGCAACTCCACGACTAAGATTCTTACTGGTAGTACCAGTTTTGGTATAATAACCTAATTCTATTTATATCACCATACAATATGGTTATTGTATGGTTTTATAGTTTGTCATTAAGGTGATAGCTGGAGGATCCATCTTAACAGTATACTCCCGAGGCATTTCTTCTCAAAAAAAAGTGAATTTTACTTCCAGGACTTTAACTCCTCGGTAATCCTGAACATTTATATTTATTATTTTCGGATAGCCTCTACCGGATCCATCCTTGCTGCCTGGAGTGCAGGAATCAACCCGGACAATATCCCGATAAACACCGACAAGCTCACCCCGATGGCTATGTTTTGAAACGACAGGTACATATTATATCCAAATACGGAGGATAATAATTTCATGGTCAGGAAGACAATGCCCAGGCCGATCAATCCTCCCAATACGCAAAGGATCACCGCTTCAATGAGGAACTCCAGAAGGATAAAATACTGGCGAGCACCCAGCGCTTTTTTGATACCTATAATACTGGTCCTTTCCTTGACACTGACAAACATGATATTGGCGACACTGAACATCCCTACCAGGATAGCAAAAAACCCTATGACTATTCCAACCAGGTTGAGGACCCCAAAAAATTGGTCCAGGATATTGGTCAAAATAGACATTTCATTGATTGAAAAACTAGGCTGCTCGTAGGGTTTTAACCTCCGTTCTGCCTTCATGACAGACGTCACTTCTGCTTTCAGATCTTCCAGGTCAGCCCCGTCGGCAGCTTTGACCATAAGGTTGGTACCCCATAGGCGGTTGTTTCTGACATTGACCAGTTTTTTTGCCGTATTAAAACCTACTATGACGCCGCGGTCAAAATCAGCCGGGTTAATCAGGTCTTTTCCCGATTTTTTAATTACCCCGACGACTTCCATACTCCTATCTTTCATCTTTATCGTTTTCCCGATAGGGTCCAGGCTGTTAAACAAGGCTTCGGCTATTTCTGCTCCTATAATCACTTTGTCCGCTCCGCTCTCATATTCATAAGGGGTAAGGAAACGACCGTGATCATATTCTATTTTATACATGTCATTGTAATCGTAACTTACTGCCAGAACAAATGCTCCGCTGATACTGTTGGTTTTGTACTTTAAATTACTACCCCCGATAAATACCTGCAGAGCTACTAAAGAAGCATTTTTGACCTTGGTTTTTACGGCCTCCAATTCCTTGTATGTTGCATTAGGACGCCGGAGGTATTTAAAATAATTTTCATCCGGGTCTTCATTCCAGGGCATTTTGGTGATATAGAGCACATCATTCCCCAGTTTTTCAAAACTGCCTTTGATATTGTCCTCCAGGGAGTCCACGGCAGACAATACGGCAATGATGCAGAAAATCCCTATGGTAATACCCAACAGGGATAAAAAAGTACGCAATTTATTAGCAGCTAGCTGGCCAATAGATTGAAGCATACCTTCGTAAAAAAGACGAAAAAACATGGGCTTGAGATTGAACGATAATTTCCTGGCTCTAAATTAACCCGTAATACATTGCGTTGACCATACTTTCGATCAACATTCGGATTTTTCCTTTAAAAATGGCAATTCAGGACGATTTGGACTTAGAAGTGGCAATGTTTGGGCCTGCCAAGTCCGGGAGATTTCAATTCGAGTTTATTTATCTTTTTAAAGATTTATAATTCAATGTTTGATTATCAAGGTAAATAAATGTAAATTTGCACCTCTTTTTCCGTAAAAAAAGATTATATGCGCACAAAACTTTCCCAATTTAACTTCGTATTACCCAAAGATGCCATCGCCCAATACCCTACTAAAGAAAGGGACGGCAGTAAATTGATGGTAGTGCATCGCGATTCAGGTAAAATCGAACATAAAGCTTTCAAAGATATTCTCGCGATTTTCGGTGACGGCGATACGTTTATTTTTAACAATACCAAGGTTTTTCCGGCCAGAATGTATGGTAAAAAAGAAAAAACCGGGGCCAAAATCGAAGTTTTTCTCCTCAGGGAACTGAATAAAGAAGCCAGACTCTGGGATGTATTGGTCGATCCTGCCAGAAAAATTCGGGTAGGGAACAAACTCTATTTTAATGATAAAAAAGGGAATGAAATCCTGGTTGCGGAAGTAGTTGACAATACTACCAGCCGCGGCAGGACCATTCGCTTTTTCCATGAAGGAAGTGACGATGATTTCCAGGGACAGCTCAAGATCCTGGGCCATACCCCACTACCTAAATATATAAAACGTGCAGCCGAAGCCATTGACGAAGAACGGTATCAAACGGTATATGCAAAAGAAATAGGAGCCGTGGCCGCACCTACTGCGGGACTTCATTTTACAAAAGAACTAATGAAGCGCCTCGAAATAAAAGGGGCCCACTTTGCAGAAGTCACCTTACATGTCGGTTTGGGGACTTTCCGGAGCATCGACGTTGAAGATTTGTCCAAACACAAGATGGAAGCTGAATATTTCAGGGTACCCGCCGCTGCCGTGGAAGCGGTTAACCGGGCAAAAGAAAACAATAAAAAAATATGTGCTGTTGGAACCACGGTCATGAGGGCTATTGAAACGGCTGTTTCGGCTCACGGACTGATGAAACCGCAAGAAGGGTGGACCAATAAATTCATCTTCCCTCCATATGATTTTAGCATTGCCAATTCCATGCTGACTAATTTCCATCTGCCAAAGTCCAGTTTATTGATAATGGCCGCAGCTTTCGGTGGTCAGGAGTTAATTATGGAAGCTTATCAGCAAGCTATAAAAAAGAAATACCGGTTTTTCAGTTATGGGGATGCCATGCTGATTTTATAATCATTAAGTCCGTTCCTAATATAAATTTTTATCTCCCCATTTGGACCAGCATTCAAATGGTAGCAGGCTGTCGGATACGGGCAGATAAATGGTTTCAATCTCCCTTTGATCCCGGGCAAGTTCAATTTGCCGATAGATATAAGAATCATCAAATCCTGCCTTTGCCGCGTCTTCCCTGGTTGCAGAATAAATCAATTTTTTAAACCGGGTCCAATAAATTGCACCCAGACACATCGGGCAGGGTTCGCAGGACGAATAAATGATACAATCCTCCAACTGATGACGGTTGAGCAAAAGACAAGCTCTGCGGATGGCCACGATCTCAGCATGGGCTGTGGGATCCCTCGTCAATAAAACCTGGTTATTTCCAGTGGTTATAATCTCCCCGTGCCGAACGATTAAGGCCCCAAATGGGCCCCCTTCCTTCCGCATAACTCCGTCCACAGCTTCCCGGAGTGCTTTTGCGGCAAAAAATAAGTCGGAATTTTCCAATACATTACCCATGGCCGTAAAAGCTAAAATTATATTGCATATTAATACTTTTCTTTGATACATTTGTGCGATTTTTTTGGAACTCTTAGGTCCATATCTTAGTTTAAACAAAAAACTTAAAAAGCATATGTATTGGACGCTTGAATTAGCACACCACCTGGAAGATGCCCCATGGCCAGCAACCAGGGACGAATTGATCGATTATGCAATCCGTTCCGGTGCCCCTTTGGAGGTTATCGAAAATTTACAACAAATGGAAGATGAGGGCGAAATCTATGACAACATCGAAGATATCTGGCCTGACTATCCACGTAAAGATGATTTTTTATTTAATGAAGACGAGTATTGACCCTGCGATAAATTAATACGTCCTAAGGATAAAAAAATATGAGGCTATACCGATGACGGTATAGCTTCTTTATTTAATCAATACCATGCCCGGCGAACACAAAATAAATATTGCCATAGATGGCTACTCCGCCTGCGGTAAAAGCACACTTGCTCAGGCCCTGGCTCGCTATCTTAAGTATAATTACGTCGATAGTGGGGCTATGTACCGTGCCGTGACGTTATATGCCGTTCAACATTGCCTTGATCCGGAGGATCTGGAGAAACTCATTGATCTGCTCCCGGATATCCACATTGATTGTCGCTGGTCTAAAGATGGCAATAAAATTTTTTTAAACCAGCAGGATGTTTCGACTCAGATCCGTTTACCTGAAATCCAAAACCTGGTGAGTCCGGTTAGCGCTATTCCTCAAATCAGAAAATTTTTAGTCGCCCAGCAGAAGCTGATGTCTGCCCGGAAAGGGGTAGTCATGGACGGGCGCGATATCGGGACGGTGGTACTACCTGATGCCGAACTAAAGATATTTATGACCGCAGACATTGACATCAGGACTGACCGCAGGCTGAAAGAGTTAGAGAGCAAAGGGATTATAATTGACCGTTCAAAAGTCCAGGCAAACCTGGTCGAAAGGGACTATATCGATTCTCACCGGATAGATTCCCCTTTGCGCCAGGCCGAAGATGCCATTTTGCTGAATAATTCATATTTGACCGAAAAGGAACAATTTGATTTAGCTTTGAGTTGGACCGCTAATCTGATTTAATCAAGTTAACCCCCTTCAATCTATTGATTTATGAATTCTAATAAATTTTCCTTTTTCTTTGTTCTTTGTTTGGGTTTACTTTTAACCAATACCCATCAATCTTTCGCTCAGGTGAGCAGAAGGCCCGTTTCCAGAAGTCCACAAAAAGAGACGGTTTCCTTTGCCGACCGGCTGTGGTATGGAGGTGGCTTTAGCCTCTCTTTTTCAGGAGGTTTGAATGGATTGGATGGCAATACCTTTGCCATCGGTATTTCACCGATGGTGGGATTTAAACTTACTCCGTTTATTTCTGTCGGTCCTCGTTTTGAGTTTTTGTATACCACCGGTAGGTTTAGAAACAGTTTTAGTGGCCCGGTGACTAAGTACAATGGGATCGATTATGGGGCAGGGGTTTTTACCAGAGCAAAATTTCTGAGCTTTTTATTTGCCCACGCTGAAACAAATTATATAAACCGGGTCTATCCTACCGGCTTCAATGGTAACAAAATCGAAACCGAGCGCATAGGAGATAATCAAACCCTGATCGGGCTGGGTTATACCAGTGGGGGAGTTTTTAAATCGGAGATATTACTACTGTACGACCTCACTGCCGACAGTCAGAGCACCAACCTGCCTTTAGTCTACCGTTTTGGATTCACTTATAATTTTTAGCTGGCAGTCATTCCTGTCCCTCCCCAAACTTTATCCGGCAACTTATCATAAGATTCCGACCTGCCTGTGGGTAAATACCTTTGAGGTGGTATAAACCGGCACCCTCAGCAGCCGCAAACGGATCATCCGGAACTGGATTATAATCCTTTGATTTGAAACGATATATCCAGCCATTTGCTTCATACCTTTCGTTGAATATATTATTGATTTGAAACCGCAAATCCAGGCCAAGTCGGCCAGCGGCTTGTAAATGGCATCGAACAGCCAATTGTGTGAGTTGGTACCCTGGTAGAGCAGACGCTGCTACTCCTGTTCCGTCCAGAAATTGACGACCAACGACCTGCCCGGCCAGCTCCAGGTATAAAATTTGTTGTTGTTTAGCTCGTTGTCGATCCAATAGCTCATATTCAACAGAAAGATTAGCCACCATAGAAGGTGAAAACGCAATGGGTTGTTGGTAATAACGATTTGTCTCCTGTAAACCGGAATCCCAATTGTCCACATATTCATTATAAATTATGGTGCGGTTTCTGGACACATTTAAATTGCCTTGAATCTGCCATTTGTTGGGTTTCCAGGTGATTATGGATTCAGTCCCAAAACGATAAGACCGTTCGACATTACTTCGGATGTACGCCCCCACGTCGTTGAGTTTTCCTGTAGGGATCAATTGATTTTTATAGAGCATATAATACAGATTTTGTTCGATCTGTAGTTGTTTTGTTTGCCATCTCGCACCAAGTTCGTTGTCCCAAAGCCGTTCAGGTTTGGGTAGTATCTGATCTGCCCTTACATAATCATTCCGGTTGGGTTCCCGGTGAGCCAGTCCTGAAAATCCAAACATCTGAAAGTCGGGATTAAGGTCCAGAGACAATCCTAGTTTGGGATTAAAAAACTGGTGAGAGACCTTCATAGTTGCAGGCGCGGTGCCCAATTCTGGAAGATAGCGGTAAACCATCCAGCGATACTGGAGGTCGGTAACCAGGGTCCAATTCTGAAACTTCCAATTCAGTGTACCAAAAGCCATGGCAGACCATTTTGAGGCTTCATCATGGTAATAATCTGAAGTGGGGTCCCAGGGTAAATCATTTATTTGAACAACCTGGCCAAAGTGCCTCCCCAGGTAACCATTCCATGCCAAACCGGAATTCAATTCGATGCCTTGAGATTGATAATTTGCGGAATGTATCGAACCAAAAAAATAATTATTCAGGTTTCTTTTTCTTACCAGGCTGATTGCATCCGTTCCCTGCAAACCATACTCCTGAGGTTCCTGATCTGCCTTGTATTCTTCATAAAAACCATTGCCGGGCGTAAAATGAAGGGTATTGTTCAATGTCCAGAAAGGGCCGGCCAGTTCTTTATGCAATAATTGAAAATGAGTCTGCCGGTAATGGTCGACCTGATTTTCATAGGGTTCACCTGATTTTTCAGTACCGGCGGGATTAAATCGACGTTTTGCAGGGAGGTCGGTATATTGGATGGGCATTCCATACCAGGCCTGATACGTTCTTTCTAACCCATCGAAAAGAAAAAACCGAATCGATCTCACAGGACTGATATAGGACATCGAAAATGACCCCGACCATAATTTTGATTTAGCCCGCTCAATAAATCCCGCTGACTGTATTTGGGATATCCGTCCACCAAAATTCCATTTACGATACAGCATACCGGAATTAAATTGCAAACTGTTTTTAAACGTAGAGAAGCTCCCTGCTGCTGATTCCAATTGAATAAATGGTTTTGAACTGAGTTTGTTGGTATTGATAAGCACTGAAGAACCAAATGCTACCTGACCTGCACCTGACAATCCGATCCCTCTTTGCACCTGGATGTCCGAGGCAGAGGCAATAAGATCGGGCAGGTCCACCCAAAATACAGATTGTGATTCCGCATCATTGAGCGGAACCCCGTTGATCATCACATTGATTTGGGTGGGGTCCAGTCCTCTGATCCGGATACTGGTGTATCCAATCCCATTGCCTGCATCGCTGGTACTCACCGTGGATGGAAAATGCTGAAGAATATAGGGAATATCCTGAACTAAAAATTTTGCATCAATTTCCTCTTCGTTGAGGGTAGATTGCACCACCATTGAATTTGGTTTAACCCAATTAGCTTCTATCTGGGCTGCAGCAAGTTCGATTATTTTTTGCCGGAGGGCTATTTTTAGTGGACTACCAGTAAAAAAGGAAGATTGGATGATAAATGACTGGTCCAGATAACCCAGATGGCTTAGGTGCAGGGTATCCGGTAAGTTTCGCGCATTCCAATGGATAATGCCTTCCTTATCGGAGCGCGCTGATCGTGATTTATCAGCAGAATATACCAGCACTTCAGGAACGGGCACTCCCTGGCCCAGGATGATTAAAGTAATATACTCCTGAGCATCTACCCTGCCGCAAAGGAAGTATAAGAACAAAACAACAAAATATTTTAATCGCATAACTTCGAATTTATCCTTAATAAAATCGGAGTTTATGCAGTTTCCTTTCCGGAATTACCCGGGCAGGTTCAACGGGTATAATCTCAGCCGTGATCCAATGATCAGTGGGCACCCCTATATTAAGTCCCTCAAAGTTAATGATGTTTCAAATACTCTTCGATAATTTTAATTGCTTGCAAGGCACGTTGTTTGCCATGTCCCTCAATTATTTTACAGTTCAATTGCAAATTTTGGACTTCTAAAAGATACCTGTTAAATAATCGATCCCGATCCATTGGGTTTTCACGCAACGGATCAGGATGCCAGGCTAAATCTGGTTTGCAGAGCAAGGTCATGCCATATCGGTGATGATTGCAGAGTGCATCCAGAGCAATGGGGGTTCGTTTAAATTTTTCCAGGCACCATATCTTGAGTACCACCATATCCGTATCACAGATGATACCATCAGACACTGTCTGGAGTGCCTGATTTTCAGAATAAATCTGGTGGTGTGCCAATTTTACCAAATCAGTTCCGGTCAGCACTACCCCACCGGACGAGAGATGTTGTCGGGCATATTCAGACACCATGGGCCACCGGAAAAATGCCGAAAGGGTTGAGGCCAGGGTGGTCTTACCTGAAGATTCAGGTCCTGTGATACAAATGGTAATTTTTGACTTCAACTACCGGAAAGTTAAGGCAAAAAAAATTGGCTGCTATTCCCTTAATTTGCCGCAAAAAATAAACGGATAGAAAGATATGCAGGACATCGAACCTTTTTTTAAATGGAGAGATCAATATATGGCTGAGGAAGACCCGCGCTCCCCTTTTTATAAAAGGCAATACAATGAGTTTGAATTTACCAACACGATTTACAATTATTATATCCATCCTCAATGGGATGATTTTGAATCCAGTACGCTCTATCTGAAAATTTTATTCGTCGACTATGTTGAGCAATTTGCCGTCATTGAATTTATCGGTGAATGGAATGATGCCATCCAGAATGACATTATGTATCTGAAACGCAATGTTATTGAAAAATTGATCAGCCATGATATAAAATTTTACATTCTGATCCTGGACAATGTTTATAACTTCCACAGTTCGGATGACTGTTATTATGAAGAATGGCTGGAAGATCTATCGGAAGAGGGTGGATGGATAACTATGTTGGGCGTCATGGAACATCTGGAGGAAGAAATGGTTTCAGCAGGATTACAATATTATATTCATTTTGGCAGCGCCTTTAATGCCATTGAATGGAGGCGGTTGGACCCCGCGATCTTATTTGCAACGGTAGAAAAATCCATGAAACGTCAAACTAAACGATTAAGGAACTAACCCATTCCACCTGCTGGTGAAACGTTAAATCTCCTGCTGGGTCATCCGGGAGACCGCGCAGCTTAATACGGGAGACCGGCTGCGAATGAGTATCTTTGCGCCGGAAATGGAGAAAACACATAAATCAGGATATATACATCTTTTTGGCAATCCGAATGTCGGCAAATCGAGCCTCGTGAAAGCATTTTGCGGCCAGAAACTGGCCATCATAAGTGAAAGACCACAGACTACACGACATCGGATATTTATAATATTCAATGACGAAAGTCACCAGGCTATTTTTTCTGATGCCCCCGGGATGATTAAGAACCCACAATACAAATTGCAGGAAAGAATGAATATGCAGGCACATGTGGGGACAAAAGATGCAGATTTGTTATTGTTCTGTACTACACCTTCAGAACTCTTAGATCAGGATATCATATTTGCTTTGCGCAAGTGCAGTATGCCGGTGTGGCTGGTCGTCAATAAAACCGATTTGTTCAGTGTTTCGAGGGTCCAGGATAGTGTTGAACAATGGAACAAACTGTTTGAATTCGGCAAAAGTTTTACGGTTTCAGCCTTGACTTTGGAAAACATCCCTCCGCTTTTCGCGGAAATTTTGGAAGCCCTCCCGGAAGGGCCGGCTTACTACCCTAAAGAGGACATGAGCGACCGGCACGAACGCTTTTTTGTTGCAGAAATAATACGGGAACATATTTTCGGCTTATTCCATGATGAAATCCCCTATTCCTGCGAGGTGCAGGTCAATGATTATAAGGAGACCGTGTCCAAAGAAGGCAAACCATTTGCGAGGATCTTTGTGTATATTATTGTAGAAAGGGAAAGTCAGAAAGGTATATTATTGGGACAAAAGGGCGAAACAATAAAAGAACTTGGCATCCAGGCCAGGCATCAGATAGAAGAGTTTTTGGGACATCAGGTGTATCTCGATCTGCAAATTAAAGTAGAGAAAAACTGGAGAAATAATCCGGAAGTATTAAAAAAATATGGTTATTGAGTAAACAACATGAGCAACATAGTAGCAATCGTAGGCAGACCCAATGTCGGCAAATCAACCCTGTTTAACCGTTTATTCGGTGAACGACAAGCCATCATCGATGATACCAGCGGGGTGACCCGGGACAGGATATACGGGTCCAGTGAGTGGAATGGTAAAACTTTCACTGTAGTTGATACTGGTGGGTTTGTCAAACATTCAGAGGACATATTCGAAAAAGCCATCCGGCACCAGGTCAAACTGGCAATCGACGAAGCCAGTGCCATCATATTTATGGTTGATGTAACGACCGGGATTACTGATTTGGATGAACAGATCGCCGATCATCTCCGGCGATCAAAAAAACCGGTATATCTGGCGGTAAACAAGGTAGACAACCATCAGAGGATGTTATTGGCCAATGAGTTTTATGGGCTTGGATTTGAAAACACCTATTTCCTTTCTTCCATAAGTGGAACCGGAGTGGGTGAATTACTTGATGACGTTGTTGAATTGTTTGAACTTCGTGAAACTGAAGAAACCGAACACAAATTACCGCAGATCGCTATCATTGGGCAACCGAATGTTGGTAAGTCAACCCTCCTTAATGCATTGCTTGGAGAAGAAAGGAATATTGTTACCGATATTCCGGGAACGACCAGGGATGCCATTCATACGGTTTATAATAAATTTGGAAAAAACTTCCTGCTCATTGACACCGCCGGTATTCGCCGTAAAACCAAGGTACATGAAGACCTGGAGTTTTATTCGGTTATACGGGCTATCAAATCCCTGGAAGAATGTGATGTATGTTTGCTCATGATTGATGCACAACACGGTATCGAAGCGCAGGATTCAAATCTGTTTAACCTGGCGATTAAAAAACATAAGGGTATAGTCATTTTGGTCAATAAATGGGATTTGGAAGAAAAAGAGACCAATACACTTTATCAATATGAGAAAACCCTTCAGCATAAATTAGCTCCCTTCAATGATGTTCCGATTCTTTTTATTTCTGCTTTGACCAAACAGAGGATATTTCAGGTTGTCGAAACAGCCCTGGACGTGAGTGAACGCAGAAAACAAAAAATCAAAACCTCTGACCTCAATGAATTTTTAGCAGAAGCCTTGGAAAAGAGCCCACCAGCATCCTATAAGGGTAAATTAGTGAAAATCAAATACGTAACTCAGGTACCCACTCCATATCCTGCTTTTGCTTTTTTCTGCAACAATCCGGATTATGTTCAAAACAATTACCGGCAGTATCTTGAAAACCAGTTAAGGGCCCGGTATAATCTCAAAGGATTACCGATTTCTATGTTCTTTAAAGAAAAATAACAATGCCTCTGGAAATCATAGACTGCCCGATATCGGGTCTTCAGGTTATTAAACCAGAGCTATTCGGGGATGAGCGGGGATATTTTTATGAATCTTATTCAACCAAAAAATATGCTGCTGCCGGAGTTACAGATCTGTTTATTCAGGACAATCAGTCGTATTCAAAAAAAGGGGTCCTGCGTGGTCTCCATTTTCAGGCACCTCCCTTTGCGCAATCTAAACTCGTACGGGTCACCCTGGGCTCCGTATATGATGTAGCAGTTGATTTACGCCATGACTCCCCGACCTTGGGCCAATATTATGGTTTGATATTGAGTGAATATAATCACCTTCAATTTTATATTCCTCCCGGTTTTGCTCATGGTTACCTGGTGCTCAGTGATACAGCCATTTTTCAATATAAATGTGACCAATACTACAACCCTTCTGCTGATAGGGGAATACGTTATGACGATCCAGACCTTGGTATTTCCTGGCCTTTAACGGGCGAATCCTTTGAAGTATCAGCCAAAGATATTAAACTACCCTCTCTGAAGGACTATAAAACGCTAAATGGCTTCTTATAAAATCCTGATTACAGGTTCAAATGGTCAGGTTGGACGGGCTACACTGGATCAACTCGGACACGACGAAGTGTTTAAACCCATTGCCCTAAATCATACCGAGCTGGATATTACCCGTCCGGACCACTTGGACGCTTTTATTCAGAATAATGCGGTCGCTGCTCTCGTCAATTGCGCTGCTTACACCGCGGTAGATAAAGCCGAATCAGACGCCGAACCATGCTGGGCTGTCAATGCCTCAGGTCCCCGCATCCTGGCTCAAGCCTGTAACCGCCATAATATACCATTCATCCACCTGTCTACCGATTATGTATATCACAATAATTTGAGAAGGCCACTAAAAGAAACGGATGACTGTAAACCTAAGAATGTCTACGGCGCATCTAAACTTGCAGGGGAACAAAAGTCGAAATTTCATCACCCCAAAACCATTATTCTAAGGACTTCCTGGGTTTATGCTCAAAAAGGGTCCAATTTTTTGAATACGATCATTGATCTGGCCAAAACCAAGTCAGAACTGACAATAGTGAATGATCAAATCGGAGCCCCGACCTGGGCAACTGATCTGGCAAAAGTAATACGACAAATTTTATCAAAGGTACTTGCCAACCCCAACAACCCCGAGTGGTATGGAACATATAATTGTACTAACCGGGGAGCCATCAGCTGGTTTGATTTTGCCACGTATTTTGTCAATTACCTGGGGCTTCAATGTCATATCCGTCCAATGTCCTCCAGTGAGTTTAAAAGGCCAGCCCCCCGCCCGGCCTATAGTGTCCTTGACCTGTCGAAAATTGAAGATACTTTTAAACCTGGGCTAAGGGATTGGAACGATGCAGTTAAAGAATGCCTGGACTTAATGGGTTGAACTGCTGCTGAAAACTGCCTGAAATAGTATATTATTTTATTGTGCCATCTCAATTTAGGGTGATTTTGAATCGTTATATACATTCAGATAAAGCAGTGATCCCGGGGTTCAAAAAAACGGTATTTTTGTTAACTGATGAATTTTATGTTCTTACATAGCATTCCTATTGATAGAAAGAAGTTGCTGCATGCTTTTTTTGCCATTGGGTTGATTTTTATTGCTCCTTCTCTATATGCCACTCATAACCGCGCCGGGGACATCACTTATGTTCAGATCGGACCGCTGAAAATCAGGTTGACCGTAACAACCTATACTAAAGCCAGCAGCACCGGGGCAGACCGGGACAGTATTACTTTATCCTGGGGCGATGGCCAAACCCAGTCCATTTATCGTATCAATGGGCCCCTGGGAAAAGGTGAAATCCTTCAAAATGATACCAAACGCAATTTTTATGTCGCTGAACATACTTATCCCGGCACAGGGACCTATACCGTAAATATGACGGACCCCAACCGGGTGGGTAATATTCTAAACCTGAATTTTCCCAATTCAGTAGGAATACAATTTCATCTGGCCACTACCCTCACTTTGCTCAATTCCACTATTCAGGGTTACAATAATTCAGCTATTTTACTCCAGCCTCCTATTGATTTTGGATGTATAGGTAAAAAATTTATCCACAATATCAATGCCTATGATCCGGATGGGGACTCATTAGCTTACGAACTCATCGTTCCATTTCAGGCAACCGGCTCTGAAGTACCAAATTACAGGTTTCCGGATCAGATCATTCCCGGTGCAGACAACAAAATTTCGCTGGATAAGACCAATGGCAATTTTGTCTGGAATGCCCCTCAAAAAGAAGGAGAATATAACATAGCCATCCTTATCAAGGAGTATCGCAATGGCATCCTGCTCAATACCATAATCCGGGACATGCAAATTACTATTGAGAATTGCAGCAATGAACCTCCGGTATTGACCCTTCCTAATGATATTTGTGTCATAGCGGGAAGCAAAATAGAATTTAAAGTTGCTGCTTCAGACAATAACAATACCCAGAAAATTGCCATATCTGCACTTGGGGGCCCCTTTAATGTAATTGTTAATAAAGCTGTTTTTAACGCCCCTAGAGGTTTCCAGAACCAAATTGCAACCGGGACCTTTACCTGGCAAACTTCCTGTGAACATATATCGCAAGTACCCTATAATGTAGTCTTTAGGGCAGTTGACAATTTTAAAGATTCCTCCGGTCTTGCCGATTTGAAAACAATCAGGATTAAAATTGTTGGCCCCCCACCCCGGGATGTCGGTTCAGCTTCCATCAGCAACAACCTGATACGGGTCAACTGGACTTACCCTAACGGGTGTGCAGTGACGGTGAATGATTATTTTAAAGGGTTTTCGGTTTGGAGAAAAATTAACAGCAATCAGTTTGTGATTGACACCTGCACTCCGGGTTTAGCAGGCAAGGGCTATGTCCGAATCGCCTCCAATGTGCGAACAAAGATCAATGACACGTATTTTTTTGAAGATGATATGGTGGAATCCGGAAAAACTCATTGTTACAGGATTCTGGCGGAATTTGCTCTGACTTCACCTGGCGGAAATTCATATAACCGAACTGTAAGCTTGCCGTCAGAAGAGACGTGTATTCAATTGAAACGCGACCTGCCCTTTATTACCAAAACGACCGTAAATATTACTGACCTCAATCAGGGTGAAATAGAAGTACGTTGGATCATGCCACTGGCCATTGATCTGGATACGCTCAAAAACCCCGGCCCTTATAAAATCGTGTTGTTGCGTGCGGAAGGTATTTTTAGGCCAAATACGGTATTTACACCCGTGGCCGGTGCGACCTTTACTTCAACTATTTTTAGCAATTTTACCGACACGTTATATGTGGATAAGAATGTATCTAGCAGCACCAGACCATATTCGTATCAGTTGCAGTTTTTCGTAAACAATCAAACCAGACCCTATGGCCTTTCTTTTCCTTCTTCTTCCATATTTCAGCAAGCAGTTGGATCTGATCGGCAGGTGCTCCTCCGTTGGGAAGTTGAATCTCCCTGGAACAATTTTAATTATGAAATTTGGAGAAAATCGCCTGCTGCTGCATTCGAATTAATAGGCAATTCAAATTCCAACTCCTATCGGGATAGACAGGTGAACAACAATATAGAATATTGTTATAAAATCCAATCCATAGGCACTTACGGAATTGCCGGGCTGCCTTCGCCGATCATGAATTTTTCACAGGAAATCTGTGCTTTACCAGTGGATACTGTTGCACCCTGTAAACCGGTGCTTGCCATTGCGAGAAATTGTATTGTTAAAGACCAGGACGGAAGTACTGTAAATGAATTGAGCTGGCGCTTTGGAAATACAGATACTTGTTTCATAGACGACCTTAAAGGCTTTAATATATATTTTAAGAACAGTATTACAACCTCAACATTTACTAAGATTTTTTCTATACTAGACCCTTCGGTCAATACGATAAAACATATCCCTGACTCAGGCTTTACCGGTTGTTACCTAGTCACTTCAGTCGATAATACCGGCAATGAGAGCAAACTGTTCAACGAAGTTTGCCCCCCCAGTTGTAAACTAGAGTACGAGTTGGCCAACAGCTTTACTCCCAACGGGGATGGATCGAACGATTTATATATTCCAAGAATTAATTCAGGGGTGTTAAAAATTGAATTTCAGGTATACAACCGTTGGGGAGAAGTATTATTTGAAACAGAAAATCCACTGATCAGTTGGAATGGGCAGGATAAAAAAGGAAGGGATCTAAATGAAGGAACATATTATTACATCTGCAGGATATTCGGATTTCAGGAAAATACGAATCAAATCGTAGAAGACCGCAAAGGGTTTATACAAATATTGAGATAATGTTTACCGGAATTATTGAAGCCTCGGGTAGGATAATAAAAATCAAGAACTCCCTATCTAACCTGGAATTGTACATTGAGTCGCCCCTAACGCCGCAATTGCGTATCGATCAAAGTCTATCCCATGATGGAGCCTGTCTGACTATTGATGAATTGGGTCCTGATTGGCATCGGTGCACCCTGGTCAGGGAGACCTTACATATTACCAATTTTGAAGACCGGCACGAGGGAGATATAATCAATTTAGAACGCGCTGTCAAAATAGATTCCCGATGGGAAGGTCATATGGTCCAGGGCCATATTGATGCGGCAGTTTCTTGTAAGCGTGTTATCGATCAGGACGGAAGTTGGGTCTATGAATTTGAATTACCTGACGCCTATTCCACTTTGGCAATTAAGAAAGGTTCGATTAGCGTCAATGGGGTAAGCCTGACTATTTCAGATCTTAAATACGGGGCATTCCAGGTTTCTATTATCCCCTATACCTATCTGCACACTAATTTTCGGACTATACAACCGGGAGATCGGGTGAACATTGAATTTGACCTGATAGCTAAATACCTTGATCGCCAGCTGGAAGTTCATAAAGTTCATGGCTTTCGGTAAAACTTTAACCGGTAGTCGGATTCAATCTGGCCTTTCTTTATGGCATCCAACCTTCGCTGCATCATTCTTTTTTTTAAAGGTTTTAACCGATCAATAAACAGGATACCCTGTACATGATCATATTCATGCTGGATTACCCTGGCGTTAAGCCCATCAAATAATTCTTCGAGTTCGGTGCCGGCTTGGTCATGATACTTTAGTCGGATAAGCGGGGTTCGGTCAACTTCCGCCCTTAAGTCCGGAATACTAAGACAACCTTCCTCAAAAGCCCACGGCAAACCGTTTTCTTCCAGCTTAACCGGATTGATAAAGACTTTTTTTATTCCTTCAAAAGATTTTCCATCTTCTTCGTAAGGTTTGGTATCCACTACAAATAATTTGAGGCTAAGGCCTATTTGAGGAGCCGCCAAACCCACTCCTTTTGCGGAATACATCGTGTCCCACATATTTTGGATCAAGGCATCCAGGTCCTCATAGGCGGAGAAATCCAATATTAATCCTTCTTGTTTTAAGACCGGCTGTCCATAAGCATATATCGGCAATATCATATTTCAATAATGTTTTAAATAACCCTGCAAGATTAATACCGCACTCATTTGATCGATGGCGGATTTATTTCTTTTTTCCTTCGGTGTTCCCTTACCAATTAAACTACGAACAGCCTGGATACTGGTAAATTTTTCGTCATGAAAATCAATAATGATTTCAGGATATTTTAGTCGTAATGCTTCTGCAAAAGTATGGATCTGCACATGGAGGTCAGTAGGTGTTCCGTCCCGGTGGTAAGGATCACCCAAAACAATCAGGTCGATTTTTTCTTTTTTCAAATAATCCTCAATGAAATCCATTATTTCCCCGGTGGGTATGGTTGGTAGAGGGTTGACACAAATCCGCAATGGGTCAGTGACAGATAAACCTGTTCGTTTTAGCCCATAATCTATTCCTAGTGCCCTGGCCATTTTCGGTGCAAAAGTAATCCTGTTTTACTTTACGATCACCATGAATTTAATTTCCTTCTTTAAATAAAAAAAAAGACCCCCTTCACCCTTTGATGAAGAGGGGTCCCATCCCAAAAACAGTATATCGCAGGGTTGCCTATTCTAAGACAACCATTTTCTTTGTGGCAGTAAAGCCTGGTGCTTGCAATTGATAATACAATACTCCGGAAGCATTTAAATCCTTCTTGTTGATTTTTACTTCGTTGTACCCTTTTTGATGTTTCAGGTTAAGTTGTTTTATCATCCTTCCGTTTAAATCATATACATTTAATATTGCCGTCCCAGAACCTGTCATATGATACCCTATCCTGGTCTCAAGTGTATAGGGATTGGGTACATTCTGGAGAAGGACGAGGGCTTCGTTGTAAGCGGATTGACCGATTTGTAGTTTAACTCCCATGACTTCATTGCGAGCGTTATATGCTTCAGCTTTAGTAATGACTGAATTGATTACCAGTTTATCCTGCAGTTGAGCACTTTGTAGAGCAATGAACTTCAGGGTAAATAGTGGCTGGTCACCAATCCCAGCCGGTTTGATCGTAGTCCAGCTGGCGGTAATCATACCTTCTGCAGCCTTTTGAATACCAAAGTTGGCGTTACTCATTTCAACAGCACCGGGAATAATCTGATCAAATTTCAGGGCCTGATTATTAAAAGAAAGGGTAAATTGAAATCCTTGTAGTTTCATTACGTCTGCCGCATAGATCGGTACGAGGACTTGCTCGTGGGCTTTAAATCGTATGTTTTCAGTTTTCAGTGTCAGTTCTTCTCCTGGTGACCTGAACTCTGCACCCAATAACTGATTAGCGGTCACTGAACTATTGATATCACCGATCTTTACTCCTACAAAATCAACGAAGGTATTTTGATTGAAAGAAGGTATAGCTTGATGCTCCGGAAATCCGCCGTCAAAAGGATTATTCGGGTTTTTAAAGACATATCCCTTCGGTATAAATCTCCAGGATTGATTGGTCGGGAAGGTTTCATAAATACCCAATATCAATTTTCTGAGCTCAACCAGGTCCACGGTAGAGATATCATTTGATTTGTTGATATCAGCCGCAATCAGCTTATAAGGAGATTTGATCGGTAAAATTCCAAGGATATGCTTTTGAATTAACAAAATATCCAGCGTGGATACCCCATTCATCGGGTTAACGTCTTTTTTAGGCATTATTTTATAACCTCCACCGACCGGCATATTCGGAAATGCATAGGTCCCATCTGATTTGGTAAGGAAAGGCTGCATCACACTGCCATCCAGGACAACGTTTACTTTTTCAATGTCAAACTGATCCTCGGTTTTTACCTTTCCGGCAATACTTGCTTTTAAAGCCTGAGGACCCGGTGAACAAGCTTTGTTGTTATCCTGTATCAGAATGTAGGTAGTCACAAAATCCTGATTACCGTAGCTGTCTGTTACCCAAACTTTTACAAACCGTTGCCCTATACTGTCACAGGTATAGGTTCTGAATTTGTTGGAAGTATCACTGGAGAATGAGTAAGCTACCACGTGTTGACCACATCCTGCAGAACTACCTGCGTCAAAGTCCTGGGCCCAGATGACTACCATGCCCGACTCGGGTGTACCATCCGAGTTGTTGTCGATAGGCATTAAATTCACGGCCAATCCGTTCAACAGATAAGGAGTAGGTTTTTTGCATAACTCTACTTCGACAATATTCTCACGGACAGTTGTATTGCCGCAAAGATCACTGGCAATAAAAGTGATTTTATGTTTACCTGTCGGGAATCCACCACTCAGGGTAGCGGTAGCGCCAACGAGATAAATAGTTTTATTTACTGAACCATTGTTAAAAGAATCGATCAGCACAACCCATTTGATTTCGCTAAGTGCGGTACAGTCGTCGGTAACGCCCATGGTAAGCGCGACATGACCTAAACAAGATACCGGATTACCGGCACAGACGATCGTGCTGTCCAACCTGGTTATGGTCGGTGCGATCTTATTCACTACTTTAATGATCTGCGTATAAATAATAACACCATCTCCATTGTCCTTCAGGTATCTGAATTGGCAAAACCGGTCTAATTTTTTGTCTGAGACAGCCCGGTATTCTGCACTGGTATCTACTATAAAATCCTTGTAATTTTTAGATTGATTTGGGTCGTAAACACACCAATCGATAATTTTCCAGGTTCGTACGATTTTATAACACGCATCACTGGCAATTTCAAATCGTTGATCCTGAAATGAAATTCCAATGTGTTCACAGTCGTCATCAAACACTTTTGGATAATTCTCCCCAGAAGGATTATTGAAGAGTATCGGGTTGTTGATACAATTGGTGTCCAGGTCTTTCGGGAACAGGATTTCAAAGTCTGAGCGGTGCAAAACCTTTAATTTTTGAGAACAACTGGTCGTTAATAAACCGCATTGGTCTGTACCGGTCCAGGTCCTGAGCAATGTACCGGCCCCGCAATTATTGAGACTCCCCGAAGTAAGGGTATCTACTTTGACGGCACCGCAATTGTCTTTAAATAACGGGATGTCAAACAAAGTATAGGGATTCACTTGTCCGCCGTTGTCGTACTGATCCAGCTTCAGGTAGGCAGTATCATAAATACCATTCGCATTAGAACAATTCAACAGGTTGTTGTATCCATTGGAATATTTGTTTTCAAAAACATTAACATAAGGCACACCGTCACAATAAGCGTATTTTTCTGAGGCTACTTCACAGGTAGGCGCTTGTTTGTCCGATACATTTACCTGCACCATACAATCATTGTAATTTTTAGGTGCAGTAGTAAAGTTGGTATTAATCAGATTGGCCGGAATGTTTCCGAGTATTTCAGCAATTGTAATATCAATTGTACCCTGGTCGTTGCTGTATCCTTCAGGATTGGAATAAGCAGCTTTACAATAATAACTATGTTCTGATTCACCATTTACATGGGGATCATAGGGTCGGATTTTACATGCTTCAGCAACCCTCAATACCAATTGTTGATTACCGCAGGCACCGAGGTTTATAAAATCGTCAAAATAAAGACAGTTCATCCATCGATCAATCAACAATTCGAAAAAGTTGACTTTTTGCTGGTATTTAGTTACACCAAACTTAGCAATAATTCTTGCGACCAATAAATCGTGGTATCTAATGAGTGTATCCATATGTGCGATGGAGAAATACAACGTTCCGCAACAATTGTCATAACTTCCATTGTCGAGATCTTTAGCATATATGCGCGCGCAGCATTGGGTCGGATCCAAGGTAGTGGCCGTTCTTTCATCACAAACCGGAGTTGGAGGAGTCAGGTCATTTACATTGACCAACAGTATTTTTTCTGTAATATTTAAACAACTATCGGTTACAAAAATGTGAATCTCATGAGAGCCTGTCGGAAGGTAAATTCTTGTTTTGGGTGCAACCAGGTAACCATTAAGTACATAAGGACTTCCACCATGTCCGGAGTGGAAGATGGTGGCAGTATAAAACACTTCTTTAATTCCGGAACAATCCATAAAGTTTGTCTTTATAATATCGACAGGTGCTTTGCAATCGTGAGGCCCCACATTTGCATTTATGATTGGAAATTCGGGTACGACCGGGTCAGTGGTATCCTGAATTTTAATCCACTGGATGGCAACTGTATCTTTCCTAGTACACCAATCGGTAACCGTCCACTGCCGGCGTATTTTTCTGCTCTTTCCGCAGATTGGATAATTTGTATCCGTATATCTGCTCAATATTTTACAGACATTATTGTTTGGCCAAACCGAGTTGCCATTGATAGTTGGCACACCAACGCGCTGAGGAAGCGGGTTGCCATTTGCATCCTTTGCAATGGTATCGGCAACATGACAGTCTATGATGGTATCCCGGGGTCCTATCAAATTAGCTAAAGTATCTCTGGAGACCCACAAACTGTCCTGACAGGTTGAGGTCAACCCCCACTTATCCGTGGCAATGACCGTCCGGACACATAATCCAACGAATTCCAGATTGGTACAAGGAAATTCGTTACAGACCATTGAAATAGAAACCTTTGCTTTTATACCACAATTGTCTGTGGCCTGTCCTAAAGGAAAACGATCCAATCCGGCAGTATATTCATCCAAAAGAAAGCAGGATACCGTATCACGGACACAATTCAGGTTTGGACCTGCTTTATCTTCAATTTTAACCTTCGACCAACAACTATTGCCGGTAATGCTGTCTATGACCTTACCGATCAGGGTGTACCCCACCCATCTGCAGTCCACAATAGAACCAATTTCATTTCCAGCCGGATCATAAAGCACTATCCCAAACACACCTCCAGGGCAGGAAGCCGGATTTGACAATAAGTCTTCTGGGACCATTTGGGATGCTCCGCCCGTTACGGTGTCAAGGGATAAATTGACGTTGTGACACGTCATTGGGCATGCCTGAGCTTGGAGTTCATTACTCCATACGGACAATCCCAAGAATATGATCAGCGGGATCACTTTAAATTTAAAAAATTTGCCAATTAGGCTCGAACAATCACGTGTAGTTTTCTCCATGAGATCTTAGATTTTAGATATTTATTAATTTGGGACGGGATGCCTTTGCAACCCAATCGAGTTCACTCCTACACTGGCAAATCAATGGGGAGATTGCCGGTTGTAGTTTTTTCAATTATTCAATCTCAGAAAAGGTCAAATCCTGCCATAATTCAGGAACATAGGTTAGTTGTATAATTAGATATTAAATCCAAACTATATCTAATTGCGGTTCATTCTCTGCGAAACATATATTATCATATTAAATAATATAATAATATGTCACAAATATATTTTACTGATTATAGTTGTTTAT
>JAWXBI010000131.1:0-72636 GCA_034439915.1 Saprospiraceae bacterium | reverse complement strand
CATTGTTCAATTATATTTATCAGATCCCCTGGTTCATGACCGTATAAGTTTAGGAGCAGGTGCCAGCATTTTCGAAAACGCCCATGTATTATTGAACCAGGCCTGGACCCCACCCTACCCGGTATTGATGATGCATGGTGCCAAAGACCTGATTACGTTGCCTGCAGGCACTGAAGCTCTTAAAAACCACTGGGGCCCCCGGGCCGAATTAAAAATCTGGACAGATATGCTGCACGAAATACACAATGAAAAAGGAAAACATAAGGTATGGCAGTACCTGCTCGAATGGTTGTCTCGAATACCAACCACCTGATTCATTGCACAAAACAATGAAAGACAAAGGTCATGTGTCAGCCTAAACCTGAAGTTAAGTTGATCGTGAAGACGGTAAAGGAATCCCTTGGATCCGGAATAAAATAAAAACGGCTGTCCAAAGAAGTAACAGCCGTATCATGCAAAACCAATTTATAGGTAAAAGACTAACAATTATTATGCCGATAATTAATTCAATCTACATTGTCATATAGGTAAGAGTTATTTTCCCTGATCTGAGGTTCATCGTCGTTTGAAATGGTCCATTTTGAATTATTGTGGTCTTTGGAAGAAGGCACATCATCCAGGTTGACATTGCGCCTCAGGTAAGCTGGTTGATTCTCCAGGTCAGCCGTATTTTTCATCTGGTGCATTTGAAACCTCATCTTCCTGCCGGTCTCCGTTTTATTTTCTGCCGTTTCATTTTTAATTTTGCGGTCCTCTTCCATCCGGTTTGGATTTTCATTTTTTACGTCAGACCGGATATAGGGTTCTTCCATACTTTTAACCTGTGTATCCCGGTATGAAGTCTCAAATTCAACAGTCTTTTCATTGGTGGTCTCCCCAAAATCAAAGACTTCGCGCAATGCCTGGTTTGGTTTTTCTTCTTCCAGGGAGACTTTAATTTTATCCTTGATTTCAATCTGTTTGTGGCCAAAATTTTGTTCAAAGCCGGTAGCGATGATCGTCACACAAATCTTATTGCCCAATCTTTCGTCAAAACAATTGCCCCAGATGATATCCGTGCCATACCCTGCCTCTTCCTGTACATATTCAGTAATCTCATAAATTTCGTCCATGGTCACTTCCAGGGAACCGTAAGAGATATTGACCAGGATATGTTGAGCACCGCGGATGTCATTTTCTTCTAATAAGGGTGAACTCAATGCATTGACTACAGCATGATGGGCCCGGCGTTCACCTTCGTAAGAGGCTGTGCCCATGATAGCCACTCCGCTGTTGCGCATCACGGTATTGACATCTTCGAAATCCACATTGACATTACCCGCCATGGTAATGATCTCTGCTATACCTTTGGCCGCGGTAGACAATATATCGTCGGCATGATTAAATGCTTCACTTACCGGTAAATTGCCATAGATCTGACGCAGTTTCTCATTGGAAATGATAATGAGGGCATCCACATTTCGTTTCATCTCTTCAATACCTTCAATGGCCTGGTCCCTTCTCCTTTTTCCTTCAAACGGAAAAGGTATAGTCACTATCCCGACAGTGAGAATATCCATCTCACGGGCTATTTTAGCCACGATAGGAGCCGCGCCCGTACCTGTACCTCCTCCCATTCCGGCTGTGATAAATACCATTTTTGTATTGTCATTGATTAATGCCTGGATTTCTTCCAGGGATTCAATGCAGGCTTGTTTGCCCATATGCGGTTTTGAACCGGCTCCGCGACCGGCTGTCAGCAGAGGCCCCAGCTGCACTTTTACCGGGACCGGACTGGTCTCCATGGCCTGGTTATCTGTGTTACAAATGATAAAATCAACTCCGGCAATTCCCTGACGATACATATGGGAAACTGCATTGCTGCCACCACCGCCAACACCAATCACTTTGATGATATTGCCTGTCTCTTTTAATATTTCGAACATCATGGTTTTATAGTTTTTAATATTTTGAAATCTTAAGTCTTATTATTTATTAAAAAGTCCGTTATCAACGTAAATCCGGATCCGGAGTAGGTTCAAAAAAACGTTTGATATAGGTGACCAATGGTTTTTTAAGGCTTTCCGTGTTGACAGCAGCAGGTGGTACAGACTTCGTGACTGGTGTGCTCTCCAGCCCTAATTCAGCCTGGCTCACCTTTTCCATGGCAGCAGTAATTTTCTCTTTTCGCGAATTCAACAGCATTTTTTGCTGGTTTTCTTTCATTTTTAACCCGTACATCAATAGCCCTACACCTGTGGCATAGATCGGACTGGAGATATTATCCTTAAAACCGTATCCAAAATGTTCATTCGGATAACCGATTCGGGTTTGTAAACCGGTATGATACTCACACAGCAGTTCAAAATTTTTCAGCAAAGCGCCTCCCCCCGTCAATACAATACCACCGATCATTTTCTTTTCATATCCCGAACGCCTGATTTCATACATTACCAGATCAAGGATCTCCTCTAGCCGGGCCTGGATAATCCGGGAAAGATTTTTTTCGGAAATCTCCTTGGGGTCACGACCTTTAAGTCCGGGTATTGTGATTATCCTGTTGTCCACAATTTCATCCGCCAGGGCTGAGCCGAATTTGACCTTAAGTTTTTCAGCCTGCTCTGTCATCACCGTACAACCTTCTTTGATGTCTTTGGTAATTACATTTCCTCCGAAAGCAATCACCGCGGTATGCCGGATGATACCGTCCTGGAAAATAGTAATATCCGTGGTACCTCCGCCAATATCGACCAGGGCCACTCCCGCTTCTTTCTCTTCTTTGCTCAATACTGCTTCCGCGCTGGCTATGGGTTCCAGCGTCATATCCGCTACCTTCAGATTTGCGCGTTCTACACAACGCATGATATTATTTGTAGCTGCGATCTGACCGGTGATGATATGAAAATTGGCTTCCAACCGGTGACCTGACATCCCGATAGGGTCTACAATCCCTTGTTCATTGTCTACCGTAAATTCCTGCGGGATGACATGAAGGATTTTATCCCCCGGTGTCAAACCGAGTTTATACATATCCTGAACGAGACGGTCGATATCGTCTTTTGAAATTTCTGTTTCGCTGTTGTCCCTGGCCAGAATACCGCGGTGTTGAAGGCTTTTGATGTGCTGGCCTGCAATGCCGACAAAAACTTCCTGGATTTCACATTGGGCATCCTTTTCCGCAAGGTCCACTGCATCAGAAATTGCCTTTACGGTTTTGTCGATATTGGCAATCACTCCACGCAACACCCCTTCAGATTCAACCTTGCTGGTGCCGATGACATCGATTTTACCATATTCGTCTTTCCTGCCTACAATGCAACATACTTTAGTAGTGCCTATATCCAGGGCAGCTACTATATTCATTTTTTTAAAGTCCTTTGCATTCATCTTTATTGGTTTTAGTATGATAAATAGATTGTATTATGCTCGTTTGGTACATATGACCTGTCCATAAAATTTTAAGTTTACTAAATTGTAATAGTCCCAGCCCTGTATGGGTAAAATCTCTTTGTATACCCGTTTAAGCCGTGTAGTCTTGTCTTCCAAGTATTCCAAACTGCCCAGTAAAATAGTGGATGGCCCAAATTTGGGAATCAAACTCCATTCGAGCTGCTCATTGACCAGTATTTCTTCCACCAAAGCATTTAAAAAGCGGTCGCCCTCAATATACTTTGCAAGGTCAAACAGATCTTTTTCCAACCCCGGACTATGGATATTCAGCGAATCCCGACGTTGCCCAACGGCTGCAAAAGCAACCAGTACCCTGGGTGAATAATGGATAGACGCCGGCATCAGGCTGCCATCTTTATCTACATACTGGCTCCGGCCTTCCGGTGAAATCAACCTTAAAATAGGTTCACGCTGACGCACATAAATATTGAGGCAATTATTGGCATCGAGATAAACGTCTGTAGACTTGATAAAATCCAGTGATTGTAATTCGGATTCCAGTTGAAGTGGATTTATTCTATCCAAAGGCACTCCTGAAAATTCGCTTTGAAATTTCTTCAGGACTTTTTCTCTCATTTCCTCCGTCGTGATAAAATCATTTCCACTCTCCAGATGTTCGACTTGCACCTTCATGGGTCCGGAAAGTGTTTTTTCTTTAAATCTTCCCGCCCGGTTGTAAAACACGATAAACAACAAAATCGTAAGCCCCATGCCCAGCTTAAGCATATTGTGATCAGAAGCGATATTTCTGAAGAACTTCTTCATGCTGCTTGCTGATTTAACCGGTAAATTTCATCCACTATGGCCTGGGCTGCATCCATGCGGGCCAGACCCAGCTGGGCATGTTTCATACTGTTTATAGTCAGATCGTCATTGAGCAATTCGATTACCCGGGCAGCCCCCGATGCAATTACCTCCGCATCCGGTAATATCCAGGCTGCACTTTTGTTAACCAGGGCTAACGCATTATGGGTTTGATGGTCTTCTGCGACCATAGGGGAAGGCACCAAAATAACCGGTTTGTTGGCAATGAGTATTTCAGAAATAGTCAGTGCTCCGGCTCTGCAAAGTAGTACATCAGCAACAGCATAGGCCAGATCGGCCCGGTCGATGAACTCCACTGCTTTTACCTGCTCCAGCTGAGCTGTAGCACAATCCCGATATTGGGCAGCCCCTTGTTTACCATATTGCCAGATCCATTGTATTGAACTTTGATTGGCAATGAACTGGGTTTGGGAAGCCATACTTTCGTTGAGGGATCGTGCACCCAGGCTTCCTCCCATGATCAGTACTGTTCTTTTTTCCTCTGATAGTTTAAAATATTCAATCCCTTCCTCTTTTTTACTGGCCAGGTTGATCAAGTCTTTCCGCACCGGGTTTCCGGTGACCACAATTTTATCCTTTGGAAAAAACTTATCCATGTTTTCGTAAGCAACACAGACTTTGTCCACTTTTTTTCCTAATATCGTATTGGTCTTTCCCGCAAATGAGTTTTGTTCCTGGATCAGTGTTGGTATTTTTAACCAGGTGGCCAGGTACAGCATAGGCGCACTGGCATAACCTCCCACCCCAACCACTATGGTGGGTTTGAATGATTTTAATATTTTATAACCTGCGATCATCGCTTTGGTTATTTTCCACGGTAAGCCCAGGTTTTTAACCAAGGAAGCTCTGTTCCACCCGGCCACATCCAATCCCTGGATGTCAAATCCGGCTTGAGGAACTTTTTCCATTTCCATTCTTCTGTTTGCACCAACAAAAAGAATCGCCGTGGCAGTATTTCTCTGCTTCAATTCCTGGGCAATTGCAATTGCCGGGAAAATGTGGCCACCGGTTCCTCCACCGCTAATAATCACCTTCATCGGCATTCGTTTTAGTGGTTAGATCATTTTTCGACAACGGGATCAATTCTTTCTCCGGTGCAGGTTGTTCTTCCTGAATAGACTCGATGTATTTACTAACACTCATGATAATGCCAAACGCTACACTCGTAAATAATACAGAAGTACCTCCCATGCTGACCAGAGGCAGGGTCAGTCCGGTTACGGGTACCAGATTTACGGAAACGGCCATATTGGCAAAAGCCTGAACAACCAGGTTAAGGGTCAATCCCATAGCCAGGATAGCCCCAAAAGCTTTCGGGCTTTTCATTACAATTCGGGAAACACGAAATAATAACCAGAGGTACAAGAGTAGAATACCTGTAGCACCAATCAAACCATACTCTTCGCATATTATAGCATAGATATAGTCAGCATAAGCCGCCGGCAGAAAATTGCGTTGTGAACTATTACCCGGGCCTACTCCCAACCAGGAGCCATTGGCAATTGCAATTTTAGATTGTTGAACCTGATAGCCACCCCCGTTTTCATTGGACATAAAGTCGCTGATGCGTGATATCCAGGTTTCCACCCGGACAGCATCCGGAAAGAACCACCAGACCAGGACTACGATCCCAAACATCATCAATCCAAAAATAGCCATCATAAAAATGTATTTAAACGAAACCCTGCCCACATACATCAGCATGACCGAGGTTAAAAACAACAACAAGGCAGTGGAAAGGTTAGCCGGGGCAATCAGGCCACAGATGATCAATATCGGCACCATGATGGGAATAAAAGCGCTCTTAAAGTCTTTGATGTATTCTTGTTTGTTGGACAAGGACCTCGCTAAATAAATAATCAGTGCCAACCGGGCAAAATCACTGGTTTGAAAGGAGAGGTTGATGACCGGTAAGGTGATCCAGCGTTTGGCTTCATTGGTTTCGACCCCGAAAGCCAGCGTGTAAATCAAAAGGGGCACTGCTGCTAAAAATAAAACAGGTGCCAGCTTATTATAGATGAGATAATTCTGACGATGGCAGGCATACATACACAATAGACCCAGGCCCACCATGACGAGTTGTTTAAAAAGATATATTTCAGTATTACCCCTATAACGCTGGTAGGCCATACTACCCGTAGCGCTATAGACTGCCAACAGACCAAAACCAATCAGAATGCCTACGATCAGCCACATTACCTTATCTCCTTTCCATTCTTTTTTTGCTGTAATCTGAAGCATATTACCTGATTTTAAGGGTGATGATGGTGACTACGGCCAATAATACCGCCAGGATCCAGAAGCGGTTTACAATCTTTGCCTCGTGCATCCCGGATTTCTGAAAATGATGATGAAGCGGGGACATTTTGAATATGCGACGTCCTTCGCCATATTTTTTTTTGGTGTACTTGAAATAAGAAACCTGAATTAAAACGGACAATATTTCGATAAAGAATATGCCGCACAATACCGGCAATAAAAGCTCTTTTCTCAATACAATGGCCAATGTTGCTACAATGCCCCCGAGCGTCAGGCTACCCGTATCACCCATAAACACGGTGGCCGGATAAGAATTGTACCAGAGGAAACCAATACAAGCCCCGATAAAACAAGCGGTAAAAATGACCAGTTCCGATGAATTGGGAATAAAATAAATACCCAGGTAATCCGCAAAGATGGCATTACCACTGACATAGGCAAATACGCCCAGCGTCACCCCTACAATGGCCGATACCCCTGTAGCCAGCCCATCCAGTCCATCTGTGAGATTGGAACCATTGGATACTGCCGTTACAATAAAAATTACAATAAGGATATACAATAGCGGGGTTAACGATTGGCCCACCGGTCCTATCCAACTCAATAAATCTGAATAATCAAACACATTGCCTTTAGTAAAGGGCACATTGGTGGATAAGGATCGCGCATGGACCAGGGTACGATCATTGGAAGGATCCGTATTCGCAGGTAATTTTTCCACAATCTCATATTGATTAGCGATCGCTTCGGTCTCAGGGAGTCGGATCAAAACGTTTTTATTATAAAGCAACGTGAGTGCGACAATCAGTCCTACCCCGATCTGGCCTATTAATTTGGTCTTTGCTTTTAAGCCTTGTTTATTCTTTTTAAATACTTTTATATAGTCATCCAGGAAGCCGATCAAAAACAACCAACAGGTCACCAGCAACATCAATAAGATATAGACATTGTCCAATCTGGCCCATAACAAACATGGAACAACAATGGACAGGATAATGATAATCCCTCCCATGGTTGGGGTACCTTCTTTTTCTTTTTGACCGCTCAACCCCAGGTCCCTTACCGATTCCCCGATCTGTCTGGCGCGCAGGTAACGGATGATCCGGTTACCAAATATCATCGAAATTAACAACGAAAAGATCAATGCCCCTCCTGCCCGGAATGAGATATACCGGAAAAGACCGGCACCCGGTATGTCTACGTGTTTGTTTATATATTCGAATAAATGATAGAGCATGATTTATATCCTGAATATCCCGCTGTTTGAAAAAACAGGGAAGCGGGGTAAGATTTCACTTTTGAGACCGTCGCCCGCTGTACCTGTTAAAACCAACCTGAGAATGATAATTAACTTTTTAATAATCATATTAAAACTTCTTTTAATATGATTTTATCGTCAAATGGAAAGCGCTTGCCTGCTATTTCCTGATATGTTTCGTGGCCTTTGCCTGCAATGAGAATAATATCTCCGGGTATGTTAGCGAGTTGGGCTGCCAGCTTTATGGCTTGCCTCCGGTCAGCTACTCTAAAAAAGCGTTGCTGATCCACCACACTAACTCCCGCTGCCATCTCATCCAGTATTTTTTCCGGATCTTCCGTCCTGGGATTATCTGAGGTTAAAATGACCCAGTCGCTTTGCTTCATCGCAATCCCGGCCATCACTGGTCTTTTTGTGCGGTCCCGGTCTCCACCACATCCAACCACCGTAAACACCCTGGCATCTGGTGACTTTAATGCTTTAATGGTGTCCAGTACATTTGCCAAAGCATCCGGCGTATGGGCATAATCGACGACACCCAACACTTTTCGTTCCGGATGATAGTAGGTATCAAACCTCCCATCGACTGCGGGCAACTCGCTCATGGCAGTCAATACTTCCAGGGTATCAAACCCCAGGTTGACCGCGGCAGCATAACAGGCCAATAAATTATAGGCATTGAATGTACCGATCAACCTGAAATGAACTTCAATGGTATTGATCTCCAACAACAACCCTTGTAAAGTATTCGCCTTGATCTTTCCTTTAACCGTAGCCAGTTGTTGCAGCGAATAGCTAATCACTGTTGCTTTGGTATTCTGAACCATCACCGGACCATTGCGGTCGTCCTTATTTATTATGGCAAAAGCGTTAGAAGACAATTGATCGAAAAATAATTTTTTACAATACAGATAGTCCTTAAAACTTCCATGGTAATCGAGGTGATCGTGGGTGATATTGGTAAATATTCCACCTTTGAACTGTAAACCAGCAACCCTTTTTTGTTTCATTGCATGGGAACTGACTTCCATAAAAGCAAAATCACATCCGGCTTTTACCATGCTGTTCAACAATTCATTTATCCTGATCACGTCCGGTGTGGTATGCGTCGCCGGGACGATTTCATCATGGATAAAATTTTGAATCGTACTCAATAAGCCCGCTTTATAACCCAGGGCTTTAACCAACCGGTAAAGCAAGGTGACGGTTGTTGTTTTTCCATTGGTGCCGGTCACCCCAACCAGGCTGAGCTTTTGTGAAGGGGACTCATAAAACAATCCGGCCAATTCACCCGCCAACTCTGCCGTTTCATTGGATAAGATATATTCAACACCCTCCACCAGCTGCCCGGGCCATTGTTCACAGACAACAGCTCTGGCTCCCGAACTGATAGCCTGATTTATAAACTGATGGCCATCTGTGGTCAATCCTTTTTGTGCAATGAAGATAAAATCCGGTTGAATTCTCCTGGAATCCAGCTCAACACCTTTTACTTCAAAATCTGCGCTTCCATTTATGTCAAAGAACTTTATTTTACTTTTTAATTCACTCCATTTCATATATCTAACCCATCGTTAACTCAATCGTCTGGCCCAGGATTTTAGTCCCTGGGGCTATGGATTGGTGTCTTACCCTTCCATGTCCCTGCAACCTTACCCGCAGCCCTTTATTTTCCAGAAGGAACAAGGCATCCCGGAGCCCCATACCCCTCACGTCGGGTATCAGATCCACCTTTTCATTAAAGCCTGTTAATTCCAGTCTGTTATCTGCCGGGCGCAGTATTGCCCATTCGTTGATACAATTATTATCAAATCGCACGCCGCTGAAATGCAATAAGGTGCGGAGATCAGTAGAATACCCACCAGCCCGGATCTGATTTGGTTCTTTACCGGCAGGAACCTCTGCCATATCAGCCGGTATTATAAATTTGGAAGCAATACAATAATCAGCAATTTCTTTAAACACGGGCAAAGCGGCAGAACTTCCATAAAAGCCATTGGCTGAAGGCTCATAAATAACTACGATGCAGGAATACACCGGTTCATCAGCCGGAAAAAATCCCGCAAAAGACGCCTGGTATTTTTTTCCTTCGTTGATATCGCCTTTAAAATAATTGGTGACCGCAGTACCTGTCTTACCCGCTACCTTATACAATTTATTTTTCAAGGCTATGGCAGTCCCTGCGGTATCGGAAGTACTTTTTAGCAGTTCCATAGCCATTTTCAGTGTCGATCCACCACATATCTGGTCCTTCAAAACCTGCGGTTTAAAAGTCTTTATAGGGGCAGAATACTCCAGGATTTGATGCACCAATTGAGGTTTCATCATCCTTCCTTTATTGGCTACTGCATTGTAAAAAGTCAACATCTGGAGTGGGGTCAGGGTCAATTCATATCCATGTGCCATCCAGGGTATCGAGGTACAACTCCAGTTTTGTTCCAGATTATAAGCTTGTTTGATAAAAGGTTTGGGTTCACCTTCGAGGTCCACTCCGGAGCGCTCACTCAAACCAAACTGTTCCAGCCTTTTTATAAATTTTTTGGCATTTTTTTCATAGTATTTCTGCGCCGTTAAAGCCACCCCTACATTGGAGGACATGGCAAATACTTGCTTTAAGGTCGGGTTGACCACGTTGTGCTTTTCTGAATCTTTTACTTTTTTACCGCACAATTGTACTTCGCCATGTTTAATATCGACCCGGTCGTTAAGGCTTATATAACCATCTTCCAGTAAGGCCATCATAGAAGCCAGTTTAAAGGTGGATCCAGGCTCCGTGGCGGAACCGACCGCATAATTAAAATACTCGCCAATATCGTCCCCAAAGCGGACCAGGTTGGCCATTGCTTTTATCGCCCCGGTTTTAACATCCATCACCACCGCTGTGCCCCCTAAAGCCTGATGATGAGCAATGGATTTATACAAAGCCTGTTCTGCAATGTCCTGTACATCGATATCAATATGAGTAATTATATCTTGTCCCCTTCTGGGCTCATAATCGCTGATGTCGTCGACCGGTACCCAGATATCCTTGGAAACTTTTTGAACCAACCGGCTCCCTTTTTCACCTCCTAATACCGCGTCATAATATCCTTCCAATCCTACCGGCTTAGCGCCTTCCCTTACCGAACCCAGGGTCCTGGCAGCCAACAACCGGAAGGGGCGCTCCCTCCTTGATTTTTTGACTATGATCAACCCGCCTTTATTGCCTCCTAATCGGAAAAGCGGAAATTTTTTGATCCTCTCCAATTGGCTATAGGACACTTCATCTTTGATCAGGAAATATCGGTTTCCGGCCTGCCGCTCTCTCCACATCAGGTCCCGGTATGCCCGTTCCGATAAGGCTGGGTTGACATACCTGGATAAACAGAGGGCCAATGAATCGAGCTGTTTGACAAACTTATCTTTAGGAATAGCCAATAAATCCATCCTGACCTCAAACAGTGGAAGTGAAGTAACCAACATTCGTCCATCGGAGGATAATATATTTCCTCTTTCCGGTTCAATGGGCTGGTGCCTAAGATACAAGCTGTCACCTCTGGACCTCCAGTTGTCTCCTTCCAGAATTCCAATCTGGACTGCCCTGCCCAAAATCAGAAACCCGACCAGGACAAAAAGCAGGAAGATTACGTAGGTCCGTATGATGATTTCATCCTTCATTACTTCTTGATCAGCTTTTTAGTGGACGACTTGTGGTAATATCCCAAATCAATAGATTTGACATCATTGGCCAATTGGGTGGGAGAACTGGAGAATAAAAACTCGGATCTGAATGACATATAATGCCATCTCAGTTCTTTTACCTCATCCCGCAAACGATGAATTTTACGCACCTTTCGCTCGGCCTGATGTGCGTTAGCGATATAAAACAGAGCCAGGATCCCTGTGAAATATATAAATGAAAGATTCTTCAGGACTAATCCTCCAGCCAGGAATTGATGTAGAGACTTATTTTGAGACCTTTCTTCCATTTTAATTTCATTTCGATTAAAAAATATTCCAATCCCGCCACAGAAAACTAATCCTGCTTTGGGCCGGTATGATTTTTTGCAGTGGTTTATGCCAACTTTTCGGCAATTCGTAGTCGGGCACTGCGCACCCTGTAGTTTTCTTTTATTTCTTCTTCAGATGGCTGGATCGTTTTTTTTGATATAGCCACCAGTTTATTTATTTTATTACCAAATGAATCCTGACGTGTTATGCCTTTCACATTACCTGCCTGAATTATCCTCTTTACCAGCCGGTCTTCCAGAGAGTGATAAGAGATCACCACTAATCGTCCTCCGGGGTTGAGCAATTCAACCGAATCTTCCAGCAGTTGTTCCAATACAAGCAGTTCATCATTCACTTCAATCCTTAAAGCCTGGAAAGTTTTAGCCAGGTATTGATGTACCGGCCCTATGGCCATAGCACTCGCAACCGTCACCAATTGTCCGATGGTAAGTATTGGCGATCTGGCTTTGTATTGTTCAATGGCTTTCACCAGTTTGGCGGCATTCCAGATTTCCCCATACTCTTTAAATATGGTTTCCAGTCTGGAGGCCTTCGTTTGATTCAATACATCGGCTGCTGTTCGGCTTTGTTGAAGATTCATCCTCATGTCCAGGGGCAGGTTGATATCCTGATGTTTAAAAGCAAACCCCCTTTCAGGCTTGTCCAGCTGATGGGAGGATACTCCCAGATCTGCAAGCAAGCCATCAATTCCAGTGACCTCATAAAATTTGAGATACCTTTTGAGATACCTAAAATTTGACTGGATCAGTAAAAATCGATCGTCCTGAATCTGATTTTGAAAAGCATTTTCGTCCTGGTCAAATGCAATTAAACGCCCTTTGGCATTTAATTTTTGGAGAATCGCTTTCGAATGTCCCCCTCCTCCAAAAGTGACATCCACATAAATCCCTTCCGGCTTGATCTTTAAACCATCCAGGACTTCCTGCACCATCGCGGGTACATGATAAGTCATTAACCGTTGACATTAGTTGCTGTCAATGATCCGGCATTCCCAAAAACCCGGGCTGCCAGTTCGGAAAACTGATCCGGCTCATTTGCCAGTTCAGCAGAATATCCTTTTGCATCCCATAACTCGATTTGATTGAGATAGGCAAACAGAATGATATCCTTTTCAAAATTTGCGTGGTCTAATAAATTTTTCGGAATCAATATCCGGTCTGCGGTATCTGCAGTAACCAGCGTCGCACCCCGGTAAAAATATCGGATAAATTGCCTTTGGGTGGGGTCGTAGACATTCAGGCGGTCTACTTCAGAAGCTTTCTGGTCCCATACGATTTTGGGATACAACATCAGGCATTTTTCGAAGCCCCTGTTTAAAACAAAATGGAGAGCGATGCCCTGTTCTGTCATTTGCCTGACCAGGTTGGCTGGAAGTTTTATCCTGCCTTTATCATCGATTGTACTCTGATATTCGCCTGTAAAACGGGACACTCTCTATTGGTTTATACTTCAAATATATACCAAGTCTCCCATTTTTTACCACTTCTACCCACTTTTTTTAAAATATTTTTACATTTATTATTTTTCTGCTATGTGTTACACTTTTGTAATCAGCATTATTATACATTATAGAATTAATCTGAGTCTCTTTAAAATTAGCTAAACAGAACTAATACATAAATATAAACATTATATTTATATTTAATATATTATATATTAATAAATTTTATAAGTTTTTTTTCAGGCAAATACCTGAAGTTTTCCTGGAATTCCCAACTTAAAGTGAAAACGTATACTTGCTCAGGAGGGGCGATTCAACCTTAATTGGATGACTCCCAAAGCCGCCTCCTTGATGATACCTCCGTGCATCTTGGAAGTACCGGCTATCCGGTCAGTAAATGTGATAGGAACCTCTTTGATTTTAAATCCCTTACACCAGGATTTATATTTCATTTCAATCTGAAAAGCATAACCGACAAATCGAATGCCATCCAAATCCAGGGTTTCCAAAACCTTTCTGTGGTAACAAACAAAACCGGCGGTTGGATCTTTGACCGGCATGCTGGTAATCAGGCGCACATACCAAGATGCTCCATAGGATAAAAACAGTCTGTCCCAGGGCCAATCCGTCACCTTTCCACCTTTAACATACCTTGATCCTACTGCTACATCTGCATCTTGCTCACAGGCCCCGATGAGTTCCAATACTTTAATCGGAGGGTGAGAAAAGTCAGCATCCATTTCAATTAAATATTCATATTGACGATGGAGACCCCATTTAAACCCGGTGATATATGCAGTACCCAGGCCCAATTTACCCTGGCGGGTAATTAAATGGATACGGGGTTGTTCAGATTGCAGGGACCGCACTATATCTGCGGTTCCATCCGGTGACCCATCGTCCACAACCAGGATATCGATATTAGGATCCAAAGACAAAACCTCAGTAATTATCTGCCGGATATTTTCCTTCTCATTATAGGTAGGGATAATTACTATTGATTTTGGCACCATTGGTCTCAAAAAGTATCAAAGATAATTGCTTCAATTATATTACAAAATTATTTAATATGAAGCCCCTCTTCAGGATCTGGCCAGGTTTAAAATAGCTTCTGCCACATCTTCCACATTGGGCTTCGAAAAATAGTCACCGTCAGATCCGTAAGGCGTGCGATGCGGTGCCCCTGAAAGGCAGATGGGGGCTGCATCAAGATAATGGTAACCACCCTGGACTTCCAATACTTCTCTCAGCATGAATGCCGTTGCTCCCCCGGGTACATCTTCATCCAAAAACAGTATCCTGTTGGTTTTTTTTACTGATTGTACGATGCGGTGTTCCACATCAAAAGGCAACAAGGTCTGGATATCCATAAGTTCCACTGTAATACCGTGATCTGCAACAAGCTCGATGGCTTGTTCTGCAATACGAACGCAGGATCCATAGGTCACCAGGGTCACATCGTCGCCTGGAATGATTATTTCGGGAATGCCCAGGGCAAAACAATAGCTCCCTATATTATCCGGTAATTTTTCTTTTAGGCGGTAACCATTAAGAGACTCGACGATAATAGCAGGATCATCCGATTGGATCATGGTTTGATAAAAACCAGCAGCCTGAACCATATTGCGCGGAACGATTATATGGATGCCCCGGAGCGAATGCAACATCATACCCATTGGAGAGCCTGAATGCCAAATGCCCTCCAGCCGGTGGCCCCGGGTACGGATAATAAGCGGGGCACACTGTATCCCATTACTACGGTACCTCAGACATGCCACATCATCCGACAACGGGGATAAGGCATAAATCAGATAATCCAGATATTGGACTTCTGCGATTGGTTTCAGTCCCCGCATGGACATACCGATGGCCTGACCAATAATAGACCACTCCCTGATACCCGTATCGAATATCCGATCTTCTCCGAATTTGGCTTGTAAACCGGCAAATCCCTGGTTGACATCGCCGATCTTTCCCACATCCTCCCCAAAAGCATAGACTCTGGGGTCGGATTGAAATAATCTGTCAAAATAATGATTGAGGATTTTATATCCACTCAAGAGGGGCGAATGTTCAGAGTATATCGGAGCAACCGGGCTTACTTTCAATGCCGCCTGAGCTGTCTCACTGGTCAGGTGGGTGTGAAACCGAATGTTGGCAGTTTGGTATTTATCATCCAACCAGGTCCTCAGGCTCTGCCAAACCGGATCTTTTTCATTGTCCGGAAGACTGATGAACAATTGTCTTACACTTCGCACCAGATCACTGGATTCCGGCTCTCTCAAGGACCTGAGGTCACTGATGTGTTGTTGGATCCTGGCCGCATGATAAGGTCTGGACACGGTAATCTCCTCCAATAATTTCACGAGGGACTCCACTTCTTTTTTGGTACTGTCAAAGGCTCTTGACAAAGCCAGATCTCGCTCCCGTTTGACATATTCTTTGGCTTTATTTCTGAGTTCTTCGTCCCTGGAGACAGACAATACACCGATATCCAATAACCAGGTCCTCATGATTTGAATTCCATCATGGGTTTTTTCCCAATCCAGGCGTGCTTTGGTTTTATACCTTTCATGCGAGCCTGAGGTGGAATGGCCCTGGGGCTGGGTCATTTCCTGTACATGAACCAGGGTAGGAGTGGAATATTGCCTGGTGATATACGTTGCTTTTTCAAATATCTTACAGAGTTCAGGATAGTCCCATCCATTAACGGTAAAAATCTGGATGCCTTCGCCCGGTTTTTCCCCAATAAACCCCTCCAATGCTTTGCTGACCGAGGCTTTTACAGTCTGAAGGCCGACGGGTACAGAGATCCCATAACCATCATCCCATACGATCATGACCAGGGGTACCTGCATGACGGCAGCCGCATTCATGGTTTCCCAAAAAGCGCCTTCAGATGTACCACCATCACCTATGGTACAGAAGGTTATTTCTTTACCTTCATCTGAAAAGACGGTGCCTTTTAACTGCTGATTAGATTTATATATTGTTGATGCTTGTGCCAAGCCCAAAGCGCGTCCAACCTGTCCGGCTACACAGGAAACATCGGAAACTACATTAAATCGATCGCGGTGCAGCGTCCATGTTCCATCTGTATGAATAAAAGGCGTGGCGAAATGATTGTTCATTTGTCGGCCTCCTGAAAACGGGTCATGGTGGGAATCGGAATACATTTGTCCAAAAAATTCAGCAATCGAACAAATGCCCAGGGCAAACATAATGGTCTGATCACGGTAATAACCGGACCTAAAATCACCGGGGAGAATATAATGGGATAAAGCGGTTTGCGCTATTTCCTTGCCATCGCCAAATATTCCAAATTTGCCCTTTCCGCTGAGTACATCCCTTCTACCAAGCAGACTGACTTCGCGGCTTACGAGGGCTATCCAATAATCCCTCAGAATTTTCGCTTCCATGGACGATCCAGGAAAATCCAAATCCGGACCAATCTCCAAGGGAAGAGTATCCATATTCATCTGATTGGTTTTAATTCAGCAACCAAGATACGATTTTGAATCAAATTACATTTTGATGGCCTGGGATAGAGTGTATGACAAATTGCAGGTTTAAAGAATTTGAATAAAACGAGATCTGGAAGCCCGCCTGGCCATGTCGGACAGGGTTTTTAGTTGGTTTAATGAGGTTTCAAACCCTGTCCGCCGACAGGCGGGTTTCCAGGTCTTGTAAAAAAAAACCAAAACCTGCAATTTGTCATCCACACCTGGGATATACCCAACCGTAAATTGCCTGATCCGGGTCACGTAAAGATTAACAGGCAGTTAACAGAATAAATCTGTGGTATTTGCTTTTGATTGATCAAATCATTAAATTTGTAAGTAATAAATACAAAATGATGAAAAAAATTCTTTTTGCCGTGGCAATACTATTGTTCGGTGGTATAGTGAATGCCCAGACCGCACCTGCAGAGGCCAAAAGCGGACCGGTAATGACGCTCTCCAGTGATGTGGTTGATTATGGAGAAATCATGCAAAATGCAGATCCGGTAAGAAAAATAAAATTCACAAATACCGGTACAGAGCCTTTAATTATAAAAAATGCTCAGGGAAGTTGTGGTTGTACCGTTCCGATCTGGCCAAAAGAACCAATCATGCCAGGTGAAACCAGTGAAATTGAAATCCATTATGCCACAGACCGCATTGGACAAATCATGAAAACGGTTACGGTTACTACGAATGAAGAAGGAGTGAATCACGTTATTCAGGTCAAAGGAAATATTAAAGCTAAACCTCTTGAAGAAACAGTTCCTACCAAACAAGCCAATGTACTTACCCCGGCTAAAAAAGCCCCTATAGGAAACAACTAGCCCCAAAAAAATAAATTCATACTCAAGCCTGAAAGGATTTTTCTTTCAGGCTTTTTTTATTTAGTCCAATTTGGTGAGAAATTAACATGGTACTGGGATCGTTGTATTACACACTTCTTGTATCTATAGAATGAATGACAAAAAATTTCTGTAGGGAGTGCCACCTCTGAATGTTCTCTCTGAACACCTTTACAAATCAATCTCTTTTATGATCTGAACTGGTCTGATTTACACAACTTTTAATTAGATAAAAAAACCTTATGTATCACCGGGCCTACCTACAGCACACCGTATTTACCCTTAGGTGTTTTTACCTATAGTAAATCTCTTTGGGATAGAAGGATTTATAACATTTTCTGGCCGAAGTTTGTAAACCAATATTCAGAACTGCCTATGTACAGGCCTCAGTGGCTTGAGAAAAATTTTCTAGGTACTTTACGGGGTTGATACTTAAATTCAGGGACGGAACAAAAACTGGGTTAACATGGTATAGCCCTTGCTATAATTGTGGCCGATTTATTCGAGGAATAGTTTAAACTCAACCCTTCTATTGGTAGCTCTGCCCTGAGGCGTTTCATTGGTAGCAATTGGTTTAGTTTGTCCAAAGCCTCTGCTGGCAACCCTGCTCCAGGTCAACCCTTTACTTATCAGATAATCACGGCATGCCCTGGCCCTTTGTTCACTAAACTTTTTATTCAATTCAGCTGTGCCGGTATTATCTGTATGACCTGAGATCTCTATTTTGTATTCAGGATACCGATTTAGGATTTGTGATATCTGATCCAGGATGCGATAAGAATCAGATCGCAACTTAGCGCTGTTGTGTTCAAACTGAACATCCCTCATAGCAATATTTAATATCTCACTGTCTTCTTTTTTGATTTCAGGGCATCCTTTGTTGGTCGCCGGGCCGAACGTAGTTGGGCAGCGATCTTCTCCATCATCCACTCCATCTCCATCGGTATCCGGACAGCCATTTTTAGATTTACCTGCAATATTGGGGCATTTGTCTGCACGATCCGCTACCCCATCCCCATCCCGGTCAGGACAACCCTTAGCTGCTGGAGATCCAGCAATGGTCGGGCATTCATCCAAATCATCAATGACCCCGTCATTGTCAGTATCAGTCGATGGACATCCCCGATTGGCTTTGGTGCCTGCCAGATTGGGACAATCGTCATCTTTGTCCGCCACTCCATCTCCATCGGTATCCGGACAGCCATTCAATGCCTTTATGCCCGGTATCTCCGGACATTGGTCGCGGGTATCTTCGAGACCATCACCATCGGTATCGGGACAACCTGCAAATTGTTTCAGACCGAATTTAGTTGGACACAGATCAAGATCATCCTGGACCCCATCTCCGTCAGAGTCTTTAATCCTGGATGGAGATACTTTCGGTTCCGCAGGTGTTGTTTTATTGCTTTTACCAAAAAAGTGAATGAAACCTAGAGAAAATTGATTGTTATTTCGTTGGTCTGACAAGGACAATCGATATTCTGCCTGAAAATTGACGAAAGTCTTTTTTGCGATCCGGATATCCAGGCCCGCACCCATGGGAATCTGAACATTAAAAGTATCGAGGTTTTCGGTATTCACCCCGGCTCCCAATAACAGATAAGGTCTTAGAATGCCTTTTTTGGTATTAAAGCGGTATTGGAGCTGAGCATCAAGTTCTCCGAAGGTGACATTTTCATTCTGGTCGCTCAAATTAAAAACACCGATGCGAAGTGGGATATATAATCGAAGGTTGTCTGTAAAATCCCTGAGATACCCCAATTCAAAACCGCTACTGAATTCCCTGAACGAACCAAAGTTTTGAATGGAGCCGGCATTTGCACTTTTGTAATCAATAAAAGCACGTTTGAAGGAAATGCCATTGACCGATTTACCGGTCATTTGAACGTTGGCACTTGTATCCTGGCCAAATAATGCAGATGAGACTGTCAATACCATACACATCAGTATTACATTCTTCATATTATATTGTTTTAATTAATTGAATATCAATGATAAAACGAACATTGTCGTTAAACTAATCAAATGTACATCAATTTTTTTATATGAAGAATATATCTAATGCAAAAAATATTGGTACTCAGCTCCTTTTTAAATTACTAAAATTGCTTATATGAAATCCGCACCAACCCTACACCGCTTCCACAAAAAATCCTGTCTTCATATCTTTTTTGACTTTGTCCCAGTTAAAGTATCGCCCATTCATAGCCAGATAAACCCCGGGAGCTAAAGTTTGTACAAAGGCAAGGGCGGCACCCAAATTAAAGAATCCATCGGATGAATTACCAAAGGCATATGGTATCATAGCTCCGGTCAGGATGATGGTTTTGCCTGGTATTTTTTCTGAAGCTATTGCTTTGGCGGTGGCCACCATACGATCGGTCCCATGCGTAATAATTATTTTTTGGTGAAGGCTGCGCTTACAATTATGAATAATGATTTGGGTATCCTCTTCTGTCAAATCGAGACTATCTACCATCATCAGTGTCTTGATGTCTATATCGAGCACACACCGGCCCCGCTCAAACATTTGTTTCAAATGGGTATCTTTAAAGTATAATTCACCTGTTATAAAATTATACTCTTTGTCAAATGTGCCTCCAGTTACAAACACCTGTATCTTCTCCATTGCACAAAGATAACCAGGTAGTTTTTCCTTTCTTTGCAGGACACTTTTCATTACCTTAAATTTCCTTTGCTTAAATAAAATGTGCTGGTTTAAACGTTGTTTAATCTTCCTCGTCTTCACAGGCCCCCTGGGTGATCCCCTGGCTTATAGTCAGGATCCTGAATCCTATAATCCAATGGCAGGCTGGGTTGATGTTTTGCAATATGATTTGGAAATATGGCTGGATCCGGCATCTGCCGATATCAAAGGAAAACAAATTGTAACCCTAAAATTGCTTAAACCCGTCCAGCAACTGAATTTAAATCTGGAAGACCTCATCGTGGACACATTGTATTGTCCGACTGCAGGTCTCAACTATTCTTACGATGGCAGTTCCATCCGGATCGAATTTAATCGACGTATGGCCAGGAATAAAAAACTGGATATCATCATCCGTTACCATGGTCAACCGTCTGATGGGATGATTCTCAAAAATCAATCCGGACATTTTACAGCGTTTGCAGACAACTGGGCAAGCCGTGCGAGGAACTGGTTTCCATGTATAGATCATCCATCGGATAAAGCCAGTTTCCAATCCACCGTCCATCTGCCCCGGGAATTTGAGGTTATTGGCAATGGCAGCAAACTGGGCGAGTCTGAAAACCTGGGACAGCGGACGGTAATCCACCGAATTGATCAACCCATTGCTACTTATTGTATGGTAATTGGCGCTACACAATTTTCAATTACCCGGACAAAATCTCCCGGAGGCCTTCCTTTGCTTTATTATACTTATCCCCGGGATAGTGTTGTCGCCATGGGCAGTTTTAGCCGGATACCCGATATGGTTCATTTTTATGACAGCCTGATCGGACCTTATGCATATCCCCAATTAGCATTCGTACAGTCATCCACCAGGTTTGGAGGGATGGAAAACAGCAGTGTTATTTTTCTTAATGACGGCGGCAGAGTATTCAAAGCCCAATCGGAACCGGAAGAACTGCTGGCCCATGAGGTAGCCCACCAATGGTTTGGGGATGCGGTGACCTTATCTGACTGGTCAGAATTGTGGTTGAGCGAAGGGTTTGCGACTTATTTTTCTGCCTTGTATTTTGAATCGAGAGAAGGAAAAATCAGGTTTGATTCGATTATAAATCAAACTAAAAAAGAATATTTAAACCAACAACCTCATCTCTATCCGGTGATTTTTAATGGGTATCCCAGACTTTTTCAACTCTTGAATGCTGAAAATTATCAGAAAGGCGGGTTGTTTTTACACGCTTTGCGCCTGAAGATCGGGGATCCGGCTTTTTTTAATTCCATCAGAAAATATTATTCCAGGTTTAAAAACAAAAACGCCACTTCTTTCGATTTCAGATCGGTGGTTGAATCGGTAAGCCGTCAAAAATTAAAGCCCTTTTTCAACAGGTGGCTGGAGCATGCGGGATTACCGGAACAGGTAAAATAAAAAAGGAACCCGTAAACTGATTCCTTTCAGAGACAATTGATCTTTTGTATTGTTATTAAAACCCAATTTTTGCAGTTGACTGCAAAAATTGCCGGAAGGGCCGATGAAAACTGCTAATGGCAGTTTATCGGGGTTAAACCCGACATAATTTGGTAAAACCAAATTATCGTCGGCATGGAGTGCACATTTTTCCTATTGAAAAATGTGGGTTAAACCGGTGCTTCGTTTTTTACCAATAATTGAAATCCGTTTCCGTGAATATTTACGATTTCAAGATCGGTATCATCTTTCAGGTATTTTCTCAATTTGGTTACAAACACATCCATGCTTCTTGCCGTGAAATAGTTGTCCTCACCCCATATCTTGGTCAGGGCTTCTGAACGGGCGAGTACATCATTTTTATACATACAGAACATCCTGAGGAGATGGGCTTCTTTGGGAGATAATTTATCTTTTTTATTGGTGACGGTATTGACCAATAACCTCAAAGGATAATTAAAATGATATTTACCGATAGTAAATTCTTTAATTTCTTCCCGGGGATCTGCGGCTTTTTTACTTCGTTTTAAAATAGCCTGTATACGGTATAATAATTCTTCGGAGTTAAACGGTTTGGAGATATAGTCATCTGCACCGGTTTTAAAACCTTCCAGGATATCCTGTTTTAAGGTTTTGGCAGTAAGGAAAACGATCGGCATTTCCGGGTCCTTTTGACGGACATCTTTCGCAAGCGTAAATCCATCCTTTTTAGGCATCATCACATCGAAAATGCAAAGATCAAAATGGTCTTTTCTGAATGCTTCATAACCTTCCTGGCCATCTGTAGCCAAGGTTACTTCAAAGTCATGCATCTCGAGATAAGATCTCAGCACATCACCAAAATTTTGATCGTCTTCAACAAGCAGGATTTTGTTATTCGTTTTTACCATAATGGGTTAATGTTTAGATACAATGTTAACGTTTAAACCCCGAAATAAATTTTAACAAAAAGTGAAATTTTAACAATTTTTCCTAATATTAATTTATAACAAAAAAAAGCAGGGCATTAATCACTAAAAATCAATTACATACAAGCCAATTAAGATAATTTTAAGGTTGTATAATGATATTCAAATGAAAATGATTATTAAATTTTATTTTGTTTAAACGGAAAATACAGAACAAAATTGCTACCTTTTCCTAGAGAACTTTTAACCTGGATCTGGCCCTGGTGAGCATCCACCATAACTTTGACGTAACTCAATCCCAGACCAAAACCTTTGACATCATGGAGATTACCGGTGGAGACCCGGTAAAATTTTTCAAAGATATATTTCTGGTTTTCACGGCTGATCCCTATCCCTTTGTCTTCAATCGAAATTTCAATCCCCTGAAGGACATTTCTGGTAGTGACCTTGATATCCGGTGAATCTGGTGAATATTTATTGGCGTTATCCAGGAGATTGTACAGAATATTGGAAATATGGGTAAGATCCCCCTCTATCACCGGATTTTTGGCCTCCAGATTAAGTTTTAAATCACCTTTCTTGCCCTTAATCTGGAGGTTGACATGCTCAGAAATTTCCTGCAATAATTGATGCACATTGATCTCTGAAAATTTAAGTTGCAGATCTTTTTTCTCCAGTTGGGCCAATTGCAACACTTTCTCGACTTGTCCCAGCATGCGGGTGTTTTCCTGCTTGATGATGCGTGTGAACCGCTGTACTTTATCCTGGTTGGAGATAATACTGGGGTTGTTGATGGAATCGGTGGCCAGGGAAATCGTAGCAATCGGTGTTTTAAATTCGTGGGTCATATTGTTGATAAAATCATTTTTCATATCAGAGATTTTCTTCTGACGCTGAATAATGTATATGGTATAGGCAAAACAGGCCAGGATCAGGGAAGTAAATAATAACGATCCCGTAGCGGCCGGTATCAGGTTTTTCCAAATAATCTGTTTCCGGTTGGGCAGATAAAGAAACAAGCGCCCCGCCCCATTGCTGCTTCTGTCAAAAATATTGATTGTATAAGGAGTATAATAAAGCCCGGTCTTTATTCCGGTACGCGATAAAGAAGCTTTAAGCGAGGTCACCGTAAAAATATTATCCACAACCACAAAACCCGAATCTTTGTCCGAATAAATCCCGTAGTGATATTCCTGACGATCACCTAATTTATGAATTGCCCTTTTCAGGAGGGAGTCAATGACCAGAAACCCGTGCCTCCCCCCAATCCGGTCGATGATCCCTTTTTTTAGAAATTCCGTAATAAGTTTTTGGCCTTCAGCTTCTCCCAGAGGTACAAAATCCTCAATATTTTTATTGTCGCGCTTCTCGATTTCATCTACTACACTGACCAACGCTTGATTAACTTCGCGATCGAATTGGTTTTCTTGTTCCCTCAAGGTCAACCGGATCCAATACATCTGGAGCAGGATACTTCCCATTAAGGCAATACCCATTGAAATGATGATCAGCCAAATAGTTTGTTTGGTCATTGACCTCCGGTCTTTACATTATCGAATTGTATCATATTTTTAGAGCCCCTGACCTTAGTTTTGAAAATCAGCAGACGGCAAAACAGGGCGCAAATTTACATTATTTCAATGCCAGTCTGACGGTAATACCCCCTTTGGCAGTAGTTATGGGGAAAGATTCCTGGACGGCAGGGATGATCCTGTTGTAATCAAAAAATAATCTTAAAGTCACCCGGTCGTTTAACTCATAATCTGCTGCATTGGAAAAACGCAGCGTCTTAGCGCCCCGAGTAGGCACATTTTGATCCTGGTCGAGTACCCGATTATTGGTCAGGTCATCGCGGAAGGACAGGTCAAACTTAAGGTTGAGGTCGTTTCCTTTTTTTGCCGCAGGATTGGTCCGCCCTCGGGCATCCGGTGTCTGATCATCGGTAGGACGCGGCGCACGGGTACGCTGTGGTTTGCCATTTCCAAATGGAAAGACCACATTTTTGATACGCCATCCAAAACCAATAGTCAGTTCTTTAGAGTTTTGTTCTATCAATTGATAGTCGATCATATTGAGGGACAAACTGCGTTGAACCGAATAATCAAAATTAAACTGAAGGTCATTGAGGGTTTTAAAATCGATTCCAATCAATGGGCTAAACGATTCCGTCATGACCACATTGGGTATCTCGATTCGGGAATAATAGTCTGAGGTCAGCGCTTTGGTGCGATAGACCGAATCCGGGTCATAAAATACGTCCGTATTATATTGATTGACCATCAATTTAGAATTGTAACCATGTCGTATACTCGCCCCCGAGAGCACCTTATTGAGAAAGGGCAGTTTGTGCAACCCATTATAAGTCAATTGCCAGTTTGGCCTGGGTTTCGTTTTAAATATATCTAAACCTGAATTTTGGGGATCCAGACCAGTATAGGTAGCGATGAATGCCGGAATAATGACATTCTGATTCTTGCGTCCAAAACCTTCAATATATCCCAGGTCATTGGGATGGTTTCCTGCACCTGGTTTATTGGGTTGCCGCTCAGAAAATATTGCACGGTTGCGTTCAAACTGGGCATAGAGGCTGTCCACGTTTTTCCCGAATAAGGTGTTTATTCCCAGGTAGGAAATATTAAATGAACCCACTTCCGTCGGAGTAAGATGTTTTAATCCGGCACCCGATCCATCATTTTTGAAAAATTCAAGATAATTGCGGGTATAATTTTTATTTAATGAAATTTCAATGTTAAACTCACTGAAAGGTTCCACCGTCAACCGGGCATCCAGGGTCTGGTTGTAGTTTCTTGAAAATTGCTGGTTCAACCGGATATCTTCTGTAATCATACCTCTGCGGCCGATCTCATCCAACCAGGTTTGTGTCGGGTCCATACCTAATACATAGGCCCAACCCGGATCACCAAACCCATTGGCTAACCCAAGATATTTTGGTAAGGCTTTGAACCCAGGTACCAGTGAAGCCAGATTTTCACTATAAGTTAATCTGCCTTTGCGCAAACTCATTAACGGACGGATCAATAGCCGCTCGATCCAGGATGGCTGTCGATCTTTCTTTTCTCTGGTGGCAGGTTGAGGCGCCCCGGGCTGGGGTGCAGTCCTGTCCCGGGTACGGGGGGTGGTAGTGCTCTGACCAGCCGGTTGATTTATTTTTTGCAGATAACTCCATTTATCATACAGGGCATCAAAATTGAGGTTTGCTGAAAGCTGCCGGGTTTGACTATTTTGAATCACATTGCCTAAAAAGTCAACGACGTTTTCGGATCCGGCCAACCAGGCAAAAGTACCGCTGCCCTGTGCTGTAACCTGTATCCAGTCCATCAAGGGTATATGACGGGTCGGTAAATTATAACTGGCATTATAATTATGCATATAATTTTTGGGGCGACCCAGGCGACGGATGTTCTCCCAAATGAGTTCTTTATTCCTTTTCTCATCATAATTGGGATCTACTCTGCCCAGGCTATCCATCACAGCCAGTTCATCGATGGCTGAATTGTTGGAAGCATTAAAAGAAAATTTGAGCGATTGGGTCAGGTCCCACTGTAAATTGTATTTGCGGTCCCAATAAAACAATTTAGTAATTGAAGTGCCGTATTCAGGGGTAGAAAACCGGAAGGCCCGGGTGCCGTATCTGCGGTCAAGACCGGTAGAAAAAGAAAAACTATTGGGCAGGGGGTTGATGTTGAACTGGGTGATAAACCGGATGAGTTTATCGTTTTTGGTCAGTTTTTTAAATGGAGTGAAGTATTTAGCCTGCCGGGCAAAAACATAATTAAAACCTCCTTTATAAACATTTTCCTGATCTTCTTCCACAATCGGATCGTGATTGGTGTTTTGTGTAAACGAATAATTGAAACTAAAATTTGAAATATCCCAGGGCGCGGGTTTGCTGTCTCCTGTCCGTTCTTTCCTGACATTGGTAAAATTGATACTTCGTATGGCTTCATAATCCTGGGCCTGAGTCCGGATACTATCTCTCTCAGTGCTGCTACGGGATTCCACCAGTTTTTCTTTAAGTTTTATATCCAGATCGTAAGGATCGAATTTGGGTGAACTGGTATTTACACTAAACTGGGTATACAGCGGGATTTTTATTCCCCATTTAGACGGTAAAAATTTACCGAGTTCGAGATTGGAATTGATATCAAATTGTTTGAGGTCTTCCTGACGCCTTTCCAGGACTTTCTGGTCTAATGCGCCCCAACCAATGGAGTTAAGATTACCGCTAATGGACATATCACCCAGATCAGCCAATTGGATATCCAGCCTGCCTATCGCGCCATATCCGCCCTGCTCATTGATCCCGTTTAAACGCAATTCATTAAACCAAACATCGGCCGCGTGCTCCATAGCGCTGCGCACCGGGAACCTCATGCCCAACATCACTTGTTTGATTTTACCCAATGTTGGATTGCCCACAACAACCATCATCCTGTCCGGATTTTTAGGATCAGGGATCTTATATTCCTGGTCGAGCGGAGCATTATTTAAATTTCGTTCCTTTTTCAGATTGACAAAGGCTTGCAGTTCAAGGTTGAGTTCGTTTTCCACTTTCCAGATTTCACTCGACTCCTGGCCCGGTATTACCAGCTCGCGTTTACTGAGAATAGTCGGAATCTGATATTCATAATAATTATTGGTAAAATCACTTCCTATCCGGACAAAAGTGGTGAATTCTTGTTTGGATAAATTTTCCGGGGAATCGGCATGAACAAACATGCGTATACTTTCATAATTCCTCATATCCATCCGGATGGTTTTATAGACTGCGGAGGCGCAACCCCCTTTGAGGTCTTTGACCGTCAATGCGATAGATTGTTCATTTTGCAACAAATACGGAAAAGGCCCTATGGAATTTTCTCGTTGAATCCCTGCCGGGACTACATAAGGTATAGGGAACCGTTGACTGTTTTCTTCAATATTGACATCATTAATATCAAATTTAAAATTGTCATCTATATCATCACTCGCGCACAAAGGCAACCGGTAACGACGCCATTGGTTCCTGACCATATCGATGGCATTCATTCGAAGGGTGACCGATTGGTCAAAATCCGCCATAAACATGCGGATAAAACGGATGTTCCTGAGTCCACTGATCGATCCTACGGTTGTATCCGGGCTTTCCAAAGGAATTTTTACCCGGTACCAGATACGCCCTCCTGGTCCGGAAATGGTATCGGTGATATATTTATTAATTGCCATGCCACCCGCATTATCGGGAAACATCGGGACACGGTATTCATAATATGCTTCACTCTGGTCAAAAGCGTTGTCATCATTTATGTCTTCCGACTCGGGATATTGGGTATAGTTTTTGGCTTCGGTACCGGTCAATTCGGTGAAACTGCTGTTGCCCTGCGGATTGTTCCAGTCTTTATACCGGGTATAAATATCATCGGTGGGTGCAAAAGATTCATCATTAAAATATTTATAATTATCGTTCGACGGGTCTTCCCTGATTCTTTCAAACACCAGGGGGTTGAGTGATTGTACTTTTTGTAAATAATCGGCAAAATACTGGCGTTCGCCGTCATCATCCAGACCATCGAATCCGAGGTCCTGTTGTTTCAGGATCTCAGGGTCATTATTGTGTGCCCGGGTTATACTTTGTACCAACGGCACCCTACCCCAGGCTGTGGTGTCAACACGGGTCTTGTTTTGGGTCGTGGGCAGTCCATTTTCAAAATAGAGTTGACCATCGCGCATAATATCTTCGGTGATATCACCCAGGTTGATGTATAGGTTGCCGCCACGTGTTATGGGCGACCCGTCTGATTTAGGCATGAAGGGATTGAGTACCCAAAATTCTATCGTTTCAATATTAGCTGCTTCAAAGTCGGTATTATACAGACCGCGTTGTATCCCCCCCCATCTGGAAGTTGGACTCCTCAGTTTTCCATTCTGGTCCAAACCTGCCGAATAGGGTGTGCCACCGGGTACATCAAAATTATATGGCCCCCGTTCTGCAGGGTTAAAATGCATATTAAACGTATATAATTCATTATTGAGCCCAGGCCCGATATTTCGATTGGGAAATAATTCGGTGATATTAATACCTACCGAATAGGCATCTTCATTTCCGTTTCGTACCCTCCGGTCGACCCTGTACCAGCTTAATTTAGCCCTGTTGACAAATGGAAAAGTAGTATTGGAATTATCCGGACCGCCTTCCCTGAATCTCTTACTGGAAGGGGTACTGGCGGGAAACCACAAATTGATCTGAGTTCCCAGGTCCTGACTGCTGGTGCTTCCTTCAAAATCATCGATATAAGCTGTACCTCCCTTGTCTTTCCCCTGGTTGATCGCTTTGGAGTGACCAGGCCTTAAGGCAGCAGCTTCTCCCAAAAATGAAATTTTCGATGGTTCTTTGGTTGATAACAGGGGTAATCTGTCCAATAATCTGGTAATCCAGGGAGCTTCGTTATTGTAGACCAGGTCCAATCCATAAATCGCATTATTGATCGGGTCCTCGCCGATGTTGACTTTTTGCGTATAAGGCCTCTCAAACAACCGCATTACTGTGCCACCCAGCGAAAGGTGTTTATTAAATTCATATTCCCCACGCAAACCAAACATAGTCCTGTTGTTATTAAAACCAAACAAGGAATTGTCTTCATAATCAATGGTCACCGGCACTCCTGAACTCAGGATCGCCGGGTCTGTAACCCGCACCCGGCCTGTTTGATAATCTATTTCATATTGGCTTGGACTCAATTCCTGTGCGCCTGCTTTGACCCTTACGGATCCCTGTGGGATATTAAATGAATTAAGTGCCACGTCACCACCGTTGGCTGATTTATATTCGCCCCGAATGATATAACGATTGGCTTCGGGGAAATTTAAAGATTGTGTTTTAGTGGAATCATACAATTGTTGGAATACATATTTTTTCCTCAAGTCCGGATCTGAGATTTTCCTGCCGAGGCTTTGCCCAAAAGGTTCCAGCACGGGAAACATCATTTTACCGTTTTGGGGGTCTATAGTCAAACCCGGTACAAAATCAAAGACGCCATCCGGAAATGGGTCCCGTTGTTTATTTAATTTGTCGAGGTTAAGTAAGTTGAGTAAAGGGATACTTTTTAATTCGGTCTCAGGCAAAAACCTTTTTTCACCAGCACCCGGGTCATCAAACAAAATGTCCAGTTTAAAGTCTTCTTCGCTGATTCCAAAAGACCGGAGAGAATAAAAATTCTTCATCATCAGGTCCCAGATTGGGATATCTACCCGGTTTGACCTGGGTTTTACCAATTTGGTGACAATGACATTGAGCGAATCCGGGGCAACTTCCTGGGTAAATTCTCCCACCTTGTAAGCTTTACCGTTAAAAGTATATTTATACGAAATCGCCACGATATCACTGGGGCGAACGGTGCGTCTGAATGAAATAAACCCCAGATCCGGATGGACAGTAAAATCACGCGGATCCAGCAATTTGCCTTTGAAAACCTCAAAATCACGGCCTATTGTAAAATTGAAAGGGGGCCTTTGAAGCCCGCTGACTACTTTGTCGGTTTGTCTTAAGTTGGGATCTGCTATAAATTGTTGATAGATCCGATTTGTTCCGTTGGTTGGAAGTTTTTGATTGGTGGTCATATCAATGACCGGTGTGACCCCCATTCTCCAGAAATCCGCATTCGGATTATTCATGCGGTCATATTCGCCGAGGTCGGAAAAGGCAACCACCTGCCGCAGATTGTTGATGTCCCTGGGGTCCGGGCTGATCCAGACCTGTAAGCTGGTGAGATCTATTTTTGCGAGGGTACTGATGTAGGGCAACCGAACCATAGCCCCTTCAAACGTATTCCGGAAATAATGACCAAGAAAATAATGTTGATTTTCGTCGTACTCATCGCCCTGAATTTCAAAATCCTGCACTAAAGCGCCTCCCTGCAGGTTGATGCGTTGTTGTTGAGTCCGCGATTGGGAAGCTATACCGGTCAGCCTCAAATGCCCAAACTGAGTCTCCGCTTTAACTCCAAACAATTTCTGAGCCCCCTGGATTAAACTGGTACGAAGCGGGAGACTGACATCCCCTGCATCAATTTTTTTAAGTATTTCATCTTCACTGAACTGGTCACTGTTGTAATTCAGTTTCATCACATTGTCAAAATCAAAAGTAGCCTGACTGTTGTAGCTGGTATTCAGATTCAGCTTTTCTCCGATTTTTCCCTGAAGATTCATTTGAATGTTCATATCGAAATCAAAGTTGGTCTGGCGTTGCTGTCGAATTGTGAGCGAGGGGTTTCTTACATTCTGATAATTGGCACCAAAGGTGAGGTCGACATTTCCCTGTGGTTTTATTTCCACTGTATTTCCTCCAAACAAACGGTCAATGAGTGTTTTTTTGACATCAATTTTGTCCACGGGGTCTTTACCGGTGGTCTGATTGGAGGAGGTAGTCCCGGCGAGTTGATTAAAATATTGTTGTTCGAGTTGTTTGTTTTTATATTTCACATATTCTTCAAAAGTCATAGAAGAACTGTTGATGTAGTCTGACCCAATCCGCTCGGTGATGATATAGCGGTTGGTTTCCGGATCGTATTGAATTTCTTTTTCTATGGAAGAAGGATCCTTAAGGGAAATAGGGTCTTGTTTGTCTTGAGGAAGTCTGATTTTCTGGGCAGGAGTAGTATCGGGTTTTGCCGTTAAATATTCCTTAATGTTTGAACCAGTGAATAGAGTACGGTTACCCAGGGAGTCTGCAATACCTAAAACAGAAAAAATAGAAATTACAATAAAGTGTACAGACTTCATTTTAATGGTTCACCGAGAGCCCCTGTGGGGCATATCGAATTTTATGTGTTATTGAGGTAGTTGGTTTCACAATTGTCAGTGGCGAAAATAATAATAACTTTCTAATTTAAAAATAGTTATGCATTAATTTCAATATTAATATGACCCCTTAAAAAATTTATGATGACAACTGTTTCAATGCCTGTTTAATCAGCTCTTCCACGCTCTGAATAGTTTGCTTTTGAAGTATACCCGACAGTACCTGTTGGCTTTTCTGTCGTTGAAATCCCAAAGCAACTAATGCAGATAACGCTTCACCCATCAAAGTATTGTGATATGCCGGGCCGGGCACAATTGATTTCTGATCTCCTTCTTTGCCAATTTTATCTTTGAGGTCCAGGATAATACGCTTGGCTGTTTTTTCACCTATACCCTTGATGGATTTAAAGGTCAGGTCATCCTCCCGCAGGATAGCCATTTTGATAGCATCGGGGGTGATTGCGGATAAGATCAACTGGGCAGTGCCGGTGCCTACCCCGCTGACGGATATGAGTTGTTGAAACAATATTTTCTCATCCAGATGGGCAAATCCATACAATACATGGGCATCTTCCTTGATAGCCAGATGGGTATACAACAACACCTCCTCCTTTTTATCGATCTGACCGTAGGTATGAAGACTAATGTGCACATGAAAACCTATTCCGCCACAATCGATCACCGCCATGGTAGGATGCACGGCGGTCAGTTTTCCCTTCAAATAATAATACATTTAAGTTTTTTATATATTTATTGGTCCAGGCTGCAAAATTGCAAATAATATTCATCTCGCTGAAATTTGTTCCACACCTTTGCAAATTGGATTTATCCCTCTTGATTTTCCCAAACGGAGTAAAAGCCGAATGACTAAATTTGAAGAAAATCCATCGTGAAATCAACCCGTTTAATGCTGGTTTACCTGGTGCTACTTTTGATTGGTCTGCGTCAAAAAAGTCAAAAACCGGTGGACCCATTAAAAACCCCTTGCTAAAAAGAAAGATAAATGAAGCTGATCTATTTGTATTCTAAACGGATTCCCCAATAACCCTCATGCGACAAAGTTTTTTTTGTATCGATGCCCACACCTGTGGTAACCCGGTGCGCCTGGTTGCCGGTGGCGGACCCGCCTTGTATGGGAACAATATGAGTGAGAAACGCCAGCATTTCCTGAAAGAATTTGACTGGATCCGCAAGGGACTGATGTTTGAGCCACGGGGACATGACATGATGAGCGGAAGTATATTGTACCCTCCGCATGATCCTGCAAACGATGTAGCGGTTTTATTTATTGAAACCAGTGGATGCCTTCCCATGTGCGGTCACGGCACCATTGGTACCATTACCATAGGGATCGAACACGGACTAATCAAACCAAAAATCCCGGGTAAGGTCCGAATGGAAGCACCGGCCGGCCTGGTCCTGATTGATTATGTAATGGTTAACGACAAGGTCAGTTCGGTAAAGCTGACCAATGTGCCATCTTACCTGGAAGTTTCAAACCTCGCTGTCGAATGTCCTACGCTCGGAATGATAAAAGTAGACGTGGCTTACGGGGGTAATTTCTATGCTATCGTGGACTATCAAGCCGGGTTTAATGGAATTGAGTCTTATTCAGCAGGCCAGCTCATTCAGTGGAGCCCCATACTCAGGAACAATATCAATGCCTTGCGCACCTTCCATCATCCGGTGGATGCTACTATTAATTCCTGCTCTCATATACTCTGGGCAGGCAAACCAAGAGAAAAATCATCCCATGCCCGGAACGCGGTATTCTATGGTGATAAAGCGATCGACCGGTCACCCTGTGGCACTGGTACTTCGGCGCGGATGGCACAATGGGCTGCTCAGGGTAAGTTAAAAAAAGAAGATTATTTTATCCATGAGAGTATCATCCACAGTGTTTTTAGAGGTAAGGTCGAAGACACCCTGGATTATTATGGTAAATCCGCGATTATACCCAGTATTGAAGGATGGGCTAAAATCACGGGGTTCAATACCCTATTCATCGATGATGACGACCCTTATGCACATGGCTTTCAGGTTTTGTAGTTTTGCCTCATGCGTATTGGTATCCTTGGTGGTGGTGTAATCGGATTGTTCAGTGCCTATTACCTGGTTCAATCCGGGCATGAGGTCGTCCTGGTTGATCAGCATGGGTTCGATCAGGGAGCTTCATATGGAAATGCCGGAATGATTTGTCCCAGCCATTTTATTCCTTTGGCTGCTCCCGGAGTTGTTCGCCAGAGTATAAAATGGATGTTTAAGGATACCAGCCCTTTTTACCTGAAACCAAGGTGGGATGCCGATTTTTTAAAGTGGGGAGTTCAGTTTTTCAGTCACGCTACAAAGAGCCATGTCCAAAACTCTATCGGCCCCTTATCTTCCTTATTGTTTTGGTCCAGGTTATTATATTCCGGACTGGCTGGCAATGCCCTTGACTTTAAGTTATATCCAAAAGGCATCATCATGGCATGCAATACGGCTCATGGTTTATCCGAGGAAATTGAAATGTCCAAAAAAGGTGAAAGACTGGGAATGAAGGTCCAAGTATTAAATTTTAATGAACTGGAAAAAATAAATCCAGGCGTCCGGATCAACGCCCTGGGGGGTGTGCATTATTTGGATGACATGCACCTCCATCCCGGGGAACTGATGAAAGGGTTAATATCGTATCTGAAGGACAAGGTGGAATGGAGGCCAAATAGCAAGGTCCTGCACTTTAATAAAAAAAATAGGACCATACGCCATATCACCACAACTGCAGGCGAAATTGGTGCCGATGCATTTATTCTGGCGGCCGGTGCATGGAGCGGTGAACTGGCGCGCCTTGCCGGTGGTCAATTGAACCTCGAAGGCGGCAAGGGATACAACATCACACTCGAAGATGCACAACCTCAATTTACTACGCCTATGATCCTGGTAGAAGGCCGGGTTGCTGTCACACCGATGGGTAAGGCGTTGAGGCTTGGGGGGACGATGGAATTGGCCGGTATCAACAACAGGATTTTATCCGGACGTATCGAAGGCATATTAAATACTATAGAAACTTACCTGCCCGATTACCAACAGGCCAAATTGAAATCAATTACCCCCTGGTTTGGGTTCCGTCCATTATCGGCTACTGGTTTACCCTTAATTTCGCGTTTGGAGCCTTTAGAAAATGTTTTCCTCAATACCGGGCATGGTATGCTGGGCCTTTCACTGGCTCCCGTCAGCGGGCACCTTATAGATCAACTGATATACAATTATTCTAAACGAGTATGAACCGGGATACATTTAAATTGATACAACCCCTGATACCTGAACAACCCGGGATCTATAAATTTATGGATGGAAAAGGATCAATTATTTATGTTGGCAAAGCAAAAAATTTATTCAAGCGAACCACCTCCTATTTTACGGATTCTAAAAGTCACAGTTTCAAAACGATCTCCATGGTACGCCATGCTGAACGATTGGAATACCTCGTGGTTGAAACCGAACATGATGCTCTGTTACTGGAAAGTACACTGATAAAAAACCACCAGCCCCGATATAATGTCAGCCTGAAAGATGGTAAAACCTACGCTTTCATCTGTATTAAAAAAGAACGGTTTCCAAGGATCTATTTTACCCGCCGGATTTACCGGGACGGATCGGATTATTTCGGTCCCTATACCTCAAAATACAAAGCCGAAATCGTACTGGATTTTATCAAATCGTTATTCCCTATCCGCAATTGCACCTTGCTCCTGACCGAGGAAAACATTGCCAAAAAAAAGTTTAAAGTTTGCCTCGAATATCATATTAAAAATTGCCTGGGGCCTTGCGAAGCGTATGAAACTCAACCCGATTATGATGCGCGCATCAAACAAATCCGGAACATATTGAATGGGAATTTTGGTGATGCCAAATTGTATTTACAGACACAAATGGATCGAACGGCGGAAATCCTGGACTTTGAAGCTGCCCATGCTTATAAAATACGATTGGACGCATTTAATGACTATCAATCCAGGTCCATGGTGGTCCATTCCAGTATTGGTGATGTAGATGTATTCAGCATCCAAATCGATGATAAGGAAGCTACCGTAAACTACCTGAGGATTATCAAAGGGGCATTGATTAATTCCCATACTTTCGAGATGGAAAAAAACCTGGACGATGATCAGGAAACCCTGCTGGCCTATGCTATTTTGGAATGCCGCGATACGTTTTCCAGTATTGCCGATGAAATCATCGTTCCGTTTCCCATCCATATTAACAATAAGGAGATCAGGGTAGTTTTTCCTCAACGCGGTGACAAAAAAAAATTACTGGAGCTATCTCAGAAAAACCTGCGGTATTATATCCTGCAAAAGAAAAGCGAAATTGTATCGAACACCAAAAAACCTATAGCAGTCCAGCGTATACTCAATACCCTTAAAATTGACCTGCGAATGGAAAAAGAACCGGCATACATTGAATGTTTTGACAATTCAAATATTCAGGGATCTAATCCGGTCGCAGCATGTGTAGTTTTTAAAAATGCCAAACCTTCAAAAAACGACTACCGGCATTATAATGTAAAATCCGTAGAAGGGCCAGATGATTTTGCTTCCATGGCCGAAATTGTTTACCGCCGGTACCGACGGCTGGTCGATGAATTAAAACCCTTACCCGACCTGGTAGTAATCGATGGAGGCAAGGGCCAGTTAAGTGCAGCCATGGAGAGCATTACCCGTCTTGGCCTGGACAAAACCATCAAAGTCGTGGGTATTGCCAAAAGACTGGAAGAGATTTATTTCCCCAATGACCCGGTACCGCTCTATATTGATAAAAAATCAGAGTCCCTGAAAGTCATCCAGAAAATCCGGAATGAAGCCCATCGATTTGCCATTCGATTTCACCGGGACCAGCGATCACGCTCCTTTCTCACTACGGGATTGACCGATATACCGGGAATCGCCAAAAAATCCGCAGAAGTACTGCTCAAACATTTTGGATCTATGGCCAGGGTACAGGAAGCGGATCAGGCTGCATTGAGTCCGCTGATCGGCAAAAAAAAAGCAGAGCAGGTGTACCAGTACTTTCATCCGGATTTCAGTGAAGAAGAATAGAACTTATCTTATGCACAACCTTCTCCTCAATGCCAAACTAAACCGCTTTAGCGTATAAATTTTATATCTTTGCGCTGTTTTTTTTACAATCTATACAGAGCATGTTGAATGTTGGGATAATTTCAAGTAAAGGCGACCCCAGAATAGCTTTAGTACCCGAAACCGTTGATAAATACCTCAAAATACCATGCCTGTTATTGGTAGAAAAAGGAAGTGGCGATGCCGCATCGCTTCCGGATAAAATTTTTGGGGGAAAAGTCAGATTTGAAGATAGAAATACTGTCCTTAATCAATCCGACATCCTATTGAGTGCCTTGCCCCCGTCTTTACAAGACCTTGAATTCATCAGACCCGGTACAGTACTCGTTTCTATGTTTGCTCCCTATCAGACTCCGGGGATTGAGGCACCTTATAAATCAAAGGAACTCCATGCCTATTCTCTGGATATGATTCCCAGGAGCAGTTTAGCACAATCGATGGATGTACTCTCGTCCATGGCATCCATTGCGGGTTATAAAGCGGTTTTGATGGCGGCAACCTTGTTGCCCAGATATTTTCCTATGCTGATGACTGCAAGCGGTACCGTAAAACCAGCCAAAGTATTGGTATTGGGTGCCGGAGTAGCTGGTTTGCAAGCTATTGCCACGGCAAGGAGGCTTGGAGCTGTAGTTGAAGTGTTCGATACCCGAAAGGCAGTGAAAGAAGAAGTGGAGAGCCTTGGGGCCAAATTTGTCGAAGTAGAAGGAGCCAGAGATGAAAAATCCGCCGGTGGTTATGCGGTTGAACAAAGTGAAGACTTTCTGCAAAGGCAAAGGCAAATGGTCCAGGAAAAAGCGTCCAAAGCAGACGTGGTGATATGCACCGCCCAGATCCGGGGCAAAAAAGCACCAGTACTCATAACTGCAAACACCCTGGAGAAAATGAGAGTCGGATCGGTAATTATCGATTTAGCTTCGTCTACCGGGGGCAATTGTGAAGTGACAGAGGATCAAAAATCCATAAACCATCATGGTATCACGGTGGTCGGCAGCAGCCAATTGGCAGATACCGTTTCCATCGACGCCAGTTTTTTACTCAGCAATAATTATTTGAATTTCCTCCATACGTTAATTAAAGAGGGTAAAATCAATCACGATGCTTCGAATGAAATTATACAAGCGGCCTGTATCACTAAATAACTTTAATTGATTCTCATGTTAGAATGGATAAATACTCATCAGCAAATCATTTATATAGTCCTCCTCATGGTCTTTTTGGGCATCGAGATCATAGGACGGGTACCCAGTGTATTGCATACGCCATTAATGAGTGGGGCCAACGCGATACATGGTGTAGTCGTACTCGGAGCGATCATCGTCATGGGTAAGGCGGAATCAGATAATTACATGGCCTTGATTCTGGGCTTTCTGGCCGTGATCCTGGGGGCATTGAACGTGGCGGGTGGTTTTGTAGTCACGGACAGGATGTTAGAAATGTTTAAGCAAAAGAAATCCAAATGATCCAGCAGAGTGTACTCACCGTCATTTATCTGATCGCCGCAGTCACTTTTATCCTCGGCCTTAAAATGTTGTCCAGTCCGACTTCAGCCAGAAAAGGCAATCTGGTTGCTGCGGCCGGTATGGTCTTAGCCATTATTGGTACCATCGTTTTTTACCAGGATGAAGAAGGCCGCTATCTTAAAAATCACGTCTGGATATTCGGAGGTCTGGTTATCGGCACGGTAGTCGGATGGGTTGCTGCCCGCAAAGTCAAAATGACCGCTATGCCCGAGATGGTTAGCTTGTTTAATGGTATGGGTGGGGCTTGCGCCGCATTGATTTCGCTGATTGAATTTAATCACCTGACCAGTCAATACAGCGGCCAGGATGGCTTTTTTTCTGCGCTGAGTGGAGGGTTCCTGTTCATAATCTTTCTCGGTTTGATCATTGGATCCATCTCTTTTGCAGGTAGCATGGTTGCCTGGGGCAAACTCAATGGCAGCCTGAAGGATTTTTCCTTTAAAGGGCAGCATTGGTTCAATTTTATTATTCTGTTTTTGATTTTAAGCTTAGTGGTATATACCCTGGCATGGAGACCAGACATGACCCAGGTGTTGTTCTACCTCGTTTTGATTTTATCCCTTCTCTATGGGTTGTTTTTTGTCATGCCTATTGGCGGTGCGGATATGCCGGTTGTTATTTCTTTGTTGAATTCATTTACCGGTGTTGCCGCAGCTTCCGGAGGGTTCTTGTACGATAACAAAGCCATGTTGACGGGTGGTATTTTGGTTGGGGCTGCTGGTACCTTACTGACGATCCTGATGTGTAAAGCTATGAACAGGTCCATACTCAATGTTCTTATTGGTAATTTTGGCGGAGGCGGAGCTGCAGCCGGGGCAAAGGACGGCAGCGTAAAATCAGTAAAAGAAATTTCTATCAATGACCTGGCTATAAGCCTTAATTATTCCAAATCTGTGGTGATTGTACCCGGGTATGGGTTGGCGGTTGCCCAGGCGCAAAAAGTGACTAAAGAACTTGAAGATATATTGGAAGCAAACGGGGTCGAAGTAAAATATGCCATCCATCCCGTTGCGGGGCGGATGCCTGGTCATATGAATGTATTGTTGGCGGAAGCAGACGTCCCTTATCCTAAGTTAATTGATCTTGAAGAAGCTAATGAATTATTGACTCATACGGATGTGGTGCTGGTATTAGGGGCCAATGATGTCGTGAATCCGGCTGCGAAAGATGACCCCTCAAGCCCAATATACGGCATGCCAGTATTGGAAGTGTGGAAATCTAAAATGACGGTAGTCGTCAAAAGGTCGATGGGATCAGGTTATGCCGGTATAGAAAATCCCTTGTTTTTTCAAGACAAGACCAGGATGCTTTTTGGGGATGCAAAAAAAGTATTACAAAACCTGGTGACGGAGGTCAAAGCTCTTTAATAGAAGGATTTTATCTTATTACAAGCCAATACCTTAATAAATTATAAATTTTATTAAAATAAATGGGGGAAATAGAATTTTCCTGTAAATTATACCGTTAATAAAGAGTGAGAGAGCACAGCCCCTGTTGTTTTACTACAATTTGAGTATTCTCGGAGTAAATTTTCTCTTCTATTTCAGGGGCTGTTTTTATACTAACGAATCCAAATGTCCTCATGCTGCCAGGAGGGCAAAATTTATCTACGCGCTTCAATAATTTTGTAATTGCCTTTATAGGAGTATTTTTTAATACCCATACCCTTTACCTTTAAGTTGGCCTCCAGAATTAACCGGGAGTGATTAATCACTAAATTGATTGTACCCTTTTTTACAGGTACTTGCTTGTCCCCGTAAGTGATTACACATAACAGGTCCTTCAAACCCATCTTATCAAATGGTTTTTTCCGTATGCGGTAGGAAGATGAGTTTAACGGTTGGTCTTTTTCGGATTTTGCCAGCAACCACAACACCTGCTTTTGGAGGCTGATGTCATGAAAACTGATTTCCCAACGGTCATACCTGGCGTTGGCAGCTTTATGAATCAACGTAGCGGAGCCTAAATTTTCTTGTCCGGCTGGTGACCCTACTTGACCAAATCCCAGCCAGGACCATGTAACAAATAAACAAACTGCAAAACTTTTCAACCTATCCACTTAAACAATTTATAGCATGGATTGTATTGGCTATAGGTCAACGTTTTAGCTGTTATCCAGACGGCTACTAAATGATTATTCCGACTATTTCCTGGAGGATTGGCTCAATTAATAAAAAATGTACTGTCCGGAATCTCCGGATTGAGCTTTATTTCAGTGATTTTCATCTCCATTTGAAATTGCCCGTTATTTAAACTCATAACATGTGCAAATAAGATACCATCCACCGCTTTATAATCTTTCAGGTCAATGATGGTTTCAACTTTGGTGCCCTGCATTTCTCCGGTAGATATCATCCGGGTCATCAACCCGCTTTCTGCATTAAAATAGAGTTTAGCCTCATTACCTTCTTTGTCTTTGGATAAAATCAGGTGCGTATCCTTTCCTTCAATTTTGCTCATCCCGCCATAGCTGAGGGTAGATTGTCCTTCTATAATAGAGAGTTGAGGAAAGATCTTTGCCTGTTCTGCAAACCTTTTCACTGTGGGTTCATCATCTATAACCTGATTGCCCTGCATCCCCCCCATATAGGCCCGTGTGCCGTCGTATTTTTGTTCCATGACGATATTGCCCTGCATGGTCGATTTCATATACATCTTACCATTTTTATAAAATGTTTCAGACTCCGAAGTACCAAATGGCAAACTGACTTCCATTTTACGAATCATACTTTTGACGGCAGCCAACTTTTCTTTGCCTCCGGATTTCTCTATACTTTTCTGAATAATTTCCAACGATTTTGCATCGGATTGGGCATTGATTTGAAAAATACATCCGGTTAATAGAAGTAGGAGTAATTTTTTCATCTTAAAAAATTTATTTCATTAATTGATTTTGAATAATTGATCAGGTAAATCACTGTTGATCATCAGTGCAGTGATTTTCATATCAAGCGGAAAAGGCACAGCCCCTCCGGTAAGTTTCACCTGGTGAGGAAACTTAATCCCATTGACTTCTTTATAATCATTAAAATCCATGGTCTGGGTTGATTTTTGGCCCATGGCATCGCTGGTCGAAATCGTGCGCACCAAATAATTACTGGTCGCATCAAAATATTGGGTAGTCTCATTTTTGTCTTCATCTGTAATACTGATTTTGTGGACGTTTTTGCCTTCGATGAGTTCACTGCCTAAATACTTTTTTATCGATTTATCCGAGGTCAACTGATCCAACTCATCAAACATTCGCGCTTGTTTTTTAGCCCCTTTGATTGCTCCCTGATCAGTAATATTTTGTGTCCCACCCATTCCGGATACCTGTAAGCTGGTACCATCAAATATTTGTTCCATCACTGTACTACCGCTCATTTCGGTTTTCATCGCCATTTTGCCGTCTTTGATGTACTGGGTGATCAGGATATCCCCCATCCCGGTGGCAGCAGACATTTTCATCATCATCGATTTGACACCGCTCAGTTTGTCCTTACCTCCTATGGCGTCAATATAATTTTTCAGAACTTCTACTGCTTTTGCATCTGAGGCAGAAGGAGATGACATAGTGGCCTGCTTCTCTGCCGGAGGAGCAGTGGTCGCTGCGGTTGACTTTTTAGAACAAGCGGTAACTGTCAGAAAAATGAATCCTAAAAGTGCGAATATTATGTTTTTCATAAAGAAGTTAAATTGGTATCGTTTTGATTGGAATGGATTTTAAAAATTATATAACACCGTCTCGCCCTGTAAAATTCTAATTTAATTCATTTTTTTTACAATATGTTGGGCCATGATGTCCTTCAAACGGATCGCCTCCGCTCTGGCAGCCTCCAAAAAATCGGCTCCGGAGGATGCATAAAGAATACTCCGGGATACATTGACCAGGATATCGCCTTGACCTGTGAGTGCCAGATCCAGGATAAGCTCCAGGTCACCACCCTGAGCCCCGACACCGGGGATCAATAAAAAATGATTGGGTACCAGGGACCTGATTTTTTGAATATATTCCATTTTTGTAGCGCCTACTACATACATCAGGTGGTCTGCATCAGCCCACTGTTTCGATTTAAGGATAACTTCTTCAAACAAATAATTTCCCGATTCCAGTTTTTTAAGTTGAAAATCCTGTCCTCCCGGATTGCTGGTCAGGGCAAGCAATACAGTCCATCGATCAGCATAGGCCAAAAACGGGGCAACCGAATCTTTTCCCATATACGGGGAAACGGTCGCGGCATCTGCATTAAGCACCTCAAAACAGGTTTTGGCATACATCTCCCCGGTATTGCCGATATCTCCCCGTTTAGCATCCAGGATGATAAATCGGTTTTTGCTTTTAATGTAGGCAATGGTTTCGGCCATGGATTCCCATCCTTCCGGCCCGCGAACTTCATAAAAAGCGGAGTTTAATTTATATGCAATGGCAACATCACTGGTGGCATCCACCATGGCTTTATTGAATCTAAAACTTAAATGAGCGCCCCTGGGGAAAGAAACCGGAATTTTCTCTTCATCGGTATCCAAACCAACACACAAACAGGATTTTAGGGAATTAATCGACTGATTAAGGCACTTTCTGTCCCAGGTAAATAATTGCATCAACTGTTTACTGCGATTACGGCAAGGACTTCCGGGAATTTGGATTTTATGGCCTGCTCTATGCCGGCGTGTAAAGTAAAAGCTGACATGGAACAGGACTCACAATTGCCCAACCATTTAATTTTAACAGTCATGTCATCCGTGTAATCCAGCACTTCGACATTGCCTCCATCGACAGCCAAATGTGGCCTCAATTCATTAAGTGCCTGGTCAATTTCCTGTATTTTTTTTAGTTTACTTTTCTTGATTAGAGCCATTCGTATTACAAAATTAAGCTAAATATCCGCATTGAGATCAACTATTCAATACCAGGCAAAGGCAACTAGGACTGCATCTTGACCTTTTCTGTTGGCGCCAGAGTTTGGTTCCGGTATAACAATCTATCCAGGGTATTTTGAGCCAACTGTTTGAATACTATCCCGGAATCCGAAGTCTGGTCCTGAATGGACGGCTTACCTTCATCGCCTGATTCCCTTATGGACATAATCAGGGGAATCTGGCCCAGAAGGCTCGTATTGAATAAGTTAGCAAGATGTTGACCCCCTCCTTTTCCAAAAATAGCGTATTGGCTTCCGGGAAGTTCTTTTGGGGTAAACCAGGACATATTTTCTACTATTCCAAGAATAGGGACCTGGATCCCGGTCATCTGAAACATGTTGGCAGCTTTGATTGCATCTGCCACAGCCACAGTTTGGGGTGTAGTCACGATAATGGCACCAGTAACGGGTACAGTCTGGACCAATGTCAATTGGATATCCCCGGTGCCGGGTGGCAGATCAATAATCAAAACGTCCAGGTCAGGCCAAAGGCAGTCTTCCAAAAATTGTTTCATGATCCCGGCCAGCCGAGGCCCCCGAAGAATAACCGCCTGCTCGGGTTCCACCACAAATCCAATAGACATGACGGGGATACCAAAGGCGCTCAGGGGTACGATTTTAGATACGCCGTAGACTTGTTGTATTTCAGGTCTTTTCCCTTTGAGGCCAAGCATAATGGGAATGCTCGGCCCATACAGATCTGCATCCAGCAGTCCGACCTTCAATCCCAGTGATTTTAGTCCGAGGGCGAGATTTACACTGATCGTGGACTTGCCGACTCCCCCTTTGCCAGAGGCCACGGCAATTATATTTTTAATCTGGGGCAGATTACTGCTTTTTTTATGGGTCGCATCCGGGTTGCCAAAATGTAAATCTATTTCAAAACCCGGTGCCAGTTTGCCAAGTTCTTCGACGATTTTAAAATTCAGCTCTGATTTTATCCTGCTTTCCAGTTTCGGTGGGAATGCAAATATGACGGCTATCCGGTTGTTTTCAATCTGTATGTTTTGAATCCGGTTGGCCAATACCAGATTTTGCCCGGTCAATGGATCCGTAATGGTCCCTAAAAAGCTCAATAATTCTTCTCTGGTCATGGGGCAATATTAAGGTTTAATACGAACTTGACTATGGGCTAAATCCCGGGGACGCCTTTCCATTTTGGCTATTGAAATCAGGTCAAGTCAAACAAGACCTCGATTATTAATGAATATTTCTGATTTTTGCAGCACTAAATTAAATTGCCTTAGCCAATTCGATACATGGAAGTTCACTTTGGATTAGACGATATTCCTTTACTTCAGCATTCGGTCATCACCGTGGGTTCATTCGATGGAGTCCATAGCGGACATCGTAAAATAATCGAGGGGTTGATGAAATATGCCTCAGCGTTCAACACCCAAAGCGTCCTGATTACGTTTCACCCCCACCCCAGGCTGGTGCTCAATCGGTTTGATACCCAACTCCGCATGTTGAATACCCTGGATGAAAAAATAGAAATTTTCAAATCCCTCGGTATTGACCACGTGGTAGTGGTTCCGTTTACGCCGGATTTTGCCTCTCAATCGCCGGTGGATTATATCGAAGATTTTTTGATTAAATTTTTTAAGCCCAGGGCAGTGGTCATCGGATATGATCATCAGTTTGGAAAAGGAAGGCTCGGTACTAAAGACATCCTTATGGAGCTTCGAGCCAAATATCAGTACGAAGTATTTGAAATACCTCCGTTCGAAATTGGTGGGATCGTCATTTCTTCTACAAAAATCAGGAATGCCTTGGCAGACGGGCAGTTTGATCTCGTTAGGAAATATCTGGGTTATGCATACCCTATTTCGGGCAGGGTGATTGCCGGGGACCAGTTTGGGCGTAAAATGGGATTTCCGACAGCCAACCTGATGATCAATGATGCCACGAAATTTATCCCTCATCACGGAGTTTATGCGGTCCGGGTGAAATGGAAAAACCAACAAAAAAAAGGCATGCTGTATATCGGAAAACGCCCCACGACCCATGTTGGGGGCAGCCTCCAGATCGAAGTTAATTTATTTGATTTTGAAGGAGAACTATATGGCGAACAGGTATGGTTGGAGGTATTCAAATTTATTCGGGAAGACGTACATTTTGAAAATCCACAGTCCCTCCAGTCTCAAATCCAATTGGATCAACAGGTCATAAAAGATTATTTTGACTATGAAACCCTCACTTGATGCCGCAAACCGCATTGGTTATCCTGAATTATAACGGAAAATCCTACCTGGAACGATTTTTACCTTCTATCCTGAAGTACACCCCGAGGGAGGTTACGGTGGTCTTAGGGGACAATCACAGTAAGGATGATTCCGTTGTTTATGTTCAAAATGAATATCCAGCAATCGAAATTATTTGCAATGATCAGAATTATGGTTTTGCCCGGGGCTACAATGAAATACTCAAAAGGGTGACCGCAGATTATTATTTTCTATTAAACAGTGATGTGGAATTACGGGGCTCCTGGTCTTCTTTAATCAAGGCAATGGACGACGACCCTCAGTTGGCTGCATGTCAGCCTAAAATATTGTCCTACCATCAACCTAACTTGTTTGAACATGCAGGAGCTGCCGGTGGCTGGATAGATTTCCTGGGTTATCCATTTTGCAAAGGAAGGTTGTTGAATCTATTTGAAGAAGATCACCAACAATATGATCAACCCGCCGAAATTTTCTGGGCCAGTGGTGCTGCAATGATGGTCAGGGCCCGATTGTTTCATCAGCTGGGTGGTTTTGATGATGACTTTTTTGCACATATGGAAGAAATAGACTGGTGCTGGCGGGCAAAAAAGTGTGCATGGAAGATCAAGTCAATACCGGATGCAGTTATTTATCACATAGGCGGGGGCACCTTGCCGTATACCAGCAACAACAAAATTTTTCTCAATTTCCGCAACAACCTGGCTACCCTATTGAAAAATGAAACTGCGGCGAGATTGATGGTGATTTTACCACTGCGCTGGTTACTGGATGGAACGGCTCTGATTAATTTTTTAATCCGGGGAAATTTAGGAGGAGCCAACGCGGTATTTAAAGCCTATTTACATTTTATAAATTGGGTACCCCGGTTGGTAAAGAAACGCAAATCGTTCCGGGAATTGAGCAAAGGACATATCATGAATAGAGCGGGGGTTTTCAGAGGCAGTTTGATTTTTAGTTTTTTTATTCTTGGCAAAAAAACATTCAAAACACTGGTAAATGAATAAACTGCAAATAGAAATCATCTTTGAAGATGAGCACATCCTCGTCATCAATAAACCTTCAAAGGTTTTGTCGATACCGGACCGGTGGGATGCCACCAAAGACTCGGTTTATCATATCCTGGCAGCAAAGAGAATAGGGTTAATGGTCATACACCGGTTGGACAGGGATACCAGCGGTATTATGGTTTTTGCAAAAAACGCAGAAGCGCATCGAAACCTGAATGAACAATTTTCTTCCCATCAAACAGAAAAAACCTACTGGGCTTTGGTCAGCGGTCAGGTGCATGACGGAGGTGAAATCAATACACCCATTGCAGCGGATCCTTACCATGCCGGCAAAATGATGGTTCACAAAAAAGGAAAAGCAGCCTCGACAACCTATACGCCCATTGAATTATTTAGCGATTTCACCTTATTAAAAGTGGTGATCCAAACTGGACGTACACACCAAATAAGAGTGCACTTGCAAAGTATCGGAATACCCCTGGCCCTGGATCCATTATACGGCAGCGAGTCCCCCATCACCATAAGGCAAATAAAAAAAAGAAACCTGCGATGGACAGAGAATCCCGAGGTGACCGATGCAGAAACAGCGCTGATGGCAAGAGTCCCTTTGCATGCGGTAAAACTGGGCTTTTTGCATCCTTTTACTAAAAATCAGGTTGAGTTTGAAGCAGCCCTCCCAAAAGATTTTAAAGCCCTTCTGCAACAGTTGAGGAAATGGGGGCGATGAGGAGTATAGCCTCATCATGCATTCATCCAGGTTTCCATTTTCTGATCCAACGATTTTTTTAAAAGCTGATATTTCTCTATGATGCGGTTTGACTGTTCATATTCATAAAAGCCTTCCTCAGCCATTTTTGTTTCCAGGTCAGCGATTTCTTTTTCAAGTTTTTCAATTTCTTTTTCCAATTTAAGATTGACCTTAGGTGCAGATTTTATGATCGATTTTGCCGTAGCTGTTGCAACTACCTTTTCTTGTATTATTGGAGTCGTTTTACTCAGGTCACGAAAATTATCAATTTCCCTCTTTGATAAATAATATTGAATATCCCCCAGGTATTCTTTGATATTGCCATTTTTAAACTCGATGGTTTTATCCGTCAGGTCCTGTAAAAACTCCCTATCGTGTGAAACTACAATCAGGGTCCCTTCGTATTCCAGCAATGCCTCTTTCAACACTTCTTTGGAATCAATATCGAGGTGATTGGTAGGTTCATCCAAAATCAATAAATTAATCGGGCGCAACAACATACAAGCCATGGCCAGTCTTGCTCTTTCGCCTCCGCTCAACACACTCACCTTTTTATCAACATCGTCTCCGCTAAACAGGAAAGCCCCCAATACAGCCCGCAGCCTGGGTCTCATTTCGGGTGGGGAAATTTCCTCCAGGGTTTCCAGCAGGGTTTTGTTCAAAGCCAGAGACTCTGCCTGGTTTTGCGCATAATATCCAATGTTGGTGTTATACCCTACAGAAATCTGGCCACCGCTGGCTTGTTCCAGTTGGGTCAATATTTTTACAAACGTGGTTTTACCCTGACCATTTTGGCCTACAAAAGCTATGCGGTCTCCTCGTCTGGCAATAAAATCAACTTTCTCCAGTACCTGCTTTTCCCCATAACTTTTGGAGACTTGTTTGGCTTCAATGGAAACCTCCCCGGACCTCGGTGCTGGTGGAAAACGGACTACCATACTGGCCAGGTCCGTAGGCGACCATTCAACCCGCTCGATTTTATCCAATTGTTTGAGCATGGATTGGGCCATTTTTGCCTTGGATGCCTTTGCCCTGAAACGGTCAATGGTCCTGGAACGCTGGGCGATCATTTTTTGCTGATTGTTGAATGCATTTTCCAGCAATTGATCACGCTCTACTTTTTGAACAAGGTATTTGGAATAACCTGCAGCATAATCATTTAATTTACCTTGTTCGATCTCCAGTGTCCTATCGGAAACATTATCCAAAAATTGACGGTCGTGAGAGATGGTCAGGATAGTTGACGGCAAGGTATGAAGGTATCCCTCGAGCCAGATAATTGCATCCATGTCGAGGTGATTAGTAGGCTCATCCAGCATAAGAATGTCTGGTTTACAAAGCAACATTTTAGCCAGCTCAACCCTCATTTTCCATCCTCCGCTGAATTGGGCCAGCGGTTTCATAAAATCAACCGGTTTGAACCCCAGACCCGTTAATACTTTTTCTGTTTCAGCCTGGGCGGTATCTCCACCCAAGGTATACCGGCGATGGTAAAGGTCTTCGAGTTCATGCAATACGTCGCCCATCGTCTTTTCATCCAGGTGGTCGTGTAAGCGCATTTCAAGTTTCGTGATGTTCGTCTCAATGCTGTTCAGTTCTTCAAAGGCTTTCATGGCTTCGTGCAGGAGGAGCGTCTGGTCATCAAAGTCAATTTCCTGTCTCAGGTAGGCCAGGCGGGTATTCCTGGGCATATCCACTTCACCGGAGTCTGCACCTGCAATTCTTGCAATTATTTTAAGTAAAGTGGATTTTCCGGCACCGTTTCTTCCAACGAGTGCAAGCTTTTCACCGTCCGAAATAGTGGCGGAGACTTCATCAAGGAGAATGCGGTCTCCGTATTTTACATATATATTTTTTAATTGCAACATCAGAAAAAACAGATTGGCAAATATTAAACTTGCGGGTTTTGAAGTATTAATTCCAGGACATATTATCGGGTAATTCGGAGATAACGGAAAATGTATTTCCTTTATCATTCAACACCCTTTTCCATAACATGCCGGATTTGATTTTAAAGACATAATTTGGATCGCCTTCGGCCATGATCCAGGATCCGATGTCCATTTCTTCGGACAACTGACCTTTTATCCAGCCGGCGTATCCTATAAAAAACCGGATATTATCAGGTCCGATCAATTGGCGCTCAATTAAAAATTTTAGTTTCTCAAAATTACCGCCCCAATAGACCCCGCGAATAACCGGCACACTGTCTTCCAGCAGATCTCCGACATTGTGTATAAAATGCAGGGTATCCGTTGCTACCGGCCCGCCATAATACAATTCAGCTTCTATGTCAGGAAAATCCTCCACCATCTCATTAATTTTCATTTTCAGCGGTTTGTTGATAATAAAACCAACAGAGCCGTTTTTCTGGTGATGCTCACACAAAAAAACCACGGACCTCCTGAAATGCGGATCCAGCATAAACGGCTCAGCCAGGATCAGCTTACCACTTTTTATTCTGGATATTTTTTTTGCCATAATTAAACTTGCCCTTTAGGTATCAAATCGCTGAAACCGGGATTTTCCGATCGATTTTTTTTATTAATCCGGTTAATACCTTGCCGTTTCCACCCACTTCAACAAATTCAGTAATTCCGTCCGCGATCATTCGCTGGATGATCTGGTTCCATTTTACCGGGCCAGTCAGTTGGCGGATCAGGTTGCGACGGATTTCATGCGGATCCTGATGCGGAAGCCCATCAATATTCTGGTACACAGGACAAAGCGGTACATTAAAAACGGTTTGTTCAATCCCGGATTGTAATTCCTTTTCAGCTAATTTCATCAATGGGGAATGAAACGCACCTCCTACAGCCAGTTGTACAGCATTCCTGCACCCTAATTCCTTAAATCTGGTCATGGCTAGTTGTACTGCTGCTATTTCGCCACTGATTACCAGTTGTCCCGGACAATTATAATTTGCGGCCACCACAATACCGGGTGTCACGACACATACTGTTTCGACTACATCATCCTCCATACCTACGATAGCCGCCATCGTCCCGGGAAACTGATCACAAGCATGTTGCATGGCTACGGCGCGGGTGTAAACCAGTTTCAACCCATCTTCGAATTTTAAAGCCTGGGCTGCCACCAGGGCCGAAAACTCACCCAACGAATGGCCGGCTGTAGCTGCAATGTCCAAATCCGCATGTTCCGAGGCTATTCTTGCCGAAATTATCGAATGCAGGAAGATGGCGGGCTGGGTTATACGGGTTTGCCTCAAATCTTTCTCCGAACCATTCAGCATGACTTCCAGGATATCAAAACCAAGGATGGCATTAGCCTGATCAAACAAATCTTTAGCCAGGGGATGGTCAATTAATTTTTGTGCCATACCGGCAAATTGTGCACCCTGTCCGGGGAACAAATAGGCTTTCATTATTTCGAAAGTTTTGCAGTTATTAGGTGGAGAAACTCGGACCGGGTCTCCGCTTTCCTGAATTCACCCGTGAATGCTGAGGTTGTGGTGACTGAATTTTGTTTTTGGACCCCTCTCATCATCATACATAAGTGCATAGCTTCGATGACGACGGCCACCCCTAATGGATTCAGTGTGTCCTGAATACAGTGCAGGATATTGTCCGTCAACCTCTCCTGTACCTGCAACCTGCGGGCGAATACGTCCACGATCCTGGGAATTTTACTCAAACCAACAATTTTACCATCTGGAATATATGCAATGTGGACCTTGCCAATAAAAGGCAGCATATGGTGTTCGCACAAGGAATACAACTCAATATCCTTTACTAAAACCATCTCCGAATATTTTTCTTCAAATAAAGCTGACCTTAGGATTTCAGCTCCGTTTTCAGCATAACCTTGAGTTAGAAACTGAATTGCTTTAGCTACCCGTTCCGGGGTTTGAACCAAGCCATCCCGGTTGGGATCTTCACCGATCTCTTTCAACACTTCCGAATAATGATCAGCCAGCTTAGCGGTGACCGCTTCATCGTAGTGTTCAGTTTTTTTATACGCCATGGGGTTAACCCTTTTTTTTAAAGCCTGCAAAGGTACATACTTATCCATTAGTCTTTTGTCCGAAGGAATTAATTATTAGTCTATTATGTCCATAGGCTGTAGACGGAAGGGTCTATCTTTACATAAGATGTTTCTGACGACTGTTACCTTACCGCGGATTTCACCTTCCAGGCTCTGGTTGCACGGAACCATTTGGATTATTTTTCTGGTGGTCCTGGTGGCTTTAGATAAAAACCCCTATTCGTTGGGATTATCCTTTCTAAATAATGGGAGCCGGCTACTGTTATATGGTTTATTGATCTATTTTAACTTTAATTACCTCATTCCCAGGTATTTAAATACAAACAAGCTTGCCATTTATTTTGGAAGCCTGGTCATGCTGGCATTGATAGCCACACCTCTGGGTACCCTGGTTCAATATTTTTTATTATCAGAGTATCCTCAATTGCAGGGAAATATTCAAGCCCAGCAAGGCCCATTATTTTTGGTTTCCATGATGTTTTTGATTTTTTCCACCAGCGGCAAAATCATTGTGGATTGGTTTAAACAGCAACAAACCATGAAAGATCTGGAGACCCAGAATATGCAGTCTGAGCTCAAGTTTCTAAAGACCCAGATCAATCCCCATTTTTTGTTTAATACCCTCAATAGTTTGTACGCACTGACTTTAAAAAAGTCCGAACAAGCCCCGGAGATCGTCGTCAAACTTTCAGAGATGATGCGGTACATGCTGTATGAATGCAATGAACGAAGGGTACCCCTGGAAAAAGAAGTAAAATATATTCAAAACTACCTGGACCTGGAAGCCCTCCGTCAAAGCAACCTGGTTGATATTGATTTTAAGATCAAGGGTGAAATCCGGAACCATAAAATCGCCCCGCTGGTCTTCATCCCTTTTCTCGAAAACAGTTTCAAACATGGGGTAAACCATCAGTTATCCGACGCTTATGTCTATGTTACCCTGGAAGTAGAAAACGATCAATTGACCTTTCATATAGAAAACAGCAAATCCTCGGGATTACAAAACATTTTGCCTAAGCCACATGGGGGGATCGGACTCATCAATGTCAGGAGGAGGCTGGAGTTGATCTATCCTGGCAGTCATTCGATCGATATTGACGACCAACCTCATTCCTACACCGTACATTTAACGTTGAAATTAATTTAATCTTTTTGCCCATGAAAACCATCATTGTCGATGACGAACCTTTAGCGCTGGATGTCCTCGAAGAATTTATCAGTAAAACGCCCCAACTCAAACTGATCGCCAAATGCCAGAATGCCTTCGAAGCAGGGGAAGCTATTCGTAAAAACGACATTGAATTGATTTTCCTGGATATACAGATGCCCCAGCTGACCGGGATAGATTTTATCCGTTCCCTGTCCCGGCCTCCAAAAGTCATTTTTACTACTGCCTATAGCCAATACGCCCTGGAGGGATTTGAACTTAATGCGGTCGACTACCTCCTCAAACCCATTTCCTTTGATCGTTTTCTTAAAGCGGTCAATAAAGCGCTGGATGCAGGAAACAAAACCGCAGCTGAAACTGAGGAGCCGGAGGATGGGCCGGACTTTATTTTTGTAAAAGCCGATAAAAAACTTATCCGGCTCCGTTACAACGAGATTCAATATGTCGAAGGTCTCAAGGATTATGTCATCATTAAAACCGATACCGGGCGCATCATTACTTTACAGACCATGAAAAGTCTGGAAGAGAAATTACCTCAGCCAACGTTTATGCGGATCCACCGGTCATATATCATCAACCTGGAAAAAATCAATGCTGTCATTGGTAATATGGTGGAGGTTACTGAAAAAGGGCAACCCAAACTCCTTCCGGTTGGAAAAAATTATCGGGACGAGTTAGAAAAAGTGATTGAGAAAAATCGGCTTTAAGCCACGGCTATAAAAGCAAAAAGGCTTTCCATTTTTAATGAAAAGCCTCAATGAGTTGATTTACTTTATTTTTAATAACCGGAACGCTCGGTTCTTTTCTTTGCGGAATAATTGATTTTAAGCTGACCGGCTTTACGCAGTTCAGTTTTGACATCACTCACAAAACCCATGGTAACATCTCCGTCTACTTTTAATGAAGTCGTGATACCGGGACGTTGTCCTTCCGGCAATTTTACTTTATGTCTTTCCAGGAATAATGGTATTTCATTGAGGTTAGAAATCTTATCATTCAACTGAAGCCGGGGTTTAGATCCGTAAATCGGAGCATACTGTGGGGTCGGCCGACCGATGTACATGGTATTTACGAGGGACTTTCTTTCTAATTTGGTCAATTCAGTAGCGTAAGGAGTAATGGTTTTGACTTTGAGGTTAGACTCCCGGAGTTTAACCACCACCATAAAGAAGAATAAAAGAATAAATATAATATCCGGCAAGGATGAGGTGGATATGGTGGGGACTGTATTAGATCGTTTGGTTGAAAATTTGCTCATTTCGATAGATTAGTTACCAATGAATATAATTTATTTTTCATCCCCAAATGAAGTAGGTTCTGCTTCAGAAATGACAAACGGAATTTCCCTCTTTATCTCATTTTGTTGTTCTTTATTACATTCTTCTATACTGTCTTTCCGGAACCGCTTTTTTGCTTCTTCATTCCAGAGTTCAGAATAGGCGGCCTTTAATTCATTGTATACGGCAAGGTATTGTTTAAAGTGAGTGCCACGGTCATTTTTTAAGGATATGATGGCTTCTTTGGCGGATTCAGCTAAATCCTCTCGTTTTGTGGGGTTCATAATAAACTCCTTAGCACGGGTCTTTAAGTCCTGGATTTTAACCAGTTCACCTCTGACCAACAATTGATCCTGTGCGTTGACCAACACCGTGAATACATTCCGGGTGTTGAGTGTTAAATCCTCCGGAGGTTCTTCTGACCATTGGGGTAATCTCACTAAAACCCCTTTATCTTCGACGATATTGGTAGTAACCAAAAAGAAAATCAAGAGCAGGAAGGCTATGTCGGCCATTGAACTGGCATTGATTTCGGGATTTCGTTTTTTCTTTTTTACAAACATGTTCGGTTGGTTTATTATTTAAATAAATTCCTTACTTCAGAAAATATAAAAATTCCAAATGCTGCAAATATCATCAGCAACATTACCCAAATTCCCCCTCCAATATATTTGCTCAAACCGGCACTGACATCATTGGTTTTTAAATCATCTAAAATGGCTTGGTTGTCCGGACTATTTAGAACAAAATAACCCAGAGCGAACAATCCCACAAATAACGCCAACCATATCAACCCATATTTTGCACCCGATGGGTTCATAGCCATTTGAGCTATAGCCCAAAATACGGTTACAATAACCGCAGCGGCTAATAATACCAGCATCAATACAATCCCGGTATTAAAAATATTACTGGTTTTTTGTTGTTCTGGGGCAAGCGAATTGAATGAATTAATACCGCCAAATATTGGAATGGCGAAAATGATTATACATACCAGCCCGAGTAAGAAGGCAAACAAGGTGCCCCTCGTGGACAATAATTTATATAAATTTACCATTTTGTGATTTTTAATTTTTTAATACAGGTATTATTTTCTGATAATCTCCCTATTTAAAAAACTTGTTTTTAGCCAATATATCCAATAAGCCTATGCTGCTTTCTTCCATTTTATGCGTGATGGTATCGATTTTGGTAACGATATAATTATAAAATATCTGCAACACAATTGCTGAGATCAAACCAAAGATGGTGGTCAACAAGGCCACTTTAATACCCCCTGCTACGATGGTTGGAGAAATATCACCTGCCGCTTCAATCCGGTCAAATGCGTTTACCATCCCAACCACTGTCCCTAAGAACCCGAGCATCGGTGCTAAAGCAATAAAAAGCGAAATCCATACCAACCCTCTTTCCAATAAACTCATTTGCATGCCCCCATATGCTGAAATTGCTTTTTCAACAGCATCCGGTCCTTTGTCGGCATGACGGAGTCCTTCTAATAAGGTTGAAGCTGCTGGTCCAGGTGTAGCTTTGCAAACTTCGATTGCTCCTTCTACATCATTGGATTGCAACCGGTCATCAATTTTAGACAATAATTTATCGGTATTGACTGTAGCTACGTTTAAGGTAATAACTCTTTCAATACAAAAGGCAAGACCTAATACAAATACAAAAAGGATAGGAGCCATCCACTGCCAACCACCCTCAATAAATTTTTCTTTCAACATCTGAAACCCGGTAGAAGGAGCTGCAACGGTGGTCGTAGCTGCCGGATCTTGTGCCAGTAACTCCAGGTTGCCAACAAAAAAGGCAACTAAAACAAGAGTAAAAAGTAAAGCAATCTTTCGCATAAGTTTAATGTTTTAATTTTTTTGAAGGCTTAAAAATATAAAATATTATTAAAGTCCCACCATTTATAAAATATTTCTTTTACCAAAAAGTTAAGGGAATATTCAATTCAAAAAACGGCCTGATTTATTGCCAAAAACCTAAAAAGCAGGAATTTAGAGCGGAAGGTTAGGGATTCGAACCCTAGGTACACTTTTGATGTACACACACTTTCCAGGCGTGCCAATTAAACCACTCTTGCAACCTTCCGGATGAGGACTACTAAGCCGGGGCAAAGTTGATAAAAATAACGCGTTAAACCAAATCCAATTCCCGGATTCCTCCACCTTCTAATGAGGATTCATTTTTTGACCGGAGTGGTGTGCCCTTGAGGCTCCATTTTTTGAATATAGATTTAATGCATTTATAGTAGTTTGGTCCTCAATTATTTCTAACAATACGCCTCGCAGTGCAGCCAGTTTTTTTGCTATGGGCACAAGATAAGCGGATTCATTGCGTTTTCCCCGGAACGGAGCTGGTGCCAGGTAAGGAGCGTCAGTTTCCAGCACCACCTTTTCCAAAGGGAGGCTGGAGACCATCTCGCCAAGTCCTGAGTTTTTAAATGTAATCACCCCTCCAAGACCAAAATAATATTCGCCAAGCGCTTCAATTCTGCGTGCCTGGTCCAGGTTGCCGCCAAAACAATGAAAAACCCCTTTTAAAGGTCGCTGCTGCATTTTTTCTATTAGCTCAATCACCACCTCTACGGCATCCCGGCTATGAATAATAACCGGCAAGTTCAAATCATGAGCCCACTGACACTGGATCTTAAATGCATCCTTTTGGTCGGGCAGGCTCGCCGGATCCCAATACAAATCGATCCCGATTTCCCCAATGCCATAATAATTTCCGTTGCTCAAAGCAGATTCAATTCGTTTCAGTTGATCGATGTAATCCGGTTTTACACTGCAGGGATGCAAGCCCATCAGAGGAAAAAGCAAAGCCGGCGCCATTTGGTGAACCGTGGACAACGCATCTATCGTCGTGACATCCACATTAGGAAGATAAATCCGCCCTACCCCGGCATCCTCAGCCCGGTGAATCATCTCCATTCTATCAGCATCAAATTCTGAAGCATACAGATGGGCGTGGGTATCAATAAACATCTTGACTTATATTTGATATTCGATCACTATGGCGAAGAAACAAAAATATTATGTGGTTTGGGACGGCCACAACACGGGCATATTTGACGATTGGAAAAAATGCGAAGCCCAGGTAAAAAACTATCCCAATGCAAGATATAAGTCTTTTGACAGCCTGGAGGAAGCAAACCACGCTTACCGGCAAAAACCCATGTTTTACAAACGAATGGTCCGGGCACCTAAAACTAAAAACCTGACCCGGATAGTTAAAGATTCCATAGCAGTAGATGCTGCTTGTGAAGGCAATCCCGGTATCCTGGAATATCAAGGTGTAGATCCCCACCATGGAATAAAACTCTTCCACCAGGGCCCTTTTGAGGAAGGCACGGTAAACATTGGAGAATTCCTCGCTATTGTTCACGCGTTGGCCTGGTTAAAACAGCATAACAGACCACAGACTGCTGTTTATTCCGATTCCATTACCGGATTGAGCTGGGTGCGGAATAAACGGATCAAAACAAACCTGGTAAAATCCAGAAAGAACGTAGTTTTATTTGCGCTGGTAGATCGCGCCCTGGATTGGCTGGACAACAACACCTATGCCAATAAATTACTTAAATGGGACACGGAAGGATGGGGTGAAAATCCCGCTGATTTCGGCAGGAAATAAAAAGGGAGTCAGATTCACTAACTCCCTTTTGTATAATCATTACAGTATGGTAATTAATCCTGACTTACGGCATCGAGTTCGAGAAGACTGTCTTCCGCGGTGACAATCAGTCGCTCAAAATGCCTCATTCCGGTACCTGCCGGGATTCGTTTACCGACAATAACATTTTCTTTCAATCCATTGAGGATATCCTTGGAAGCGGCAATCGCAGCTTGTGAAAGCACTTTCGTCGTTTCCTGGAAGGAGGCTGCAGAGATCCAGCTTTCAGTACCCAGAGAGCTCTTAGTAATACCCAGCAGTAAAGGACTGGAAGTAGCAGATAAGGCATCCCTATATTCTACCAGCTTCTTGTCATTTCGTTTTAACAAGCTGTTTTCTTCGCGGATCTGGCGAATGGTAACCAAAGCACCTGGTTTCAGTTTGGTGCTGTCTCCTGCTTCCGTAACAAATTTTTTGTCAAATATCCAATCGTTGTGTTCGTTGAATTCATGTTTATCAACGGCTTCACTCTCCAGAAAATGTGTGTCGCCGGGATCTTCGATTTGTACCCTGCGCATCATCTGACGTACGATGACTTCAATATGTTTGTCATTGATGTTTATACCCTGTGAGCGGTAAACTTCCTGTACCCCGTTGACCAGGTGGGATTGAACGGCATAGGGCCCTTTGATATGAAGGATATCCCTGGCTGCAATGGTACCATCTGTAATTGGCGTACCGGATCGTACAAAGTCTCCTTCCTGTACGAGTAAGTGTTTAGAGAGTCCGATAAGGTATTTACTTTTTTGACCTGTTTTCTCATCTTCGATCATCACCTCGCGGTTACCCCGTTTGATCTTTCCAAATGTCACGATCCCATCGATTTCAGCGACCGTAGCAGGATTAGAAGGATTTCTGGCTTCGAACAATTCGGTAACGCGGGGAAGACCTCCGGTGATATCCTGGATCTTACCCAGTTTCCTTGGAATCTTTACAATTTTCTGACCTGCGGTGACGGCATCTCCATCACTGATGGAAATATAGGCACCTACCGGTAAAGTATATTGTTTAAGATCTTCGCCGTTTTTATCCACTATTTTGATTACAGGTACTTTTTTCTTGTTTTTGGCATCGATAATTACTTTCTCTGAATATCCTGTCTGGTCATCCCTTTCCATTCGGAAGGTGATACCTTCTTCGATCTCATTGAATTGAGCAATACCTGCAAATTCAGATACTATCACCGCATTAAACGGATCCCATTCGCAGATTAAATCTCCTTTCTTCACCGATTGGCCGTCTTTTACTTTCAATGAAGCACCATACGGAACGTGGGCTGCTCCCAGTTGTTTTTTGGTTTTAGGATCTACCACCCTGATTTCACCAGATCTGGATAGAATGATATTGGTTTTTTGATCTTCTTCCTTTACAGAAGTAAACGTTACATTATCAAATTCCACCACTCCATCAAATTTGGCCACCAATTCCGTTTCGGTCTTGGAAATGGAAGCTATACCACCCACGTGGAAAGTTCTCAGGGTAAGCTGCGTACCGGGTTCACCGATAGACTGCGCGGCAATGATACCGACGGCATCACCGGCTTCTGCAATCCTTCCACTGGCCAGGTTTTTACCATAACACTTGGTACAAACACCTCTTCTGGCTTCACAAGTCAATACGGAACGAATCGCTACGGCTTCAATACCCGACTCTTCAATGATTTCGGCTGTTTTATCATCGATATACTCAGCAGGCTCCAGTATCACTTCTTCGGTTACCGGGTTGTAAATAGTATGCAGGTTGTACCGTCCCTGGATCCTTGATGCTAATGATTCAATGATTTTTTCATTGTCTTTTAACGCAGCTGTTTCGATTCCTCTGAGGGTACCACAATCCACTTCATTGATCACGACATCCTGAGAAACATCCACCAACCTGCGGGTCAGGTAACCGGCATCTGCTGTTTTTAAAGCAGTATCAGCAAGACCTTTTCTAGCCCCGTGGGTAGAAATAAAGTATTCCAATACTGACAATCCATCCAGGAAGTTGGAAAGAATCGGGTTTTCGATGATCGCAGCACCGGTATCTCCTGATTTTCTGGGTTTGGCCATTAATCCCCGGAGTCCACACAACTGTTTGATCTGTTGTTTGGAACCCCTCGCGCCGCTATGCAGCATCATGTATACTGAATTGAATCCTTGTTTGTGACTGGAGAACTCTTTCATCAGACTATCGGTAATCCGGTTGTCCGCAAATGTCCAACGGTCAATGATCTGGTTATACCGTTCATTGTTGGTGATCAACCCCATATTGTAATTCTCCCAGATTTCATCGACTTCTGACTGAGCTTGTTTGAGGGTAACATCCTTAATAGACGGCGTCAATAAATCACCCAGATTAAAGGACAATCCCCCTTTGAACGCCCAAAAGAATCCCATGTCTTTGATAGCATCCAGGAAATCCGCTGTTTCAGCAAAATCCGTCCTGGTAATCACATCACTGATGATCCTTTTAAGTCCTTTTTTTGTGGCGAGTTCGTTGATGAAAGGTACTTTTTCAGGAACTGCCTGATTGAACAATACACGTCCAACAGTCGTATCTATCAATTTAAATTGCATACGGCCTTCGGCATCTTCCACTTTCGCCCGCATTTTAATCATAGCATGCAGGTCAAGAGTGCCTTCATTAAAGGCAATAATCACTTCTTCTTTGGAATAAAACTTAGCTCCTTCCCCTCTTACTTTTTCTTTTTCGGTTGATTTTTTCTCTTTAGTCAGGTAATACAATCCCAAGACCATGTCCTGAGAAGGTAAACTGATCGGTGAACCATCCTGAGGATTCAACATATTATGTGAAGACAGCATCAATAGCTGTGCCTCCAGGATAGAGGGCTGACTCAATGGAATATGGACGGCCATCTGGTCACCGTCAAAGTCGGCATTGAATGCTCCGCACACCAGGGGGTGTAACTGGATCGCTTTACCTTCCACCAACCTGGGTTGGAATGCTTGTATGGACAATCGGTGCAAGGTAGGAGCACGATTGAGCAATACCGGGTGTCCTTTGAGTATATTTTCCAGAATCTCCCAGATCACCGGGTCTTTTCTATCCACCAGTTTTTTAGCGGATTTTACTGTTTTTACTATTCCCCGCTCAATCAGTTTTCGGATGATAAACGGTTTGAACAATTCTGCAGCCATATTTTTAGGCAGGCCACATTCATGCAGCCTGAGGGTCGGTCCAACCACGATCACCGATCGTCCGGAATAATCCACCCGTTTACCCAAAAGGTTCTGACGGAATCGTCCTTGTTTCCCTTTAAGAATATCGCTTAATGACTTGAGTGCACGTCCTCCTTCTGCTTTGACGGCATTGGATTTCCGGCTGTTGTCAAATAAACTGTCTACCGCTTCCTGAAGCATCCTTTTTTCGTTTCTAAGGATGACTTCGGGTGCTTTAATCTCCAATAATCGTTTTAACCGGTTGTTGCGGATAATAACTCTGCGATAGAGGTCATTCAGGTCCGAACTTGCAAACCGGCCTCCGTCCAGGGGCACCAGCGGTCTGAGTTCCGGAGGTATTACCGGCAAATATTGAATTATAGTCCATTCCGGTTTATTGACCTGTTCCCTTTGACCATCACGGAATGCTTCGACTACGCGTAGTCGTTTTAATGCTTCAGATTTTCTTTGCTGAGAACTTTCAGTTGCTGACTTGTGTCGCAAATCGAAGGATACGTCATCCAGATTGACCCTTTCCAACAATTCTTTAACTGCCGTGGCGCCCATTTTTGCAATAAACTTATCCGGATGGGAATCATCTAAAAATTGATTCTCTTTTGGCAGTGCTTCCAGGATATCCAGGTATTCTTCTTCTAATAACAAGTCCAACTGGCTGGTACCATCTTTTTCTTTGATACCCGGCTGTATTACGACATACCTTTCATAATAAATAATGGACTCCAGTTTTTTGGACGATAAGCCGAGGAGATAACCGATTTTATTGGGCAGGGATTTAAAAAACCAGATATGGACTACCGGAACCACCAATTTGATGTGTCCCATTCTTTCCCTGCGCACTTTTTTCTCCGTAACTTCTACTCCGCAACGATCACAAACAATGCCTTTGTAACGGATCCTTTTATATTTACCGCAATAACATTCATAATCTTTTACCGGGCCAAAAATCCTTTCGCAAAAAAGGCCATCGCGTTCCGGTTTATACGAACGGTAATTGATGGTTTCTGGTTTGAGGATTTCACCATAAGATCTTTCCAGGATATCATCCGGAGAAGACAGGCTGATGGTAATACTATCGAAGTATTTTGGATGTTTAGAACTTTTCTTTTTAAATGGCATAAATCCAATTTTTAAGAATGATTAAAAAATACCGGATTATTCAAATTTGACTTCAAGAGCCAATCCCTGCAATTCGTTGATCAATACGTTGAAAGATTCCGGAATATTGGGTTCAGGAAGGTTTTCTCCTTTGACAATTGCTTCGTACGCTTTAGCCCGACCGATAATATCATCAGACTTAACCGTAAGCAACTCCTGAAGGATATGTGCAGCTCCGTAGGCTTCCAGTGCCCAAACTTCCATCTCACCAAACCGTTGTCCCCCGAATTGAGCTTTACCACCCAATGGTTGTTGGGTAATAAGACTGTAGGGACCGATAGAACGCGCATGCATTTTATCATCTACCATGTGGGATAACTTAAGCATGTAGATTACACCTACAGTAGCTTGCTGGTGGAAACGGTCACCGGTTTCGCCGTCGTATAAGAAAGTTTGTCCATATTGGGGCAGATTGGCTTTTTCAATATACCCTTCGATCTCACCGAGGCTGGCACCGTCAAAAATCGGGGTAGCAAATTTGATCCCCATTTTTTCTCCGGCCCATCCCAGAACGGTTTCAAATATCTGGCCCAGGTTCATACGGGAAGGCACTCCGAGCGGGTTTAATACAATATCCACTGCGGTTCCATCTTCCAGGAAAGGCATATCCTCCATCCTTACGATACGGGATACGATCCCTTTGTTTCCATGTCTACCGGCCATCTTGTCCCCGACTTTGAGTTTACGCCGTTTAGCGATATACACTTTAGCCAGTTTTTGTACACCAGCCGGTAATTCATCTCCTATGCTCACGTTAAACTTTTCGCGTTTGTAACGGCCTACTTCTTCATTGTATTTGATGCTGAAGTTGTGCAGGAGGCGGGTAATGGTGTGGTTGATTTTTTTATCTGCTGTCCAACCCGTATAATCCACAGAAGCAAAATCCACTTTCTTCAACATATTTGGAGAAAACTTAGACCCTTTGGTCACCAGTTGTTCCCCGTAAATGGTGCGGATTCCCTCTGTAGCTTCTCCTTTGAGCAACCGCATCAGTTTATCGATCAGGATCGTCTTAAGCTGGTTGACCGCAACTTCATGTTTTTGTTCCAGTTTATCCAGTACATCCTTTTCTTGTCCTTTTTGTATTTTATCTTTTTTGGCTTTTGCAAAGAGTTGCTTGTCAATCACCACCCCTTCAATAGATGGTGGCGCTTTTAATGAAGCATCTTTGACATCGCCTGCTTTGTCTCCAAATATTGCCCTCAACAATTTTTCTTCCGGTGTTGGATCGGATTCTCCTTTGGGCGTGATTTTTCCGATCAGGATATCGCCTTCATTCACCCAGGCCCCGATACGGATAATTCCGTTTTCGTCCAGGTCTTTGGTGGCTTCTTCACTGACATTCGGGATATCGTTGGTGAGTTCTTCATCACCTAATTTCGTTTCCCTTACATCCAGATCAAAACTTTCAATGTGAATGGAAGAAAATACATCCTGTTGAACCACGCGTTCAGAAATTACAATAGCATCTTCAAAATTGTAACCTTTCCAGGGCATGAAGGCCACTTTGAGGTTTTGGCCCAAAGCTAATTCGCCTTTGTCTGTTGCATAACCATCGCAGAGAATACTTCCAGCATGAACCCGATCCCCTTTTTTAACAATAGGTTTCAGGTTGATACAAGTAGCCTGATTGGTCCGCTGAAATTTGGTGAGCTGATAGGTCTTTAAATTATCTTCAAAAGAAACCAACTGATCTTCTTCTGAACGGTCATATTTGATGATAATCTGATTGGCATCTACGTATTCAACGGTGCCATCTCCTTCTGCATTAATCAGCATGCGGCTATCTACGGCTACTTTGCCTTCCAACCCGGTACCTACAATAGGAGATTGTGGGTTGATCAAAGGCACTGCCTGACGTTGCATGTTGGATCCCATCAAAGCCCGGTTGGCATCATCGTTTTCCAAAAACGGAATCAATGAAGCAGATACCCCAACAATTTGATTCGGGGCTATATCAATGTATTCGACTTCGTCTGGTGTGAGTACCGGGAAATCACCGTGCTGACGGCATTTGATCCGGTCACTCAAAAAGGCGCCCTTCTCATCGATGGTGGAATTGGCCTGTGCTATTTTCTTATTGTCTTCGAGTTCGGCCGATAAAAACTCCGCATGTGTTTTGGTTTCGACCACCCCGTTTTTTACTTTGCGATAAGGTGTTTCAAGGAACCCCATTTTATTGACCTTGGCATGTACACACAACGTAGAAATCAATCCGATGTTTGGACCTTCCGGAGTTTCAATGGTACACAAGCGGCCATAATGCGAATAATGCACGTCCCTTACCTCAAAACCCGCTCTTTCCCTGGAAAGACCACCGGGTCCAAGTGCAGAAATCCTGCGTTTGTGGGTGATTTCAGACAAAGGATTCGTCTGATCCAAAAACTGAGATAACTGGCTGGTTCCAAAGAATGAAGAGACGACAGAAGACAGGGTGCGGGCATTGATAAGGTCGATCGGAGTAAATACTTCATTATCACGTACGTTCATCCGTTCGCGGATAGTCCTCGCCATCCTGGCCAAACCTACACCAAATTGGGCATACAATTGTTCGCCCACGGTGCGTACCCTTCTATTGCTCAGGTGATCGATATCATCGAGTTCAGCTTTCTGGTTGATGAGCAATACCAGGTATTTAACGATGCTGATGATGTCCTGATTGGTCAGGATCATAGTAGCCAGATCGATCTCCTGATCGAGCTTTTTATTTATTTTATACCTGCCAACTTCTCCCAGGTTGTATCGTTTGTCAGAGAAAAATAATTTATCAATGATCCCGCGCGCAGTTTCTTCATCTGGAGGATCCGTACCTCTCAGTTGCCTGTAGATGTGTTGTACGGCTTCCAGTTCTGAACTGGATGGGTCTTTTTGAAGTGTGTTATAAATGATAGAATAATCATCTTCCACTTCTTCTTTTTGGAGGATAATGGTTTCCGATTCGGCTTCGAGGATAAGCTGGACATTTTCTTCATCCAGGATAATGTCCCGTTCCAGAATAATTTCATTGCGTTCAATGGTCACGACTTCACCGGTATCTTCGTCGACAAAATCTTCGGTCCATTTTTTCAGCACCCGGGCAGCTAATTTCCTTCCAATATTTTGCTGGAGGTGTTTGGCGGTTACCGTAACTTCTTCGGCCAGACCAAAAAGGTCTAGTATGTCCTTGTCTGAATCAAAGCCAATAGCCCTGAGCAGGGTAGTTACGGGAAATTTCTTTTTGCGGTCGATGTAGGCATACATGACCGTGTTGATATCGGTGGAAAACTCCATCCAGGCCCCTTTAAACGGGATGACCCGGGCAGAATAAATCTTGGTGCCATTGGGGTGAAAAGTCTGGTTAAAGAATACCCCCGGGGAACGGTGCAACTGGCTCACAATGACACGTTCTGCTCCATTGATTACAAAGGTGCCTTTAGGCGTCATATAGGGAATATTTCCCAGGAACACATCCTGCACGATAGTTTCGAAATCGACGTGTTCTTCGTCGTTACAGGACAACCGCAATTTTGCTTTTAACGGGACACTGTAGGTAAGACCTCTCTGCATACACTCATCAATGGTATAGCGGGGAGGGTCGACGAAATAATCCAGGAACTCCAATAAAAAGATGTTGCGGGCATCGGTGATGGGGAAATTTTCCTGAAACACTTTATATAACCCTTCATTGCTGCGGTTTTCAGGGGTGGTTTCCAGTTGAAAAAATTCCTGAAAAGACTTTAACTGGATTTCAAGCAGATCGGGTGATTCTGTACCGTGCTTTATTTTCCCAAAATTTACGCGCTTAGAATCTATTTTTTTGATTGCCATAAACCTATTGCGAATTTATAATTTAACTAAAAATGGTATCTCTTTGTGCAGAATCAGTAAAGGCCTAGCCAAATACATTGTATTTAGCTAAGCCGCTGATTTGGTAATATGTAGTAGTCCTTAAAATAAATCAATATGATTTTATTTTACTTCCACTTCAGCACCTACGGTTTCCAATGCGGTCTTCAGTGCCTGAGCTTCTTCTTTGGTTGCTTTTTCTTTCAAAGTAGCAGGAGCGCCGTCTACCAGATCTTTGGCTTCTTTCAAACCAAGATTAAGTAAGGTTTTAACTTCTTTTACTACTTTCAATTTCTCAGCACCAGCTGATTTTAAGATTACATCAAACTCCGATTGTTCTACTGCTGCTGCGGCTCCGCCTCCAGCTGCTGCGGGTGCAGCTACAGCTACAGCTGCTGCTGCCGGTTCGATCCCATGCTCATCTTTTAATATTGCAGCCAACTCATTGACCTGCTTTACTGTCAGGTTTACCAGTTGATCTGCCAGTTCTTTTAAATCTGCCATGATAGGTTTAATTTTTGTTTTAGATTAATAATAATATATATGCGTACTTGGAAGCCAAATTAATTTGCCCTTTCTTCGAGAGCTTTGACCAATCCTGCCAGTTTTTGGCCGCCGGATTGAAGTGCACCGATAACATTGCGGGCTGGTGATTGCAACAGTCCGATCAATTCCCCGAGCAATTGGTTTTTAGATTTAATTGCTATGAGGATATCAATTTGATCATCTCCTTTAAAAACGGCACTGTCGATATAAGCTGCTTTTAATACCGGCTTTTCGGAAGTGGTCCTAAACTCTTTTAATAATTTCGCCGGCAGGCTGCCCTGATCCGAAAACAGGATCGCCGTCGGGCCACGAAGGGCATCATAGATGTCTGCAAACCCTCTTGAAGCGGGAAGTGCTTCCATGGCCTTTTTGGCCAGGGTATTTTTTACCACTTTGACTTCGATACCTTTATCAAAACACAGCCGCCGAAATTTAGTGATCTGGGCTACGGTCATTGACGAAGCATCAGCCAGATAAAAATAAGTACTGTTATTAAATTTATCTTTCAGGGTTTCGATCGTTGTCCCTTTATCTGCTTTATTCATTTCAAATTCAGATTTACCTGGTTAATTAAATTAATGTAATGATTTGATGTCCAACCATATACCAGGACTCATGGTACTGGCTATCGAAACCGATTTGATGTAGATTCCTTTGGCTGAAGAAGGTTTCAATTTGACAATAGTAGTCAACAGTTCATTGGCGTTTTCTGTCAATTTTTCAGACGTAAAGGAAACGCGCCCAACCGTACTGTGTATGATGGCTTGTTTGTCCACCCGGAAGGCAATTTTACCTCCTTTTACCTCATTGATAGCAGCTCCGACATCTTGGGTAACGGTACCTGTTTTGGGATTGGGCATCAGGCCTCTTGGGCCGAGAATACGTCCAATTTTTCCAATTTTAGCCATGACCGTCGGAGTAGCGATAATTACATCAATGTCCATCCAACCTTCGGAGATTTTTTGGATATATTCATCCAGTCCTACATGGTCTGCACCTGCGGCTTTGGCTTCTGCTTCTTTGTCCGGAGTACACAATACCAGTACTCTTTTGGTCTTACCTGTTCCGTGAGGAAGATTTACCGTGCCCCGGATAGCCTGGTCAGATTTTCTTGGGTCTATTCCCAACCGGATGTGAATATCAACCGATGCATCAAATTTGGCTGTGTTGACTTCTTTTACCAGCGCCATTGCATCTTTTAAAGCCAGGAATTTTTTCCTATCGACCTTAACATTGACAACTTTTCTTTTTTTGGTTTCTTGTGCCATTTTTTAAATTTTAGAGGTTAATAACGTCTGCCTTTCAAGCTGGTTTTCGCTGCTTTCAGGCGGACTCCCTCGGTGAAGAGAATTTTTTAATTTTAATTCCAGGGGGCTTTTCCACTTACTGTGATCCCCATAGAACGGGCGGTACCCGCTACCATTTTCATAGCGGATTCCACCGTAAATGCATTCAGATCAGGAAGTTTATCTTCTGCAATGGCTTTTACCTGGTCCCAACTGACATCAGCCACCTTGGACCTGTTAGGTTCTTTGGAGCCGGATTTGAGTTTGGTAATTTCCAATAACTGAATGGCTGCCGGGGCCGTTTTGATGATAAATTCGAATGATTTGTCTTTAAATACGGTCAGCACCACAGGCAATACCTTACCCTGTCTGTCCTGGGTCTGTGCGTTGAATCGTTTACAGAACTCCATGATATTGACCCCTTTGGACCCTAATGCCGGGCCGATGGGTGGAGCGGGATTCGCCTGGCCTCCTTTGACCTGCAATTTGATGAATGTTTCAATTTCTTTTGACATAATCGATTTTCTGTTTTATAAGTCGGAACTTCAAGGAAGCAAATTTGAAGTTGCCTGTTTAAATTATTTTAAGATGTTTTTTCAACCTGCATAAAGTTCAATTCCACTTCTGTACCCCGTCCGAATATTTTTACAATGACTTTCAGTTTTTTCTTTTCTTCATTTATTTCTTTGATGTCGCCTACAAAATCATTAAAAGGTCCATCGATGATTTTGACGGTTTCTCCGGCCAGGAAAGGTTCTATCATGAATTCACCGGCTTGCTGTGACTCATCGACCTTTCCGAGCAGGCGATTCGCTTCACCGGCGCTCATGGGTATCGGGGTCTCTTTACCCAGAAAATGAATAACATTCGGGATATTGGCAATGACCTGTACCACTTCAGGAATCAGTTTTGCCGCATCCGCTTCCAGGAGGATATAACCCGGTAAGATATTTCTCTCCAATACTACTTTTTTACCATTCCTGATCTTGTACACTTTTTCAGAGGGTACGATGACCTGGGAGATAAAACTGCTCCAGCCCTGACGCTGGATTTCCAATTCAATCCGCTCCTTGATTTTGCGTTCTTTGCCACTGATTACGCGCAAAGAGTATAATTTTTTTTCCTGTTCAGCCATTTTAAAGTTTATAATCCGTAGACCACATTTAAAACTGAATTGGAAATAAGGTCCATTATAAAAATAATGGCAGTGATGATGACTGTGGCGATCAGCACCACTTTTGCGCTGTCCACCAGGTTGGGCCAGGAAGGCCAGGTGACTTTATTGGTCAACTCATCATAACTTTCCTTCAGGTATAGTCTAATCTTGTCCATATCGTTTTTCGCTTGCACGGGCAGCAGGAATCGAACCCGCAGCCTACGGTTTTGGAGACCGTCGCTCTACCAATTGAGCTATGCCCGTTTTTGGCTTTTTTTATGACAAAGAAGCACCTCCAACTGCGGAGATGCTTCTTTAAAATTAATTATATCAATAGTTTACCTGCTTAATCCAGGATCTCGGTCACCTGACCGGCACCTACTGTCCGACCGCCTTCGCGAATCGCAAACCGCAGGTTTTTTTCCATTGCAATTGAATTAAGTAAACTTGCATCGATCGTTACATTATCACCAGGCATGACCATTTCGACACCTTCGGGTAATTTAACATCCCCGGTAACGTCGGTGGTCCTGAAGTAAAACTGTGGGCGATAACCGTTAAAGAATGGCGTATGACGTCCACCTTCTTCTTTGCTCAGCACATAAATTTCTGCTTTGAATTTTTTGTGTGGTTTTACCGAACCCGGTGCACAGATTACCATACCTCTTCGGATCTGTTCTTTTTCTACTCCTCTGAGCAACAAACCGGCGTTATCACCAGCTTCTCCCCGGTCTAGTAATTTGCGGAACATTTCCACTCCTGTGATGGTAGAAGCCAGGGGTTTTTCCTCATCTTTCATCATACCCACGATTTCAACACCTTCGCCGACTTTAATTATACCTTTTTCAATACGACCGGTTGCTACCGTTCCACGGCCGGTAATAGAAAATACATCTTCAACGGGCATCAGGAAAGGCTGGTCTATCAGACGGATAGGTTCAGGAATATCTTTATCCACTGCGTCCATGAGGTCCAGGATACGCTGTTTATACATTGGGTCGCCTTCCAGCGCTTTTAAGGCAGAGCCTTTGATTACCGAAGCATGGGCACCGTCAAAACCGTATATGTCTAACAACTCACGAACTTCCATTTCTACCAGGTCGAGCATTTCCTCATCGTCCACCAGGTCGACTTTATTCATAAATACGACGATTTTGGGAACACCTACTTGTTTGGCAAGCAGAATGTGTTCTCTGGTCTGGGGCATAGGTCCGTCGGTGGCCGCTACTACTAAAATAGCGCCATCCATCTGGGCTGCACCGGTAACCATGTTTTTTACATAATCCGCATGTCCAGGGCAATCTACGTGGGCATAGTGCCTTTTCTGGGTTTGATATTCTACGTGAGCCGTATTGATTGTAATACCGCGTTCCTTTTCTTCCGGAGCTGCATCTATTGAATCATACGACCTTTTTTCAGCCAGGCCCGATTCAGAAAGAATCGAGGTAATAGCGGCTGTCAAAGTCGTTTTACCGTGATCAACGTGACCGATAGTACCCACGTTTAAGTGAGGTTTATTCCTCTGAAATGTTTCTTTTGCCATGGTTAAGTACCGTTTTTATTAAAATTTAATGATATAAATAATTTTATTTGAATTAAAAAATGAGCCAACGAAGGGAATTGAACCCTCGACCCCTTCCTTACCAAGGAAGTGCTCTACCCCTGAGCTACATTGGCTTTGCAGCATCTGAGTATCACTTCCGATCTCAAACACCTTCCCTTGATTACTCCACATTTTACAAAGGTGGTGCAAATCTGAGCGGGAGACGAGGCTCGAACCCGCGACCTACAGCTTGGAAGGCTGTCGCTCTACCAACTGAGCTACTCCCGCTGATCAGTATTTTTTACCGTCTGGTCATCACCATACAGGTTGATTATCAACCCTATAGTTGGATAATTGAGTGGGGGCGATTGGATTCGAACCCATTCAGTCGTAAGACACCAGATTTACAGTCTGGCCCGGCTCTCCCACTCCGGCGCGCCCCCATATACTATCTCGTCTAAAACAAACACCTGTCCATATGTATGGGAGCCGATGGAGGGAATCGAACCCCCGACCAGCTGATTACAAGTCAGCTGCTCTACCAGCTGAGCTACATCGGCGTGATTAAAAACATCTCCAGCTGCTTGTTTGTGTTTCTTCAATCCTGATTTTCAAATGAATATGCATTTTTCTTTAAAAGCGCGCACAAATTTACGAACAATTTTTCTGTTTGAAAAAATTATTTCAAAAATAAAATTATCCCCTGTAAAAGGCCGTGGACTATCAGTCCGTCTGCCCTCCAAAGCCGGGCAAGGGTCAATCCGACTCCAAACTTAAAAATTGGCATAAAAAAACCGCCCGGGGGCGGTTTATATATTTTTTTACTTTTTTAACCGGTCTTTAAATCGCATCGTTTGTTTTTTAATGGAGGCTAAAGCCAATTCCACCGATGTTTCAAAATGTTTACTGCTTTCCCGGGCAAACAAATTTCCTCCGGGGACATGAATAAAAATCTCTACAATTTTATCCTTAATCGATTGGTGATTTTCCAGCTTCAATATCACATGAATATCAATGATCCGCTCATACAAACGCTCCAGCTTCTGTAATTTCTTCTCGATCAATTGTAATAACTTTTGATCGGCCGTAAAATGAATACTTTCTGTCATGATTTTCATAATTCAACATTTTAAATTGTAACGAAATGTAAAATATAATATTTTCCATGTTCAGGATTTTGGATGAGCCTGATCATAGATCTTTTTCAACTTTTCCACTGAATTGTGCATATATACCTGGGTAGCTGCCAGGGAAGCATGACCCAGCAAGGTCTTGATGGCATTGAGGTCAGCTCCGGCATCCGACAAATGGGTGGCAAAACTATGTCTTATAATATGTGGACTGCGGCGTTCTACTGAAGTCACCAGACTTAAATTGGATTTAACAAAATTATAAACCCATTTGGGGTAGAGTGGTTGACCCTGGTCAGTTATCAATAATTGAACCGGAGGGTTGAATCCGTTTTCTGCCAACCAGGAATTTCTCACGGTAAGATATTTTTGTACCTGCATGATCAATTCCGGTGATACCGGAATCCATCTTTCTTTTTTTCCTTTTCCTTCCACCTTCAGCAATCGCCTTCCCCAATCGAAGTCCAGCGACTTCAACTGGATTAATTCACTTCTTCTTAAGCCGCAGCTGTATAAAATATCCAGTACCAGATTGTCCCTCAGACCCTTAAAATCATTCAGTTCGCCCCTGTTCAACTTTAATAGTTGGTCCAACTGCTCTTTGCGCACGACCACCGGTAGCCTCTTTTCAACTCTAGGGTTTATTAGTTTTCGGGTTGGGTTGGACACTAATCCGTGCCGTTTCCTTAAAAAGTTAAAAAATGATTTAAGGGCTGATATTTTCCGGTTGATGGTGCGGTTGGTCCGTTTATGTTCATGAAGGGAAACCATCCAGGACCTCAAATGGAAACCTTGGGTTTCATAAATATCCTGAATGTTATAAACAAAAGTCAAATAATCCAGGTATTGTTGAATGTCCTGTTGATAGGCCTCCAAGGTGTGGGGGGAATATCTTTTTTCAAATTCCAGGTAATCTAAAAACGACTTCGTCAAATCCAATTCAGACCAATTATTTGCCGTAAGATATTGTTATTAACCTGAAAAGTCAAGTTAATTCATAGCGCCGTAAATGTATTATAGGTAAAGCCGAACGATGGTGCTCCTTAAGTAAGGAAAGTCGATTAAGCTGAAAACTACAGCTTAGAATTCAACAGGTTTGTTGAGGATTTGCTGACGATAGGCAGCTTTCAGGACTGTAGCGCGACGTTCCACTGATTTTTTGGTAAAGTGTTTTCGGGCTCTCAACTGTTTAAGGACCTGTGATTTTTCGTATTTTTTCTTATATTTTTTGAGTGCCTTATCAATGGACTCGCTGTCTTTAACATCAATGATTAACATAGAACGATTTAAATTGGGATGCAAAGTTAATACATATCTTTAAACAAATAAATAAATATTTCAAAATATAATATTGGATTGACTTCTGGACGAACTCAGTCCCCCTGGGACCTGTAATAGGCAAACAGTGTGAGCAAATCCTCCTTTTTAAGTTTGATTTTCTCTTTTTTAATAAAGGTATTGATCGCGTTTTGATGGTTGGGAAAAACCGAAGCCAGCGATTTAATAGAGTTTAGGTAAACCGTCGTTCCATTGGTCAGACGGGCAAAATATTGATCTGGAGAGGATTTGAAAGTAGCAGGTGAAGGGGCAGACTCCATTGCTTTTGCAGGCCTCCACTCTTTGAAAGAGATATTTCTTTTTTGAAAAAGGGTGATGTCCCCGCTATCCAGGAGGAAAAGGAATCCTCTTTGTTTATTGCCGTCGAGTTCATACGCATTCACGACTAAGGTATGGACATCCAATTCAATACGCAAAATCAGGTCATTGGGTTGAATCT
>JAWXBI010000130.1:0-17788 GCA_034439915.1 Saprospiraceae bacterium | reverse complement strand
TATTCGATTTATTCGAGTGATCCGACGCATCGGATCGATTTATTCGATTTATTCGATTTATTCGAGTGATCCGACGCATCGGATCGATTTATTCGATTTTCAACTAACCACTGTCCACTAACCGGCTATCTACTAATAAAAAAACCCCGGTTTTATTCACTTTAGATAAAAGCCAGGGTTATATGAAAAGACTCACTAAATCCATAATTGTAATAAACAACCTCCCGATGACGGATCATGGCAAAGCATGTCCAAGGCGGATTATTTATCCTGCAGAGCAGTAATTCATATTGACCCTGATTTTAAAGGTGTCAATATTTCATTCTTAGAGTAAATTGATTTGGTTATTCAGCTATTGGGATCTACTTTAATTAGAGACGTAATATTAATTACAAAGGTTGCATCAGATATTACCTTAACATTAATACTTATATTTTTAACCAGGTATTAATATTATCTGTTAAAATAAATTCGTGTACTTCCCCCTTTTAGGGTGATGTTGGATTTTATTTCTTTGCGGTCTCTCAGGTAAGTGATGGATACCACATCACCTATTTTTTTCTTAAGGATGATTTCTTTCAGATGAGTATAATCCGTAATGAATGTTCCCTCGATATGGGTCAATACATCACCGGACTCCAGACCGCCTTCTTCAGCCGCTCCTCCTTTGACGAGATCGGTAATCTTCAGGTCGTCATTCAGCATGACCCCGATATTAGGTTTCTTCGCTTCGGTGCTGTCTACTTTAAAGTTGATGTGGTGGTCCCTGCCTGATTTTTCTTTAATTTCTACGGTCCCGTCATCATTTTTCTTTATGGTGACGGTACGCTCGGTGTAGTTATTTGATCCGCTTCCAAATATGGAAATTCCATCTTCATCGTCGTCGTCCTCATCGGCGATACGGATATCGTTGGTGTTTTTATTAATGATGATTTCTTTTTTATTGCCCAGGCTATCAATCGTAATGCGGATGACCTTGCCATCCTCTATGATTTTTTCATTTTTAACGGCATCGCCCTCCAGGATTTTTTTTTCGATGACTTCATTGCCATCTTTATCTGTGGACTTTTCAATGGTCACCACTTTTTTTTCTTTTTTAACGGGAGCAGACTGGCCAACTGCCAGGTTAAAGATAGCCAGCAGGCAGATTAGCGAGTATATAAATTTCATGGTTGTGATTTAGTTTTTTGCAAAAGTATAGGAATAATATGGTATTTATTTTCGATCGGCGTCTTTAAGGGTGCCGCTAAAGCTAATCATAGCACCGTCCTCAAGTTCAATTCCGGTATAATCCTCTACAATGGATTTAAATTGATTGTAAGATTTGTCATCTTGTTTTTTACCGTTTATTTTCAATTCTTTAGCACTGATTTTAAATTCGTAGTTTTTAGCAGAACCAAGAAAACCGTCTTTGACGAGTTTTTGCTCTATGGCCTCCTGAAGGTTGCTTTTCCGTGACAGCCCAAATACAGCGCCATCCTGATCAGGAGACAGGGATCGAAGTCCGCGTAGCGATTTAAACTCGCCGTCTCCTAATTTTTCCATCAACCCGTGTTGCATTTTTTCCAGTGACTTTAATTTTTGCATTTGTTCTTTGACTTTCCATTCCATTTCCCTGAACAAATCCTGGTCCAGATGATGTTGTTTTTTAGCCAATTCCTCCAGTTCTTCTGCATTAATCCTGATTTTTGTCCTGAGTTTTTCACCATCGGGCAATACATGATCCAGATTATACAAACCATGCATTCCAATCTCCGGTGCCCATCCGCTGCCACCCGGCCTGATTAGTTTATACACTCCTTTGCCTTTGGTTTTGTCCCCAAGGTCAATGATGATATTGCTTTTTTTATCCTTTATAATCAGTTGATCGCCGTCGATCAGCATACCTGATGTATCGCCTTGAAAAATCCAATGCGTGCCTCCGCCTTGCCCCCGCCAAGGAGGGGATTCACCGTCATAATAGAAGAAGTTTTTAGCTTTGCTTCCACTACTATCTCCAAACCAGAATTCATGCCCGTCACCGGACCTGAGCGGGGCCTTAGGTGAAAAACTGAATGCCCTTGGACGGCCTCCCATCGTTCCCGAAAATACCCGGGGAGCCATGTCAAAAGAATCTTTAAATCTGAACTCGAATTCGCCTTGTTCGTCAAAATCGCGTAAAGTCCTTGTCTTTCGCACTGGCATCTCAATTTCTGCTAATTCTTTTTGTAAGGCCTCAGTTTCCATTTTATACTTGTCATATTCAGCTGGTGGGATCACTTTTTCGTCCACTTTCAGTTCCTTGATCTTTTTGTTTTCCAGGCTGAGTTCGATTTTTTGTTTGCCATTATCACGAGAGATCTTTTCAATCCTGGACTTAGGTTTCACAGTATCTGTCGGAGCAGTTACCCGGTCCCAGATAAAACTTTTAGATAGTCTCATCATATCCATAGAAGCATTCATTCCTGCCAGTGGATTGGTCATCAGCCAGACCATCGCAATACCGCAAATCAATAAGGGCGCCTGGCTTCTGCTCATACTATATTCGTTGCGCAAGGTGCCTTGCCCGGGGTGTTGAAACAAACGCTGAATACGATTCAACAATTGATTTTTATGGGCGAAAGCCAGCGCAAAAGCTGGACCTGGGGTGTTTTCTTCCAGTTGGATAAGGGCCTTGGACAATGCTATCCGCTCAGCCCCTAGTTCCAGGGCAATGTCATCACAACACTGTTCCCGGATGGTTTTGATGGTAGCGGAAAACCACCACACGGAAGGATGATAAAAGAAGAGGATCTCCAGGGTCGAAATTAAAAGATTCTGAAGATAGTCCTTGCGGAGAATATGGGCAATTTCATGGGCCAGGATAGCCTGGGTTTCTTCCGGGCTGAGTCGGTTGATCAACCCAATAGGTAATAATATCATGGGTTTGAGGTGGCCGATAGTCAGTGGTATGTCTACTTTAGGACTACTGACTAAAGCTATTTTTTCCGATAAACCGGACTTGGTCAATAATTTTTTAAAGGTGTCGATGACCCGGGGAACCTCAATAGATATGGATTGGGACCTCAACCGGTAGATCTGATGGTAACCCATGGCCATCCGGATGCTGAACATAACTACCCCCAGGCTCCACAATAAAAATATTATTTGAACGTGCTGCTCGATCTGTGACATCCAGCTTAAAATAACAGGCAGGTTGTTACCTTGAGTTGAAACGGTTGCAGAAGAGGTGGTGAATACCCCTCCGCCGGAAGTCGCCATAGAAAGGTGAACCGGGGCTTGCTCCGGTATGGAAAAAATAAAGGCGATCAGTACACTTACCGGTAAAAGGGTCATTAATGAAATACCTACGCGGTATTTGGTTTTGGATGAAGCACCTGGTTTTAATCCGAGATAAGTATAATATATAAAGGCGAGTACCAATCCTATCCATACGGAATGTAACATTGCCCATACCCAGGCTTGCAAGAGTTGTTGTTGATTGGAAAACAGGGAAGAGATCATGGCGAGAGATTTATATTATTTTTTAGAGGAAGATTCCAGGTTATTGATGAATGCTTTGATCATATTCAGCTCATCTTTGCTGGCTTTATATTGACCAAGGGCCTGCATGACCAGGGTGCTGGCCGAGCCGCGGTAAGTAGCGTGCAAAAACTCACTGAGCAGGTTTTGTTGGGTCTCGTGTTCTTTTACAGTAGGTTCATAAATATGACTGCGTTGGTCCGTATTCCGTTTCAGCAATCCTTTTTCGGTCATGATTTGCATCAATTTCAAAGTCGTGGTATACCCAATCTCCGAACCACTGTTATTGGCCAGCAATTCATTGACCACCCTTACGGGCTGGGGCCCTGCCTGCCATAAGATCTGGAGGATGGCCAGTTCACTTTCTGTAGGCTTAATTTGTTTTTTCATCAAACTAAATATTTTAATACGAATGATTTCGTATCACAAGTATACAATGAGTTTTGGCTGCAGTCAATAATTATACGAACAACTTCGTATAATTATGAAAATCTTAACTTTACGGCCACTGATAAGGAAAGGTGTCCAATATATTTATTCAAATGCTTTGTTAAATAGCCTTGAAAAGCCAATAATGGGAGGATTACCGGACGTTCACATGAGGTAACTATTGTATATGGATGGAGTTTACGTTTAAACAACCTTCTCAAATGATGAATAAAATTTTGTGGCATGCCGTATCGGTAAGCGCCTTGATCAGAAGCAAGCCGGATGACTGTGCTCCGGTCCTGAAATCCATTACAAACGGTACCTGGCTGGGTGTAGTAAGCGAAATGGGCGATTGGATCTATGTCATTGGCACTGAAGCGATAGGCTGGGTATTGAGACGGGAAATTACACTCTGCAACTCCCATGACCTCCATATCCATCACCAAAGCGGAGAAAAATGGAAAGTTGGTTATTAATTTCAGGATAAAAAACCTCTTGTCAATCTAAATCCAATAGTTAGAACGCTGCAACACCTGATTGAGCAATTGCCTGACCTGTTGGTCCCCATATCCATATTCTTTAGCTTCTTCCCAGAACTTCCGATAGATCCGTTTAAAATGATCTTTACCTTCTTTTTTAATGATCTGTCTGAGTATTCGATTAGGCCTTCCTTCCTTCTGCTCAGTATCGAGCCTGTCAAAATGCATGCCCACCGCTCTGCTGATGAAAGGTAAACTGGGTTTGATCGATAAGGATACCAACGACATAATTTCAAAATCATTCACCGTATACGCTTCCCACAACTGTCTTATTTTGAGGATATCTTCGGGATCCAATGGAGTATGGTTGTGATAACAGTCAAAAAGCTCCTCGTCGTTTAAAGGGCCAAATCCAGACCAATCTTTCGTCAGCGGCAACACCAAATTTACCTGGTTATAAATGGGTTTCATCAGGTGCAGGACAAACCAAAGGTTGACCTGGCAAAATAAATCTTTTTCAAACCAGAGATAAACGGTGGAGTCGGCTTCCATCGCCTGAATCCTGGCCCATTCGCCAATCACCCGTGTCGTATAATCCGCTTCCCCAAATTCTGTTTGTATATAACGGGCACGCTGGGCACAAAACGTAGCATAATCAGGCGCAGCCGCAGGCCCTGAAATGAGGCACTCACGCATGATGATCGTTTCTCCCGAAATCGACAAAGGCCATTTATGCTGTAAGGCATCCCCATTCAGGATATGGTATATTTTTTTACTCATACCGGGTAGACAGTAGGCTCAAAAATAATCCTCATTCTTACAATCAACGTCTTTAGATTCAGTTTTTCTATTATAATTTTTGGAGGTCAGTTTGGTATGCAACCAGATCCGGCCGTTCGCATCATCATATGGTCAGGGGAAGCTTTCTCACCATTGATATACCTGACGTCATCTGTCAACTCTTTTTCGACTAGGTCTGGATTCAAATCTTTGCCGGACCGGGCTCTTTGGTTAGTTCCCGTATACCGCCCTTACCGGAGGATACCAATTGACTTTGCTGGACGGCACTACCGTCAACTTTATTACAGGTACCGATAAAAACGGCCTGAAATTGCCTGCCTACCATCGTATGGATCTGGCAACTATTTTAAATGGAAAGGCAGAAAAGACGCTGAGCGGAATATCAACCTGTCTTTTTCTCATTTTTCTCATTTCTCATTTTTTCTATTATTTATTCGATCCATCCTTCCGGTTGTATAGCGGTCCGGTTGGCTTGTTCAGTACAGGGACTGGTTAAAAAATTAGTCACAAAGAATTCGGTTTCAACTATGGATTTAACCTGAGCGCCGGGAATTTTCTGCAGCATGTCAATATATATAATTTTGTACCTGGACGAGAAAACATTAAATGCTCCCAATATTTTTTCTCCCCGATCATTTACATTAAATACATTGGGATTAAAACTGGTCTGGGCTGGTACATCAAATAAAGTACCCAGGTTCTCGGCTTTATCCCTTATGGCATTGAGGTGATTAAATACCGAAGGTGTGATTGCCCTTTGTTCCACTCGCAAATAATATTTATTAGGAGGTAAAACAAATGGAACACGTACGACCTGTTTGACCAAAAGATTGCCGTCTTTCAATTGGTCGGATTCGATTAATACCCTGTTGCCGGTAAGGATACTCCAGCAAGTGGAGGGGACACATGGTATGAGCAGATCCCGGTCTTCGGTGGAACTAAATACTTTTCCACAGTGGGTTGCTTTTGAATAATGTGACCATTCCCATTGATAGTAATTTTTCACGCCGGACATGTCCTGAGCTTGTGCATACACGTCAAAACCATCGTACAATTCATCAATACGCGCACGAAATTGTTCCCGGCTATACAAAACGATGACGGAATCCAATTCAGGGCAGGCCCGCATTGTTTCTTTTTCTGAAACATACATGTTACCGTCTGCTTCCAAAAACAACTGGTAGGTATTTCCTACCCTGCCTTTAAAAAGGGTATCGATTCCCCCAACGGTATTATTTATGGTATACTTTACTCCTTGGCCATCGATCAGGTAAGCTGAGGTCTGTGGTGGATTGGGCAGGGTATATTCTCCTCTGGAGGTAACATTCAATAAACTATAGGCTACATTCAGTTTGAGGTAGTTTTCAGTGATCTGAGCATCGATCAATAAAAATTTTTGAGTTTCCGGAAGTTCGGAATGTTCGATAGGAAATTGACAGCCTATATTAAAAAAAAGACATAAAATAAGTATGTGTTTCATCCTGCTGTGAGCGGTAAGTAAATTTAATGTTATTCCATGACAGATTTTCCGAATTCGATTTTCCGGTAATACCAGGTTGCTGCCCGGATAGAACAATTAATTTTAATGAAAACGTTTTTGAAGATCCCGTTATGACGAAAAACATTTTAATTCTACAATAGTCTGGTACAAAACCTCTGGGTTTTAATCATACTATAAATATCACGGCAACTCAAACGGTGTCTACGATGCACCCATTCTTTAATACACCGGGAATTATTTTATCCACCCTTCAGGCCTCTTCGTTGTCCGGTAAGTTTCTTCTGTGCAGGGAAAAGATATTCTGGTATCTGCCGCAAAAGGAGTGGGTATGGTGATGACCTTAGGTTCTGCCCCCGGTATGATTTGCAACATGTCGATGTAAACGATTTTATATCGCGAGGAATAAACACTAAATACCCCCAATAATTTTTCGCTCCGGTCAGTGATATTAAAAACATTGGGATTAAACCGGGTTTGTGCAGGCAAATCAAATAAAGTACCTACATTTTCAGTTTGGGTTTCAAGCGATTTAAGGTAATCATACACCGATAGGGAAATAGCTCTTTGTTCTACCCTCAAATAATATTTATTCGGTGGAGTAGAGTAAGGAATCCTAACTACAAATTGATTCAGTGCGGTGCCATCGCGCAATTTATCGTGTTGGATAATCACCTTTTCATTGTGAATAATGTTCCAGCAATCTGTGGGGAAACACGGATACAATACTTCCTGCCCGTCCGCCCGGCTGAATGCTTTATTACAAAACGTGGCCAGGGCATAATTGGTCCAATGCCATTGGTAATAATTTTCAGTCCCTGCGACATCCCGGGCTTCGGCATATACATCAAAACCATCATATTGAAGATCACCGCTGGACCTGAAACTTTCACGCGAATATTGCACAATTAACGAATCCAATTCAGGACTCGCCTGCATGATTTGTTTATTTGACTCATAAAATTTACCATCGGCTTCGACCATTAATTGATAGGTTTCACCGACCTTCCCTGTAAAGAGCGTATCCACCACCCCCTTTGTGTTCTGAACCTGGTACTTTATCCCTCTGCTATCTGTAATAAATGCTTTGGTGGTCGGTGCTTTGGGCAGGGTATAGGCGCCGCTCGAGGTTATTTTCTCCAGGCTGTAGGCGACATTGACCCTGGCAAAATCTTCGGTGACCGCGGCATCTATCACAAGGAATTTTTGCGTTTCAGGCAGGTTGGAAATCTCAACAGGATATTGACAAGAAAAAAATAAGATCAAAGCAAAGAGGCTGCTATATTTCATGTCCGGTAAAATTAACCTTTATTCATTGATTAGTCGATCCAGCCTTCCGGCTTACTTCTGGTGCGGTTGATGGCTTCAATACAGGGGCTCGTCAGAAAAGGGTCTGAGACAAAAGCTTCGGTTTCATAGAAGTATTTGACCTCTGCTCCCGGAATCTTTTGCATCATATCGATATGAATAATACGGTACCGTGAAGAGAACACGTTAAATACTCCGATAATTTTTTCTCCCCGGTCAGTCACATTATAGACATTAGGGTTAAAACTGGTTTGGGCCGGCACATCGAATAGGGTACCCAGGTTTTCAGCCCTTTCCTTAATTGAATTAAAATGGGCAAAAACAATAGGTGAGAGAGCTCTTTGTCAGGTAGGCAGCGGAAGTGGGCGGATTGGGCAGATTGTATTCACCCCGTGAAGTGACGTTCTCCAGGCTATACACTACATTGAGCCGGAGGTAGTTTTCCGTAACCTGGGCATCGATCACCAAAAATTTGCGTGTTTCCGGAAGTTCAGACTGATCTAGCGAAAATTGGCAACTACAAAAGTGCAATACGACCAGAAAATAAACGGTTCTCAACACTGGAAGAATGTGAAGGTTAATGCAATGTTGAATTCTCGTTATTTTTTAAACTTGCCCACATCCAGCCTCAATTGATCCATCCTTTAGGTTTAATTTTTGTTCGGAAGGTTTCTTCAGTACAGGGTGCAGATGCCCGGGTATCATCTGAAAACTTGGCAGGTAGGGTAATCACTTTCGGTTCGGCGCTTGGAATGATTTGGCGCATATCAATATATACGACTTTGTAGCGGTAGGAGTATACGCTGAAGACTCCCAATAGTTTTTCGCTTTTATCTGCAAGATTAAAAACGTTGGGATTAAACCGGGTCTGGGCGGGCAGATCAAATAAGGTTCCTACATTTTCAGTCTGGGTTTCCAGTGACCTGAGGTATTCAAAAACGGATGGAGAAATTGCCCTTTGTTCTATTTGCAAGTGATAACTGTTGGGTGGTGTTGAATAAGGCACACGGACTACAAACTGATTCAATGCGCTGCCATCGCGCAATTTGTCATGCTGCACGATAACTTTATCATTTTCAACAATATTCCAGCAATCTGCTGGAAAACAGGGAAATAAAACATCAAGCTTTTCCGCTGGACTGTAAGCTTTTAAACAATAGGAGGCTCTCGCATAATGGGTCCAATGCCATTGGTAATAATTTTCTTTGCCAGGAACATCTTTTGCCAAGGCATACACATCAAACCCATCATAGGGAAGGTCATCCCTGGACCTGAACCCTTCGCGACTGTATTGCACGATCAGTGAATCCAGTTCAGGACATGCCTGCATGGTTTGTTTTTCAGATTCATAGGATTTGCCATCGACTTCAACCAATAATTGATAGGTTTCGCCAATCCTGCCTTTGAAAGTGGTATCGATCACGCCGGTTGTATTTTTAACCGTATACCTGACGCCCTTTCCGTCTACAATAACCGCTTTGGTAAGTGGAGGTTTAGGCAAGGTATAAGCACCGCTGGATGTAACCTTTTCCAGGCTATAGGCAACATAAACACGGAGGAAGTCCTCAGTAACTGCGGCATCGATCACTAAAAATTTTTGAGTGTCCGGCAGGTTGGAAAGATCCACCGGATACTGACAGGAAAAAATATAAATACAACAGATTGTCCCCAGGAATTTCATTTACTCAAATTTAAAATTGTAAGTCAAAGAAACAATGGGACTGGGAAATACACTGACTTTGAAGGGCCGGAAGTTGGTGTATTCCGGATTGAAAAAATAAGAAAATGCATTTTTCCTTCCATATAGATTATATACCGTAAAGATCCAGGACCCTTCCCATCTTTTTTCTTTCATCGACGGGTTGGTGATGACCCAGGAAAAATCAAGGCGATGATAATCGGATATCCTGCCATTGTTGCGATCGGTGTAGATGGGTAAAAATCGTACTCCACTCCTGTAAAAGCTGACGGGAGCGGTATAGGGACGACCGGTGCTATACGTGAACGTAAACGATATCGCGTTGTGTTTTTCCGTTTGAAAGTTGACCAGGGCATTCAGGGTATGTGGTTTATCAATCAGTGACGGATACCATTGGCCACCATTTAACTGCTGGATTTCGGGATATTCACCTGTGATCTTTTGGAAACTTCTTGCATAGGTATAACTCATCCATCCAGTCATGACCCCCTTTTTCTTGTTGATCATTAATTCAGCACCATAAGCTTTGCCTTTTCCAGGTAAAAGTTGGGTTTCTACATCCGGATTGATACTCAACTCAGCTCCGTTGAGGTAATCAAATATGGATCGCTGCCATCGGTAATAGGTTTCGAACGACCATTCCCAGACGTGAAGCCGGGTGTCCTTAAACAGCCCCATGGAAATCAAATCACTTTGCTGCGGGGGGATATACCGGTTTGAATTTTTCCAACGTACGCTGGGCAGGGGAGTAGAGTTGTTAGACAGCATGTGCAGAAATTGGTTCATCCGGTTGTATCCGATTTTGATTACACTCAGGTCGTTGATCTTATACCTTAAGGCCAACCTGGGTTCTAAACGATTAAACCCCGATTCAATGCCATTGATGTTGACACGACTGGTGATGGTCGAAGGGGTCTTTGGACTGCCTTCTTCAAACACCGGAACAGTAACAGGTCCCAGGTTCCAAAACCTCACAACCCGGAGGCCGAATTCGGCCAATAATTTTTTGGACAGTTCGTATTCATCAGAAATAAAGAAAGCCGCCTCCAGTCCTTTTTCAACTTCTAAATACTTCGGAGAAATGGAAGAACCCTCTACCGAATTGAGATCACCGGGAGTTAATTTCAGACGGGTCACGGTAAAACCGGCATTGATGCGTTGCAGGGAGTTGGGTGAATAGGTAATCTCTGATTTGAAGTTTTGATAAATCAGCCGGGTATCAAATTTAAAGCCGGTCTTCAGTTGATCCGATTCAGTACTCGTTTTATAGTCTGATTGAACCGCTAATAAGTTGAGATTAAATTTAGGGGAGAAATAGTGGTTCCACCTTAAAGCAAGATTATTGTGGCCGTAACGCAGATCCGCTTGTTTGGGTACGATACCGGCAATGCTAAACAACGAATCGATGCGGTATGAATCGTGGCTGATATAACTGGTCAGCGAGATATTATCCTTGTTGGTAGGCCTCCAGGAAATCTTATTGGCCAGATCAAAAAATACCGGTTTGTTGTTGGGCAATCTTCTTTTACCCAGGGAATTCAGTAACACATTGTTATAAAATTTGATCAGGTATTCATTGAACGAAACCCGCGATGAACTCAGCAGCCCCAATTTTCCCTGGATTATAGGGACTTCAGCGTGCAGCCGGTTTGAAATCATACCAATGCCTCCTTTCAAATTGAATTTTTCCATGTTGGGTTCAGCAAGCCTGACATCCAGGACACCGGCAGTGCGTCCTCCATACCTCGCCGGGATCGAACCTTTGTATAATTGAAGCTCCCGGATTCCATCCGTAGGAAAAATTGAAAACAATCCCAATAAATGGGTGGGATTAAATATGGGCATATAATCCAATAAAATCAGGTTCTGATCTACTGAACCCCCACGGATATTGATGCCATTGGCCCCTTCACCTACCGCGGAAACCCCGGGCAGGCTTTGAAGACTGCGAAGAACATCCAGCTCCCCGGCGGCGGGTGGTAATTTTTGAACAGCTTTAAGGTTCATTATGCTAACCCCCAGTGCCGGGCTTTCCAGGTTGCGGGTTTCACTTTGAGAACTAATCACGATTTCTTCCAATTGAGTGAGGATATTTTCCATTTTGATCACTATCGGCTTGTCATTCTGAACCGAGTAGCGGTAGGAATAAGGTTTATACCCCAGGCTTGAAAGGCTAACATTGTGTTCTCCACATTTAACGGCCATTCGCACACGGCCCATGGAGTCTGTAACCTGGAAGGTTTCCAGGCCATCCATTTTCAGCACTGCTCCGTGAAGGGCTTCACCGGTTTGAGCATCCGTAACCCTCGCGACAAAATAACAAGGAGTCTGGGCAAAAGATTCTAAAGCACAAAAGCACAATACAATACCAAGGTATTTAATATGGTGGAGAGCATTATTCATACAAGGAAAACAAATATAGTTTTATTCGCAGATCTTTGGGATATTCACGATCGACAAAAACTTTATAATTAACTTATTAAAATGGCTATGGAGTTAGGTATTTACAGCTTTGCAGAGATGTCACTTTCAGGCGAAAAGGGTACTACAGGGCATCAGCGCCTAATTGAATTGATGGAGGAAATTGAAATAGCAGATCAACTGGGGTTGGACGTTTTTGCGGTTGGTGAACATCATCGTCCTGATTTTGCCGCTTCAGCACCTGCCGTGATACTTGCAGCAGCAGCAGCAAAGACCCATACTATACGTTTGTCCAGCGCCGTTACCGTGTTGAGCAGTGATGATCCGGTAAGGGTATTCCAACAATTTGCCACCTTGGATTTATTGTCTTCAGGACGAGCGGAGATCATGGCTGGCCGGGGTTCATTCATCGAATCTTTTCCTTTGTTTGGTTATGACTTAAACGAATATGATGTTTTATTCGAAGAAAAATTAGATCTCCTCATACAAATCAATGCCGCGGAAAAGGTTAGTTGGAAAGGGAAATCCCGGCCGTCCATTACTAACCTCGGGGTCTACCCGCGTCCCCTGCAATCAAAACTACCGATTTGGATTGCTTCCGGAGGTACCCCGGAATCCGCACAAAGGGCGGCATCCTTGGGTTTGCCCCTGGCCCTGGCTATCATCGGTGGATCTCCCAGCCAGTTTGTGCCATTCATCAATTTTTATAAAAAATCGTATGACCAGGCTGGTTTTGATAAGTCATCTATGCAAGTCGGAATTAATTCTCATGTATTTATTCAGGAAAGTTCGCAACAGGCAGCAGATATATTTTACGGACCATACGCCGAGGTCATGGGAAGGATAGGAAAAGAAAGGGGCTGGGGTCCCATGCAACGCGGCCAGTATGAGCAAATGCGGTCTTTACACGGATCTCTTTTAGTAGGCAGTCCACAACAGGTGATTGATAAAATTGCTTATCAGTATGAATTATTTAAAAACACCAGGTTTCTGGCACAAATGAGTGTAGGGCCACTACCGCATCAAAAAATAATGCAATCCATAGAATTGTTCGGGACCCAGGTGGCTCCGGCTATTAGAAAGATGTTTAAACCGGTCCGGGATTAGCTGGAGGATTCTATCAGTCCAGTGAATTGTAATAGGTCCATAATGCGACCAGGTCTTGTTTTTTGACGGACAGTTTCCTTCGGTCAGCATAGGAGATTACCGATTTCTGGTGATCGGGAAACAATTCAAGTGTTTTCTTTAGTTTGTTAATGGGTACAGCAGGAAGGTTTCCAACTCGACTATAATATTGGTCGGGCTGGGTTATAAATTTTGCAGGGGTATTGGTATATTTCATGGCTTTGGCCAGTTGCATTTCCTGGAATTCAATCACTTTTTTAGAGAGCAATTTAATTTTACCACCAGCCAGTTCGGTAAAAAAGCCCGCTTTGATCTTTCCCGCAAAATTGTATGGTTCGACGATTAAAGTCATTTGATCGATTTGGATTTTTTTAATCTTGGGTGCCGGTTCCAGGATATGCACCTGGTCCTTGTATTGAAACTCAATTACATCTTCATAGATATTGTATTTCATCGGTAGGTTGTAAAAAGTGTCTTTATCAGTAGCTACTATGCCCGGGATAAAACTATCCCTGACATACATGCTCCCTTCTATGTCGGAGATATCGGTTTTAGGTATGGCCGCTTTTTTCATAATCAGTAACCGATCGGCTGGATTGTTACCAATCATAACACCCTGCCCCTGAATATTGGCAGATAATAATATAATACAAATACCTATGCAGCTGGCTCTGAATATTGCGATCCTCATTTTCTAAAGTTAGAAATAATTATTAAAAATTCATTTCAGGCTGCTCTCTATTTCGGAGAACAGCCCGATACCTGGACATTTTAGGAAATAACAAGGAATGTATCAAATGAAAGGTCTAGTCCAGGGCATTATAATAGGTCCATAAATCGATAAGATCGTCTCTTTTGACACCTAGTTTCCTGCGGTCTGCAAAGGACAGCACCGATTTCTGGTGGTCAGGAAAAGTTTCAATCGTCTTTTTAAGTTTATTGATTTGTAGGGCAGGGTTGTTGCCCATCCGGGTATAATACTCATCCGGGGAAGCTATAAATTTTGCGGGGGTATTGCTGGCTTGCAAGGCTTTCGCTGGTTGCAAGGGTTCAAATTTTACAATTTTTTTGGAAAACAATTTTACTTTCCCGTCGCTGAGCAGCGTAAAAAATCCGGTTTTGATCCGCCCATCTTCATTATAAGGTTGGACCACCAGTACCAAATCGTTTATGGTCACTTTTTTAATTGTCATTAAAGGATCCAGCAGAAAAAGCTGGCCTTTGTTGTCTTTAAACTCGATGACATCCTCGAAGATATTGTATTTCATGAGGACATTGTAAAAAGTATCTTTCAAGGTCTCGACGGTGCTCAACTGAAAGGAATCGTCTTCGTATCGGCTTCCCTCTACATCTTCAATGTCCATCCTGGGAACAGCTTCTTTATCATTGATGAGCAAGTGGTCTTTCAGGTTGGCTCCGGTCAATCCACCAGACCGTTGACTGCTCCCTTGCTGATAAATCACACAGGTAAAAACTGTTAATAATAGGTGTTTATAAATCCATTTATTCATACTTAAAATTAATCATATTATCAGACTTCGAAAACAACGTCTTGATAATCCAACCTCCTCCTTTCATAATAAATCCCCTCGGGTTTTCCTTTGCCGCAGGCAATGATCATAGAAATAAACGCGGACCGAGGCAAGCCTATGATTTTTTTAACATATTTTTCATCAAATCCTTCGAGAGGGCAGGTGTCGTAGCCCGCATCTGTCATGGCCAGCATAAAGTTTTCAGCGGCCAGCGCCAGGGATTTATTGGACACCAGTTGGGTATCCGCCAGCGTGATCCACCTTAGCATAGGTTTGCCGGTGAGATCGCGGAAAATCATAAATAACCATCGGATCAGGGTATAAAAACCTAAAAGATCAGTGCGGTATAAAAAAGGCATCAACCTGCCATAATAACGCAGTCCTTTCCTTAATCTTTTTTCATTTTTACTGCCCTGGGCCAGTTGAGTTTTGATCTCTTCCAGGTGCCAATGACATCTTTTATGCCAGAGGTCCCGGCGGCTCACAAATAATACCAGTTCGGAAGCGGTACGAAAAGCGTTTTGATTTAAGCCATAAGGCATGAGTACGTTGATTTTTTCTTTGGAGCGGATGCGATAAAACTCCCAGGTCTGGAGGTTGGATGAGTTGGGGGCGAGGATCGCTAGTTTTAATGCACGGGTGACGGACTCATGGTCAAAGGGGAAGGTTTCGTCGAAAATGCGAACGGATCGGCGGTGGAGGATGATTTCTTGGAGGGTCATGGTTATATTCTATTAGTTCAGACGAAAATTAATCATATAATATTTAATGAATGGGGGGGAAAGATCTCCATAAGAGTCCAAATCAGTTTAGGCCAATGAATAAATGGTAGGACCACTTTTTGCGTCTACCTGCGCAGTCATTGGGAAAAAATAATTCGTCAACCAATCGTAAAGGCTACTCCCGCCGAAAACGCGGATTTTCGTAGAAATACTTCCTCAAATCCGATACGGATAAAAGAATAATAGATAAGATAATAGCGTCACCGGCCTTCTGTGGAAACAGGCATCGCCGCTGTATAATCCTCAGATTTTAAGTCAGACCGGTTCCCAATTCAATATTTTCCCCCGTTCCATTGTAAAGGCCACCCCTGATCGTATTGGGGCCTGACACACAGATAGTCATCCTGATAAGATTCAGGCAACTCCGGGGCTCAATTTCCCAAAAGCAAGAGAAATTTATACCCATCCCACGGAGGGCAAAGGCTACTAATAGATTCCTTAAGCCACTCCCTTTAGATGCCATGTATATTGTTTAGATTTGGTTGACTACAGCAAAATTTTAAGACCAAATGACTACTCAGGCAAAAAGCAGATTAAACGCGATTCGACAAAGAATTTTTATCGCCATTTATGGAGTGAATACTCCTGGTGGTAAGCTGTTTGACCTGGTGCTATTGGTTTTTATCATACTCAGTGTGGGGGTGATCATGCTGGAAACCGTACCCAGTTTTGACCAAAGGTTTCATAAAGAATTATTTGTTTTAGAATGGGTATTTACCATATTGTTCACCCTGGAATATGGGCTGCGAATTTTTAGCACCAATAAACCAATAAAATATATTTTCAGTTTCTACGGAATCATTGATTTATTAGCTATACTTCCTATGTATATTTCCTTTTTTGTGGTTGGCAGCAATATTTTTAGCAGTGTAAGGACCCTCCGATTGCTTCGCCTTTTCCGTATTTTGAAACTTATCAAGTTCATTGACGAAGCCACCAGATTAAAAATTGCCCTTCTGCAAAGCAGGGCAAAAATTACGGTCTTCCTCTATGCCTTAATTATTATTGCCATGACCATCGGTACACTAATGTATTATATCGAAGGACCTGAAAATGGATTTACGAGTATTCCCAAAAGTATTTATTGGACCATTGTAACACTTACCACGGTCGGATATGGAGATATTGTGCCGCAAACCGCATTAGGCCAATTTTTATCCATGATACTTATGATCACAGGTTATGGAGTTATTGCCGTACCAACAGGAATTATAAGTGCTGAATTTATCAAACAAGGCCAAACGGAAGAAAGGAGGCACAACGGTATGGTATGTTCCTTCTGTAATTTTGAAAAGCATAATGACAAGGCAGAATACTGTTATAACTGCGGCAATAAATTGAAACTGTAGGGTTTGGATAAATCTTTTGTAGCTCGTTTATTATATCCTTCGGCCTTTGCTTTTCCTTTCGCAGCGGGGAACGGGAAAGGTGTTCCACACGGAGTTCGTCCATGTTTATGGCTTCCTCCAGGTTGATTTCCCTGGATTTAATAGCGCGTAAATATCCTTTTATGGTATTAGGTGAAATGCCTGTTTCCCGGACAATACCTTTGATGGAATGTCCCTGGGCAAATAATAGTAGAATTTGTTTGAGTTGACTCATAAGAATTGGGTTGCCTGACATGTTTTGTGCTTTGATTTTCTGCAAAATCAGGCATCACATATCTACAATCCTTCTTTAAAACAGGGGGGTCTCTCGCCCAAAAGCGGGACGGAATAGTTAAAATTAGAGGGGCTTATATCCCCGAATATCCTATTTTGAGGGGGGCAGTCGCAGTTGCGGGACCCGGAATCAAAATTACCTCAGGGGGTCAGTCCCGCAGCTGCGGGAGCCGGAATGGGGGGTCAATATGCCCCGGAATATACATTATATGAATTTTGTAATCGCTAATCAAGTAATAGTAACAGCAAAGTTTTGGAAAGAAGGGCTACCTGATGAGTATAAACTAATGGATGCACAAGCAATACAAGTTATAGAAGAAGCATTCCCTGGCAGAAAAGTAATCCAAATTGACTGCATGCCTTTACATCATGATGGTGCTGGCTTACATTGTCATTCACGGAACGAACCCAAACATAAATGATTATATTAGCAAAAGGCTGCTGCCAACAAAAGTATTTGCAAAAGCAGGGTCGGACAATGTAAAATCAGCTATGTGCAAGCATCATCAACGGTACGGGCTCTACGTTCAATTTTCAGCTTTAGTTCTTAAC
>JAWXBI010000129.1:0-8081 GCA_034439915.1 Saprospiraceae bacterium | reverse complement strand
GAATCCGGATTTTTTAATGCGAGTAAAAAGATGGTAATAGTAGATTAGAATTCATGAACAGAAGCGAAGACGCAGTCGTAATTCGTAATTGATAATTCGTAATTGATAATTGATAATTGATAATTGATAATTGATAATTGATAATTGATAATTGACCATTGAACATTGACCATTTGACCATTGAACATTAAACATTGACCATTGAACATTGAGCATTGACCATTGACCATTGACCATTGACCATTAAACATTAAACATTGAACATTGAACATTGAGCATTGATTCAGGATATCCGTAATTCGTAATTGCTAATTCGTAATTGATTCATGTTTCGCGCACCGATCGGGACGTCGAACCAATATTTTAATCACTTTTTGGTCACCCCAATTCAACCAAGGAGCCGGCTTTGCCGAATGGCTATCCATGAGATCTGAATCTCAATGTGCGTTTTGGCCTTCGGCTGGTTCTACACCCAACCTAAATTCAGATTACTCAGTGTGGGGTAATTTGGCTATATTTGCGCCCTCAAAAATAAATCAAGCTTATGGCAATGACCTCAGATATCAGGAACGGGATGTGCTTAAATCACAATAATGATTTGTGGACCGTCATAGAATTTCAACATGTAAAAAGTGCTCGGAGTGCCGCCTTTGTGCGCACCAAATTAAAAAGCATGACCACCGGTCGTACTATAGAGTACTCTTTCGCTGCAGGCACCCGGTATGATGAGGTAAGGATGGAGAGGCGGAAATATCAATTTTTATACAAAGACGACCAGGGTTATAATTTTATGAATAATGAAAATTACGATCAGGTTTTACTTCAGGAAACAATGATTGATGGTACCGAATTTTTGAAGGAAGGTATGGATGTAGAGATTCTGTTTCATGCTGAAAATGAAACCCCTTTAAGTGTTACCCTGCCTATGCATATGATCCTGGAAGTAGTGTATACCGAGCCCGGAGTCAGGGGGGACACGGCAACCAACACATTAAAGCCCGCCAGGCTTGAAACGGGGGCCGAAATCAAAGTGCCTCTTTTTGTCAATGAGGGGGACAAAATAAAAGTAGATACACAAAATAGGTCGTATATTGAACGAGTAAAAAGTTAATGAATATGGATCTCAAAGAAATCCAGGAACTCATCAAAATGATGAGTAAATCGGGTCTTGCTGAGTTGAAATTAAAGCGTGGGGATTTTGAACTGGTATTAAAGTCGGAAGCCAGTATAAGAGATCGGATTCCAGCTCAGGTTGCCCCTATGGCAGTACACCCGGCTTTACTGCCCGCTCCAATTTCCACATCGGGTCAACAACCAGACCCTGCAAGCTCGGCTGCAGCCAGCGGAGCTGAAGCTAAACCAACAAGTCATTATTTAGAGATTAAATCCCCTATGGTGGGTACTTTTTATCGTTCCGCTTCACCCGATAAACCACCCTATGTAAAAGTGGGCGATGCCATTAAGAATGGTCAGGTGGTGTGTATGATTGAGGCTATGAAATTGTTTAATGAAATTGAATCCGAAATCGAAGGGGTTATCGTCAAAATACTGGTCGAAGATGCTGCTCCGGTGGAATACGACCAGGTATTTTTTTTAGTCGAACCGGCATAATATACATGCCAATATCGGGACAGTATGTTTAATAAAATTTTAATCGCAAATCGCGGGGAGATTGCTTTGAGGGTTATTCGTACCTGCAAGGAAATGGGTATCAAAACCGTTGCGGTGTATTCGACAGCGGATCGCGATAGCCTGCATGTCCGGTTTGCCGATGAAGCGGTTTGTATTGGGCCCCCGGCAAGCAGTGAATCTTATCTCAATATCCCTAAAATCATATCCGCAGTCGAGATTACCAACGCCGATGCAGTCCATCCCGGTTACGGTTTTTTAGCAGAAAATGCCCGATTTGCAGAGGTATGCACAGAATATGGCATCAAATTTATTGGACCAACCCCGGATCAGATCCGTTCAATGGGTGACAAAATAACGGCGAAAGAAACCATGATTAAATCCAAGGTGCCGGTCATACCCGGGAGCGATGGATTGATAAAAGATTTTAAGCAGGCGATTAAAATTGGTAAAGACATTGGCTTCCCGATTATCCTTAAAGCTACTGCCGGAGGTGGGGGTAAGGGGATGCGGATTGTTTGGGAGGAGGCTGAACTTGAAACCATGTGGAATGTTGCCCGCAATGAAGCAAAAGCGGCTTTTGGAAATGATGGCATCTACCTGGAAAAATATATTGAAGAACCCAGACATATAGAATTTCAAATCATTGGAGATCAGTTTGGGCAGGTCATTCACCTTTCTGAGCGGGATTGTTCCATTCAACGACGCCATCAGAAATTGGTGGAAGAATCTCCTTCTCCGTTTATGACCGAAAAACTTCGGAAAAAAATGGGAGAGGCAGCGGTGGCAGCAGGTAAGGCTATCCGCTATGAAGGGGTAGGCACCATAGAGTTTCTGGTCGATAAATACCAGAATTATTATTTTATGGAAATGAATACCAGGATCCAGGTTGAACATCCGGTGACGGAAGAAGTCATCGATCATGATTTAATCAAAGAACAAATTAATGTAGCTGCCGGTATAAAATTATCAGGCAAAAACTACACCCCGCAAATGTGCGCCATGGAATGCAGGATCAATGCCGAAGATCCTTTTAATGATTTTCGGCCAAGCCCGGGCAAGATCACCTCTTTTCATACTCCCAAAGGTTATGGTGTTCGGGTAGATACCCACGCCTATGCAGGTTATACCGTGCCCCCTTATTACGATTCGATGATCGCCAAATTGATTTGCAGGGCCCATACCCGTCAGGAGGTCTTGGCTAAAATGAACAGGGCGCTTGATGAATTTATAGTCGAAGGGGTTAAAACAACAGTGCCTTTTCACCGGTTGTTGATGGATAATGAAGATTTTAAAAAAGGGAATTTTCACACCGGATTTTTAAATACCTGGGATTTTAAAAACATCAAATAATCCCTGCTGCCGGTATCAGCCTGATAGGCATGGAGGTTTGTACAAATGAAAACATTATTAAATTTATTACCCTACCTCCGCCCCTATACCAAAGTACTTTCTTTTGCTGCGCTGTTTAATTTGTTGCTGGCCGTATTTACAGTAGTCACTATACCTGCCTTTATCCCCTTTTTCCAGATCCTGTTTGATATGAAAGGCAATACCACTGTTGCACCGTCCGCGGGTTTGTTGCAGGATATCCGGAACTATTTTGGAGCGCTCATTGCGGAGCAAGGAAAACACCGTGCCCTGGTCCTGGTTTGTATTTTTTTGCTGGCAGTCCTTTTTTTTAAAAACCTTTTTCGTTACCTGGCCTTATACGTCATCAGCAGGCTGAGGACCGGTATTATCCGGGATATCCGGCAAAAGCTTTATCAAAAGTTGCTGGTCCTGCCGGTCGCATTTTTCAGCAATGAACGAAAAGGTGACCTCATGTCCAGGATGACCAACGATGTCCTGGAAATCGAATGGTCAGTCTTATCCACTATTGAAGCTATCTTCCGGGAACCCATTATCTTATTGGGCAGCCTGATCTTTATGATTTACGTCAGTCCGGTACTTACGGTAGTGGTTTTTATTCTGATGTTATTTATTGGTGGAGTGATCGGAGGGGTCTCCAGAAGGCTGAAAAAACAATCTAAACAGGCACAGGATCAATTGGGGCTTGTCAGCAGCACCCTTGAAGAAACGATAGGGGGCATGCGCATCATTAAAGCATTTAATGGTGAATCGTTTATGAAGGAAAGATTTAACCGGGAAAACGGGTCCTACCGCGATATCAGCTTGCATATGTTCCGCCGTAGAGACCTCTCAGCCCCACTTTCCGAATTCCTCGGGGTAGCAGCGGTGATTACCTTGTTGTATATAGGTAGCAGGCAGGTGTTTGCTCTACAGCTGGCCCCGGAAGTTTTTCTCACTTTTATTTTTGCTTTTTACAGTGTTATTGATCCCTCTAAAGCCTTGTCCCACGCCTGGTTTAATCTTCAAAAAGCCAGTGCCGCCCTCGATCGGATCAACCATATACTGGAAACGCCAATCACTATCGAAAGTATACCCCAGGCCAAAAAGGTTTCGGATTTTAAAGAACACATTCAGTTTATCAATGTCTCTTTTCGGTACGATGAAGATGGCCCGTGGATATTAAAAAATATAAATCTTACTATTCCTAAAGGTAAAACGGTTGCATTCGTAGGAAGGTCAGGGTCGGGCAAAAGCACCCTGGTCGATTTATTGCCGCGGTTTTATGATGTGGTGGAAGGTGAAATCCGGTTAGACCATATAAACATTAAGGAGATTGAACTTCAATCCCTGCGCAGTTTGTTTGCCATCGTTACCCAGGAAGCCATTCTTTTTCATGGAACAGTGGAAGAAAATATAACGTTTGGAATTCCGGTCAATAAAAATGAAATCGAAGAAGCTGCCCACCTGGCCTATGCCGATGAATTTATTCTGAATACTGCACAGACTTATCAATTGCAGATCGGCGACCGCGGCCAGAAACTGAGCGGTGGACAAAGACAAAGGCTCACCCTCGCCAGAGCTCTGCTGCGGAAATCCCCGGTGCTGATTCTGGATGAAGCCACCTCAGCCCTCGACTCGGCTTCTGAAAAATTGATCCAGCAAGCCCTTGACCGGGTATTGCCAGACAAAACAGCTATTGTGATTGCTCATCGCCTTTCAACTATCCAAAAGGCGGATTTGATCGTAGTAATAGAAGAAGGCCAGATCGTAGAGTCTGGTTCACACGAACAATTAGTAGCTTCCGGTGGAGCATACAAACGATACCTGGAAGTACAACATGGTTTGTGATGGTAAGACCTGGGTTTTTGTCTTTCTAATCTCTATGGTTATATTAACTTACGCACGTAATTAACAGATTTAGATTCTGTGAACAGACCTCTATCCCATAAACTTTTTATTATTGGCTTCGCCTGGCTATATCTTTTAGCTCCGGGTAGTGTGGTAAACGGACAAACTATTAAACACTCTTTTATCATTCCGCAATTGGGTGACACCTTATACCTGATGCAGGACAATCAGCCAAGGAACATCCGTTATTGGCCTTTCCACAGCGACAGCACAAAATGGGACCTCAACGGCGTCAGGGCACCCTATATCAAACGCACCATCCTTCAACCCACATCGGGGGAACCGGAAGCTTTAAGGGGATCAAACGCATTTATCTGGATAGGACACCAGTCCAGGGAATTTTATAAGGTCGGACCGCAGAAGATAGAAGCTGTGGGGATCGCCGGGATCGACTTATTTGGCGATGGGACCCTGTCTAACGGATATTATTTTCCTTCCAAACTCATCCGGAAAGTCAATTTTGAAATTGGAAAAAACCTGGTTGAAAAATATCAATTGATCTATCCTTGCGATATGAATCTTTTGCCGGCAACCCTCAAAGCCCAGTTGCCATATAGCCCGGATTCGGTGAGAATAATTATGGGTATTGAAACGATTTCCCGGCTTAAAGACAGTACGATTCTCGACCTTCATTTGCACCGCTACAACACGGTTCGCGAAGACAGGATTTCGGTACAACAGACCTGGATTGAAACCAGAAAAGCGAATCTGGATTGGCAAAATGTGACCCGTTTTGTGCGGTTTCCCAAATTGTTCCGCACCGATACATTAAGGGAAATATCTTTTTATGCGGCAGCATTCACCGAACCTATCGCTTTAATCCAATATAAGAACAATCAGGAATTGAATTACATCAGGTATCGTGCTCCAGATATTTATAAGGATTTGATTGTAATAGATGATTTTAAACCCAATTTGTTTTTTTTTCCTAATCCGTATACTTTTGGGACATTGAGGATTGAATTACTGATTAATAATCCAGGACTCTATACCCTGCGGATTGTCAACCTCATCGGCGTGGAGGTTTGGAGGGAAAACTTTTATCTGGAGTCCAACAAAACCCTGGATTATGCATTCAATTTTTTAAATAAAGGAACCTATTTTTTAATTTTTCAACAAGATATGAACCAGGTTATCAGCAGTAAAAGATTGTTGATTCTAAAACCATAAGGATCCTTTATCATTCAACTTAATACAACATTCAAAGGAAGAGTCTGGATATTTTGTTTAAACCCGAGTGGGGTTAAGGAAAAAATCCTCCATGACTTTAGGGTAATGGGTATATTCCAATTGGTGTACTTTTTGTGCAATGTCATCCGGTGTATCTTCGGCAGAGACCGGGCAACTGGCCTGAAAGATAATTTTTCCTTCATCGTAATGCGCATTGACTTCATGGATGGTAATGCCTGAGGAGGTCTCCCGGTTGGCCCACACGGTCTGGTGTACACGCAGACCATACATGCCTTTGCCCCCATATTTAGGCAGCAGGGCAGGGTGGATATTGATCACGGCGTGAGCATACCTTTCTAATATATAAGACGGAATTAACCATAAAAAACCGGCGAGCACGACACCATCAATACCATAAGTGATTAGTGAATGCCGGAGATCTTCACCGGATCCATAATACTCTTTTTTATCTAAAACAATAGCAGGGATCCCGGCTTTTGCTGCGACCTCGAGTACGCCGGCTTTTGGTTGACTGGATACTATAAGGGCAATATTAAGGAGACGATGCCCCTTAAAATAATGAATGATATTTTTTGCATTCGTTCCATGGCCTGAAGCAAAGATCGCGATATGTTTCAAACCACTCTATTGTAAAATGGATTGGTATTTCAGGGCAGCAGAAGGGTCGAGGCGGCTGAGTATATTGTATACACTTTGTTGCTGGGGTTTAGCTGACTTCTTAAAGATCTCGACCAGCTCATTGGTTTTGGCATCAACAAACAATTGTATCCAGACGGCCACCGGATAATTCCGTTTTGCAGCGTCGATGGTCTCCATGGATTTCAGTAAGGCCATTTTTCCTTCATCGGCATTTTGATGCATCATATCCAGACCTAAACGATGATATTGGTACCAGGCGGTTCGCATGGGCCTGAGTCTTGGGCTGAGAATCGATTCAATCAACCAATACCGGTTCCGGTTACCCTCTGAAGCTTTCCACCCCGGTGCATTGGCATTGGCAGGAATTTGATTGACGATATTCTGGCTGATCAGAAAATAATCATTGCCTCCATTTGCGGCAAAACTGTCATAATCCAGACCAATAATGACGTTGAGGTAAAAAGCCAGTATAGCCGTAAAATTGTCCGTAAAAGAATTCTGGACATAATTTAATGGCCGGTTGGGTTCATAGGAAAATGTGATTTCTTTGTCGATGTAATTGATCAATGGAGTCTCATAATTGCTGCCAAATACAGGTCGGGAGGCCGCTACCGTCAAATCTGCCTTAAACGTATTGGTGCTGAGTTCTTCTTTGATGGTCAATAGGAAATTACATTTGATCCGCTCCGTGTTTTCATATTTATCATTGGTCCAGGTCCTGGTATTGATAAATTGCCTGGCATCGTCTTCCAGATCCTTAAACACTTTGGGATCTGTATTTTGAAGTTTTGGAGTGGATACTTTAAATTGAGCATTAAATTCCTGCCCAAAAACAAAAGTTACCATAACCGACAAAATCAGGGAAGCCAATAATTTTTTCATAGTTTTTTATTTTTTGATTCAAGCAGCTCAAGGATTGCCTCAATGATATCCTGAGCTACTTCCTGTTTGGATTTTAACCCAAATTTGCGGGATTTATTGTTAGGGTAATAAAAACTGGTTTTATTGGTGTCCCCTCCAAAGCCTGCTCCCTGGTCCTGGAGGGAATTTAAAACGATCAGATCAAAATTTTTCCTGACCAGCTTTTCTTTGGCAAAGTCTTCCCCTTCGGAAGTTTCAAGAGCAAATCCTATATGGAGTTGGGAGTGTTTCTTGAGCTTACCCAATTCATAGGCGATATCCGGATTTTTAACGAGTATAAGCTCGAGTTGATCACCTGATTTTTTTATTTTTTCTTCTGCAGGATGTGAAGGCCTATAATCTGCGACCGCTGCGGCAAAGATACAAATGTCGGATTTGATATGTAATCTATGGGCAGCCACTGACATTTCGATGGCGGTCGTTATGGCAATAATATGTAT
>JAWXBI010000128.1:0-24521 GCA_034439915.1 Saprospiraceae bacterium | reverse complement strand
TGTCTATTCAACGCTAATAATATAAAGAATTTAAATTCGGGAGATATCATTTTATCATTACCAGAAGCGGAAAGATGTGAAAAACTGGAAATCACTCATGACACATTAATCCTTAGTGGATTTAGTACTAACACAAAAAAAGATTACCATATTGTATACTTAAAAGAAAAGTAGTTCTATGTTAGCGCAGGAACATAAAGAAGAAGGATCTAAAGAAATAAATATGCTGTACAGCAATGTATATAAGCTATGCCTTGGTTAGAGCTGCTTCGGAAAATCCTCGCGGATTTTCCTGCTGGTTTTTTTCTTAGGGTGGGTCGTGCCGAGATAGGCCATAGCTCGAATACGCCCCGTTTTGCATTATGCAGGGTGACATTAAAAACATGGAACATATCAAAAATTTAAAACAATAAAAATTATGATTATGGCATTGAACAAAATATTACTTTTTAGCTTTCTGACAATTTTTACTTCCTGCAACGGACAAGAAAAAACAGACACCCCTAAAGACCCAAATACGTCCAAACCAAGTCCAGCAGTAATAAGAAACTTTAAGGCAGCTGCTTTGGCCCCCGATTTTGACACTACCTTGGTCAGTCAATATATCCGAAGTATTTTTCAGGATTCGAAAGGGAATTTATGGTTTGGTACCTTAGGCGAAGGCGTAGTGAGGTATGATGTAAAAACGTTGACCTACTTTTCCAATCCTGATGGTTTTAATAACAACACTGTTTATGCTATTAATGAAGATAAAAATGGTAATCTTTGGTTTGGGACTGACCAGGGCGTTTATAAATATGACGGTGAGACCTTTAGAAATTATAATCAAAAAGATGGCCTGATCCATATCGATATAAGTCGAAAAGGCATCCTTGTTGACAAATCGGGTACTATTTGGGTAGGCACCCATGGCGGTGTTTTCCTATATGACCCATCTGCCGATAAAAAAGGGGGTCAAAGTTTTTCATTATTTCAACAGCTTCCTCCTATAAATGTTGCTGGCATCATGGAAGACAAAAGTGGAAACATCTGGTTTGCTTCTTCTGAAAATGGTGTCTTTCGCTATGATGGAAAAACAATTACCAATATTGTAGAAAAGGAAGGTTTGGGAGATAATTATGCGGGAGGCATGGCACAGGATAAAGCTGGAAATATGTGGTTTACTATGAAAAACGGCATTTGCAACTATGACGCCCGCCTGTCCCGACATTTTTCCGGAGACTCTGTCGGGCAGGGGAAAACATTTACAGAGTTCACCCCCAAAGACGGATTAGGTGGAACTGAATTTTGGGGCATATATATAGAACAGTCGGGTATTATTTGGGTTACAGCCCGGGGTAGTACTACGAGATTTGACCCTTCCGTTCCCTTACCAAATCCAAAAGCGTTTACTGTGTTTACATCTGCTAACGGTTTAAATTGCTGTGTTCAAAGTATGTTTCAAGATAAGTCAGGAAATATGTGGTGGGGCGCTGGACAAGGTCTTTTTCGGTTTAACGGCTATCGGTTTTACCAAGTTAAACAGAATGGCCCGTGGTAGTATTTACAAAATTAGACGACACCATAGAATTGAAAGAAACCATGCGAAAAATAGCACGAACGCACAACATGGTATTTATGAAAGACTGGCAGACGGAAGTAACTGAGCTTTCGGAATTCTATTTTAACTTAGTGCAAAGGCTGAGCATTTTGTATTTTAAATTCCAGTGCTTCATAAATGCCTAACTGTTATGCACAAGGCTATGACGTCACAGCAAAGAATCACCTGGTGATAGGCATAGCCCTCTTTTCGTAACTTTGACTAATTGATGCAGCGAATTTATATTGACACTTCAGTTTTCGGTGGACACTTTGATGAAGAGTTTGCAGAACATACGATTCCTTTGTTTGAGAGACTTAGAAACGAAGAGATTGTTTTACTCTTTTCAACAGTAACTCAAGATGAGCTGGAAACAGCACCGGAAAAAGTTAAAGAGCTTGTGCGAAGTAAACCTCCATTGCTTAATTCCATCTAACTAGTGTCAAGTTAAGCTTGTTATGGCGGACAAATTATCTCACAGCGAGAGAAGCAAGCGGTGAGCAACGCGAGCGACGACAGCGATAGCGCAACCGACAGCGCAGCGCGGCGTGCAGCGAAGCTGCGAATTAACATTGTGTCGTTCAACTCCAATCCGATTTTTCGTTGCTTCTCTGTGGTCTTTGCTCGTTGTGCTCGCAGCGCTATCGCTGTCGCAGTGGGAAATTGGACAAATTAAACTTAACATAGCACAGTCGTATTGATTTGTAGATGAGGGAATGATTCATTATTATTTATATGCATTTGTTCGATTGATTTTGAAATATTCCATAGGCACATTAAAAAATTGGCAACTCCTGGTTAACATTGGTTCTGTGCCGTAGGCACCTCATTTTAGTAAAAAAAATACCCGTGCTATCCTGTGCCAGGCTTGCCGCAGGTACAGCATCCAGCAAATCATGAAGTCGTAAATAGATTTTCAAAACCGACATTGTAATCGGATTGGATACTTCAATAACCTTTTTAAAAACAACCTTTTTATGACAGGGCGTACCTACGGCAAGCCTGGCACGCCGTATTTACCTTTTACGTTTTTATCAACAGTAAATCCTACGGGATAGAAGGATTTATTACATTGTATAGCCGAAGTTTGTAAACCAATATTCAGAACTACCTATGTACAGGCCTCAGTGACTTGAGAAAAATTTTATAGGTACTTTTCGGGGTGGATACTTTGTAGGGCAGCACCAGGAGCAATGTGTAAAGTTAGATGGGAAACTCTACAAGTTGCTTGTATCTGGGATTAAAAAACAAGTGGCATTGATAATGATTTGAAGAATCGATTGTAATTTTATTTGTAATAAATAGGAATGAAAGCCAATTTAATAGTAAAGAACGCTTCGTTCAAAATTAAAATAATATAAAAATGAATCGAAAACAATTTCTGTCAGCTACTGGCGTATTGTCCATGACTTCCATATTGCCTCTGGATTCGGTGCAAGCCCGGAATTATGACCAAAACGGGTTGGATAAACTCACCGATGCCGAAGGCAATTTTCTTCATCTGCCTTTACCCTACAATAAAAATTTTCTAGAGCCCTATATGGATGAAGAAACGGTATACCTGCACCATACGTTCCACCATGGGGGTGCAGTAAAAGCGGCGAATAATGATCTCACGAAAATAAGAAAGGCGCTGGATGAAAACAATGTGGAAACAGTGGATTATTGGACCAAAAAATTGTCCTATCATTTTTCATCCCATATCCTTCATACGATATTCTGGACCAACCTTACCAATAAAAAAACAAACCCGGCTGGACAATTGCTTCAACGGATAGAAAAAGATTTTGGATCCTATGACAAGTTGAAACAATATTTATCTAAAACCAGCAAAGATGTGGATGGCAACGGATGGGGCATTCTTGGTTACCAACCTTATTCAGACCAACTCACTATCCTGCAATGTGAAAACCATGAAAAACTTACCCAATGGGGAGTGATACCCCTGCTGGTAGTGGATGTATGGGAACATGCTTATTACCTGAAGTACAAAAACAAAAGATCAGATTTTGTGGATTCCATGCTGCAGATCATTGATTGGGGAAATGTGGCTGAACGGCTGAACACGGCCTTAAAACTGAAGTTATAAAGGAAGATGGCCCGGGCCACAGGCCCTAATGAGGAATACCTCACAATCAAGGCTGTTTCATTATCTTTGAGACTTATTCCAAAACCATGGTAGTTAAGATATTTTCAGGCACTCAATCCAGGTATTTATCTGAAAAAATCATGCTCGCCTATGGAAAAGACCTGGGCAATATGTCCCTGCAGCGGTTTAGCGACGGAGAGATGCACCCGATCATTAATGAGTCTGTGCGGGGTGCTTTTGTATTTTTTATTCAGTCCACCGGAGCGCCGGTAGATAATTTATTTGAGATCCTGATGTTTATCGATACGGCGAAAAGAGCCAGTGCGGATTATATCACTGCAGTGATTCCGTATTTTGGATTTGCCCGCCAGGACCGGAAGGATAAAAGCCGGGTGCCTATCACTGCTAAACTGATTGCCAATCTGCTTTCCACCGCTGGTGCAAACCGGGTCATGACGATGGATTTGCATGCGGATCAAATCCAGGGGTTTTTTGATATCCCGGTAGATCACCTGCGAAGTGAAGCTATATTCAAACCCTTTCTGAAACAACAATCCCTGGAAAATTCCCTATTTGCGTGCGCTGATGTTGGAGGGGTAAAACGGGCGCGGAATTATGCCAAATCATTTAATACGGACTTGGTGATCTGCGATAAATCACGCGCTAAACCCAATGAGGTGAATTCAATGACGGTTATCGGCGATGTAGATGACAAAGATGTCATCCTGGTAGATGACATTGTAGATACCGCCGGCACTCTTTGTTTTGCCGCAGAAGCACTGAAAGAAAAAGGCGCCCGATCTGTTAAGGTATTGTGCACTCATCCGGTATTATCCGGGAATGCCTATGAAAAAATTGAAGATTCATTTATTTCTGAGATGATCGTCACGGATACCCTGCCCATCAAAAACCTATGTTCAAAAATCAAGGTCTTATCTTCCGCTGAACTCTTTGCCAAAGCCATTGTGACCGTGCACGACCACCGGTCCATTGCCGCATTGTATAGTGATTGACAGCGTCCTATATATTTTTTATTTTTAAATAGCTGTTTGCATTTCGATAGGATTCCTTCTCCTGTGGTCTGCCAAAAAACAAAACAAATTTTAATTCCTGATTTTTATACATTTTGGATTATCTTTGCCGCCCAATTAATAAATTAGTGCTTGATTATGCAAATCATTGAATTAAAGGCCCACGATAGAAATTTGAGCGGAACCCGAGCGGCTATGGATGTCAGGGCAATGTCCCTCGTACCTTGTGTAGTCTATGGTGGTAAATCAAACTACCACGTGTCGGTAGAGCCTGCTGAGTTAAAAGCATTAATTTATACCCCTGAATTCAGGATTGCTCAATTAAATACCAGCACCGGCCCGGTAAAGGTTTTTGTAAAAGAAATACAATTTCACCCTATCACTGATCAGATAAATCATATTGATTTTATGGAATTGGTCCCGGGTAAAGAAGTGGTGGTTGAAGTACCGGTGCATCTCGAAGGATATGCTGTAGGTGTAAAATCCGGTGGCAAACTCAACCAAAGGATCCGCAAAATTAAAATCAGCGGTTCCCCTGAAAACCTGGTCAATAAAATTAATGTCGATGTCACGGCGATTGAACTGGGTACTACCATGAGAGTAAAAGACATCAAATTGCCGGAAGGCATAAAGGTCATCACTGACCCCGCCATACCGGTAGCCGGAGTGATTATTCCCCGCGCCTTAAAAGAAGAAGAAAAACCAGGCGCTACCGCTACACCTGCTGCTGCAGCTACTGCTACTCCAGCCAAAGCGGCCGCTACCCCTGCCGCTGCACCCAAAGCGGCTGCCCCGAAAAAAGAAGGCGGGAAAAAATAATACACACTCCCTCAATCAGGAAGCGAATATTTTTTAATAAAGATGAAAAAAGAGGTCTTGCGCAAGTAAGATCTCTTTTTTTTGAGCTGCGAGCTATGAGAATCGAGCGGCGAGCTCACTTCTCGATTCTCGATTCTCGAAGCTTTAAAAAATGCAGGCCTGTAAGCCGGATTCTGTGTCTCGTTTTACAACGAGATATCTATCATTTATCTAGTTTTTAGTTTCACAACTAAAAATCCAGCTGCCTACCCTCCCTGGATGATTACTCAATTGAACGGGCCGCTCAACGTTTCCCGGAAAACCGGGAAAAACCAGGGTTTACATGACATTTCAACTCACAAGGTTTATCCCAGTTATTTTTTACAAAATAGCTGTGTGCGCTCTTACCGCACATTTTCACCCTTACCGCGAGGTTTCACCCGCGGCGGTAATTTTCTGTGACACTTTCTGTTTCCGGAAAAATCCGGAACCCACGCGTTACGTGGTGTGCTGCCCTGCGTTGTCCGGACTTTCCTCCCCGGGATAAAATCCCGCAGCGATAGATCGACCTGCATTAGGACAAAGATAGACGGAAGTCCCGGTAAATGCCCGGAGGGTAAACAAAATACAGATTGAATAAATTAATATATAAAAATTAAATATAAAACGTTGTCTCATAATAAGTAACACATCTTAATAAAATTTAATATTTTGCAATTAATTTCATACCCCCCGATGAAATTTTTTTCAAAATATACCTCGATTTGGATTTGCAGCTGGCTGGTCCTGGGTGGTATTGGTTATTTTACCAATTCTTCCTTGAATTTTCAATACAAGTCCAGACGCACTCAATACCGATTAGACAGTCTTCATTCGAGGGTACAGCATCAGCTGCAACCAGGACTAGAACATACAGACCGGATTTTCCAGGAGGAAAAAATAATCCTTTTTGCCTATGAACGGGATTCCCTGGTATTTTGGAATAACGTCAATTTTGAAACTGACCTGGCCGAAGGGATGCATGCCCCGGGGTTTGTCGATTGGAATGACCAGGTATATTATTTTGATCGGATAACAACGGCAGAGCGGATCACCTGGGCTGGAATTCCATTGTCCGGAACCTCCCGAATTAAAACAACGACCCAGACCAGGGCTATTACCTTATTTTCTCCAGATAAAAAACAAAGCAGCCTGCTATTTATTGGACCAGGCCTGCCGGCGTGGATAGAGTGGCTGGCTGTATTTTTCTGCCTTTTGGGATTGGGTTTCGGGATTGCGGACATACTGAAAAGGTGCCTTCAACTGCTCGCACAACAACAGATGGTGAGGTCCTTACTCGTTTTCACCCTGGGCATATTTCTCTTGAGGATAACGAGTCTGGTTTTGTTGCACCTGGCCGATATTAACCGTATCCCCCTCTTTGATCAATCCGTGGCTCCCTCTTTGCTGAGCCCTACACTTGCAGACATGATCATCAACATCATTCTGTTGTGTTTATTGATCTGGTTTATTCGAGCCCATATACGACCTGCGTATTTCAGAAAAGAAAAATCCAAACTCTCCTTTGTTATTGCTCTGGCCAATTATTGGATGGTTTATGTCACAGCCTTTCTGATGGTTCATATCTTTAAACAATTGGTCATGGGCTCTGGTTTGTCCTTTGATTTTGAATACATCTTTTATCTCGATATAAAAAGCCTGATAGCCCTGGCAGGAATACTGATATTGGCTATTGCTTTGTTTGTCCTGGACCTTCATTTATTGAGGATCATACGCCACCTGGGCATGTCCCCTGCTTCCCGTCTGGTAGCCAATACCTTCGCGTTGCTCGGCATCATCCCATTGCTTTACATTTTGCCGACCCAGCTACCTGCCTTGTTATTATTGGCCTTAGCGGGTTATCTCAGCCTGCTCGACCTCTTTGTCGACCAGATCAGGCCGCACGCCGCCTGGTATCTGACTTGGATGGTGACGGGATCTATCCTGGTCTCCTCTTTACTTTATCAATTTCATATCGACAAGGAGTTGGATCAGCGGATCACCCTCGCGCGTCAATTAAAAGAAAAAATCCAGCAACTCAACCCGGCAAAATCCCTGATAGAACCTGCACTTCAAAATCAATTATACCGGTTGGAATCGAACTCAGCCTATCTGGCTTTGTATACTATCCGCTATCAGCCCTACCGTTTGCCAACTCTGATGACACCGGTCGGTGACGGAATTTCAAAATTTAATGATTCCAAAGCAGGCACACCAACTTTATTTGTTGCACTGGATCCGGAATCCGGCTTCTATCTGACTAAAAAATCCAACCAGTTATTTAAGGCCTTTTCCTTTTTCTCCTACATCTTCGTTCTATTCAATGTGTTGCTGATCGCCTTTACCGTGATCAATAACCGGATGCGTTGGATTGCCTTTCCCGTCTTTAAGTTTTTTCCATCCAGGTATACCCTGCGTTACCGCATTCAGGTCAGTATGCTGGGTATGAGTTTTTGTTCCTTTATCCTGATTGGATGTGTCATTGTTTTTTATCTTAAAAAGACTTCAGAAGGGTTACAAACTCCCTTATCCTCCATTTCCTTGCAATCCCTTCAATATGAGATCGGAAAGGCAGTAAGCTCTAATATTACTTATAACCCCCATTTTAAAATTTATACGGCCGGAGGGCAATTGATCAACAGCCCGGTTGCCGAACGGATGCCTTTTAATGAATTCCATCAAATCCACGTACTGGACCGTCTTCCTTACCATACCAACGTCTATCATGGCTATGCCAAAGTCGAGTATGAAGGCAAACCTTATTTTGTTGGGAAAAACAAATCCTATTCGGAGAGCAGTGCTAAACGCAGGATGAATGATTTTTTGGGCACCCTGCTCAATGTGTACGTCTTTTTGTTGATCCTGATCGTGCTGATCTCTATGGTCGTAGCCAATTCCATCACGCGGCCGCTGACTATCCTGAGCGACAAACTCAAACTCATTCAAATCGGGGGCACCAATCAAAGACTGGAATGGAACCATCAGGATGAGTTGGGAGGCTTGATCCGCAACTATAATGAGATGATCCAGGAATTGGATCGCAGCACCCGTATGCTCGCTGTCACTGAACGGGAAACGGCCTGGAGGGAAATGGCCAAACAAGTGGCGCATGAGATCAAAAACCCGTTGACCCCGATGAAATTGATCACCCAGCACCTGCAAAATTCTATAAGCCGTGCGACTCCGGAAGAAATCAACCAATTGGTAAAACGGGTGACTCAAACCCTCATCGAACAAATCGAAAATCTTTCGAAAATCGCTTCTGAATTTTCAAACTTTGCTAAACTACCTGCCCCGGAAAATGAAAAGCTGATCCTGAATGAAGTCGTGACCTCCACCCATGATTTATTTCGCAAAAGAGAAGATATGGATATCCACCTCCGTGTACCTATTGATGAGATCTATATTTTCGCCGATAAAAACCATGTCATTCGGGTGCTCACCAATCTGATTAAAAACGCTATCCAATCCATTCCGATTGGCCGCCGGGGTAAAATTGAAATCGTATTGTTTAATAAGGAAGATAAAGCGATCGTCCGGGTAATGGACAATGGCTGTGGAATCCCCGAATCGATGAAGGATAAAGTATTTTACCCCAATTTTACCACTAAAAATTCAGGCACCGGCCTGGGTTTGGCAATAGTCCGGGACATTGTGGATTCCTGTAATGGACATATCTATTTTACCACGATTGAGAATAAAGGCACAGAATTTTTTGTCGAATTTCCGCTTATGCATATGGAAGACAATTTTAAAATCGTCCAGCACGTAAGTCTTTAACCACCTCCGACGTTTGATTTAAAGCAGCATAAGCTCTCCAAAAGATGAAGGGATATGAAAGTCCGGGGAAGCACTATCCGGTTTCACCCAACTGATCCATTTAAATTCGGCAATTTCATCCTTCAATGAAATACACTTCCCCCGGAATAACCCGGCTTGCAATTTGTTTTTTTTCAAAAGATTCAATTTATTCAGCAGCGGTTTGCCCAGGGCAAACTCAAGGGTATATCCAGCCTCGCTGAGATCCCCTTTTACCATCAACTGATCCTTAGGCCAGGACCAACCGGCATTAAATTTCCGGTATAAAGAAGCCTCAAAATCATAAGTCCGTCCAAGCGGATCCATTTCCAGCCCAAAATAGGGGTTCATGTGTTCATCGGACCTTAAAAAAATTTCAACTCTGTCGGATTTTAATACTGCTGCTTTGAGGTTTTCTTCCATACTTAGGTTCAATGCATCGGCATCCCTTACCCGGTAAAGACCATAAATCCAGTCCGGGTCGTGCAAGGCTTTAAATGACATCGGAGGTGGATCTCCCTCATTCCAGGGGTAAACAAAATCAGATAACCTGTTGGCCTCGTTCCAAAGGGGATGATCACCGAGACCATTGATTGACATTGATCCTGATTCAATTGAATGAACTTCATAAACTGGGTCAGTTTGTCGTTCCATATCTTGTACTGTTTGACGGGGCACATAAATAGGTATCTCCATCCCCTCAACCTACCTTGTAATTATTTAATGGCAGCCTGGGATAATAATTCCTTAATCCTCCGGGATACAATCCATTCTTCTCCCGGGATCATCATCCAGGTCGTAATCTCCACTGTATCGGGACCGCCCATGGTCTCAATAGAAGGATGGCCTGCACGGAGGGCAACCCGTAATTCTTCACCAGTGATTTTCGTTTTTGAAGCATCCAGGTGTAATCGCAATGAAGGCACATGGTTGGCGATCAAGGGTACATGCTTTTCTGCACGCACGCCGGGTACTGAAGCTGCCGCATCGTGAATCATGGCTACCTGGCCTTCCCACAATTTCCAATCTTTTTGATGATCCCTGGCAAGGTAAACTTCAATGGCCGCCAGTAAGCCCAGGATCTCTTCCTTATTGACTTTCATTCCACGGCCTACCGTATTGCCATTAGGAGGTGCATTTCTACGTGCAGCCTGAATCAGCGATTTTTTCCCCAACAGCATTCCTGCAGATTGAGGTCCGCGAAGGCCTTTTCCTCCTGAAAAACAAACCAGGTCAAAACCCATTTTGGTATGTCTCCACAACATTTCAGCAGGTGGGACGTCAGCAGCACAATCAATCATTGTCGGAATGTGAAATTTCTTTGCAATGGCTACAAATTCTTCATCCCTGATTTTACCCGCAAAATTGCTGTAATTGAGAAACCATAAAAAAGCAGTCTTCTCATTGATCGCCTCCTCCAATTCCTTGGCAGTTTCCACCTCGATGATTTTAACTCCGCAATTACGCATGGCATGATCATAGCCAACCCGGTGTGTTTTTTGCGCAATGACTTCTGTTTTCATCCCGGTCATGTCCCCGGGAATCCGGTCAATTTTATCCGGATCACCCCCGGTGAGTATAGCAGCAGTACCCAGGGTGATCGCTGATGCCGCTCCCGCGGTCACCATAGCCCCCTCACACTGCAATAACTCCGCCAGACGCTCTCCTACTTTGTCCTGCAAATCCTCCAATCTGACAAATTGCAGGGCGGCATAATTAATTGCCTTGATCACCTCCGGGTGAGGCAGTGAAGCGGTGAGTGCAGTATACGTGCCCGCGGCATTGATAAATGTACGAACCCCCAACTCCTTAAAATAATCGCGATCAAAATCACTGAATTGTTTTTGCTTAGCCTTTAAAGCTTCTGTGGGTATTATAGTGCCCAGGAAAGGCAAACCAATGGCCCCTTTGATAAGATCTCTTCGTTTTGACATAATTTTATTTTAATCGATATAAGCAATACAATCTATTTCCACCAGGGAATCCCCGGGTATCCCACCTGCTGCAGCAATAGTCGTCCGCACAGGAGGCTTATCCCCAAAACGGCCTTTGTAGGCGGCGTTCATAGCCTGATAATCTTTAAGGTCATTGAGGTATACGTTACATTTAAGCACTTTATTCATGGATGACCCGTTTTTTTCGAGTTCTTTTTGAACTTCATCCAGTACATGTTTGGTATGCGCTGTGATATCTCCGTCAAAATGCGCACCCTTACCTGCAATAAATAATAAGTTTCCATGAGTCCTGGCGCCGGAAAACAAGGGCACACCCTGGTCCATTACCACATTATCCATAGGTTCTTCTTTAGCAGCTGCTACGTCAGATTTTGAGCCAGTGGCCTTTGCTGCGACCAAGCCTAACATGCCCGCCAGACTAAGCGAAATTTTTTTAAATACTGACCTTCTGTTTGTATTCATAATTTGTATGATTTATAATTATTATAAAATTATTTGCTGTTTAAATCTCTTCGGATTTTAACCTCTTCGGGTTTGATTTCATCCGCCCGATTACCAAAACTGGAACGAATATAGGTCAGGATGATTGCGATATCTTCATCTTTAAGAAAATCGTGTTTTGGCATAGTTCCGTTGAATACTTCTTCATTTACCTTGATATCACCTTCCAGCCCGTTCAAGGTCAGATCAATCAGCCTGTTTTTATCTCCGGTAACCCAATCGGAAGCCAGGGGTGGAAACCGCCCTTTTGCCCCCAGACCATTTTTTTGGTGACATCCGCCGCAATAAACAAAGTACGCTTTTTCACCGTCGGTCTTTTTGCCTTTATCCAGATTGTCATCCACTTCATGAGGAGTACGGATATGGAGTTCATTTTCCCTTTTAACCATACCGGCCATCATTTTGGATGAATATTTTTCTTTGTTTCCGGTATACTTCACCCGCCAGATCCGTCCTTTCTCCGTTTCAGCAAAATACATGGAGCCATCGGGCCCCATTGCAATCCCCATGGGTCGATAGACCGCATCGCTGACATTGATGATCGTATCGATTTTGGCAAACCCGTCAGCAAATACCTCCACAGGTGCTTTGAAACTTCCATTGGCATGAGGTACAAATCCTATAAAATAACCGGATTGAGGATAAGGCGCTCTGTTGGTGGATCCATGAAAAGCAATAAATGCCCCTTGTTTGTAATGCTCCGGAAATTGTGCACTGGAATAAAAAAGCAAATCGTTGGGTGCCCAGTGTCCCGGAAAACCAATAATTGGATTGAGGAAGGTGTCACATCTGCCAATAATTTTACCATCTCCACCGTACTCAGGAGCGAGCACTTTTTTACCCTGGATCTGATCATAATAACAATAGGGCCAACCGGCATGGCTACCCTCCTCTATTCTCAAAAATTCTTCGGCGGGCAACACCGCACTTTGCCAGGGTGAAAATTTATTTGGCCATAGCCGAAGCAAATCATCCCGTCCGTGCATAATCGAATACAATTTATTATCCAGGTGGTTCCATTCAATGGCTACCAGACTTCTCAAGCCGGTTGCATACTTGTAACCGTCTTTTTGTGTTTGTTTGGATTTATGGGCATCAAATCGCCATACCCCGGCATGATCTTCAAACAATGGACATGGATCTTTTCCAATAGAAAAAGGGGTACGGTTAAATTCCTGGCAGGCATTGGAAGGTGCGCCGAAAGGAATATAAATATGACCGGAATCGTCGAAGGTGACCGGTTTGGCATTATGTTCATGTCCCCCGTGGGCATGGTCGTCAATGACTACGGTATCAAGTGGCCCTTCCGGTATGAGCTTACCCGGGGACAATTTCATCCGGTAAATCGCCAATTCCGTACTGAAATATAAATATCCCTGGTAGATCCGCATGGCCGTACCATACCGGCCTGTCTCCTTATAATTTCCAAAAGGGGCAATGATGTCCGCTTTTCCATCACCGGTGGTATCTCTTAAAGCCAGGTTACCACCATGTCCGGGGGACAATAATTTGACATAGATATCCCCGTTGTCATTGACCGCTATATGACGGGCTCCCCCTTTCAGGCTATCGACGACCACAGTGACCTCGAAGCCATCCGGCACATACAACTCAATATCTTTTTTCTTACAGCCGGCAAGCAGGATAAATGACCACAAAAGACAGGCACCTACACGGGCAAGTTGCTTAATAGACATAGAGGAGGCAAATTTCATGAGAAGGGGATCAATCAACAAACGATAAAGCGTTGAGGTCATATACGACCGCGCCATCTATCAGGGTCATCTCGCAAACAATTCGTTTGTCCCCTGTCATCCGTTTTTGCCTCACATCATAAAATCCAAAATTCCCCTTTTCTATTTTTAATACAGCGATATCTGCAGGAGCCCCGGGGCTCAGGTGGCCAAGCTCAGTTTTTTGGATCACCTGCGCGGGTTTCCAGGTACTGGCGACAATGAGTTCTTCAAAACTCATCCCAATATTTAAAAGTTTTGACATCACGGTAATCATATCTTTCATTCCGGCATTCATACTGCCGGTATGCAGGTCCGTACTGATCGTATTCGGTTTTAAACCTTGTTGGATGGCTGCAATTGCCTGATCATATACAAAACTACCTCCTCCGTGTCCGACATCCAGGATAATCCCCCTTTGCTGGGCTTTAAAAGCAAATGGTTGAACCTTGCCATCCTGCACTAAAGGTTCACGACCATTTACATGGCCAAAACAATGGGTAAGTATATCGCCTGGTCGCAACACATGATTGAGCAAGGTATCCATAGACAGCGGTGGATTGCAGCCCCCGAAATCGATCATGACGGGGATATTTGCCAATACACCAGCTTCTGCGGCCTTTTTTGCAGGGGTCCAGTCCCTGGAACCATAATGGGCCAGTTTAATGCCTACTATATATTGTTTGTTTTGCCGGGCTACCATGGCGGTTAGTTTGGCATCCATATCCGCCAGGTTTTGTTCATAGGCACCACCACGCATACCTGCACCTACAATATTGAGCAGAGCAAACACTTTGGTCTTTGAATTATCGATGGTCTGGTCTTTAAACTCCTGAAAATTTCTCCAACCTGAACCTCCTGCGTCCACCACCGTGGTAACTCCGGATCTAAGCGTGAACCCGTCGGGGGGCAAAGCGGTAAAACTATTGCTCAGATACGCATTGGACAGGGTACCAAAAAAATGATGGCCGTGGATGTCAATCAGTCCGGGAGTAACGTATAAACCGGTTGCATTGATGGTCTTTTTTGCTTCCCTGGTAATGGATTTGCTGACTTCTACAATTTTTCCGTCTTTAATCCCCACATCCATGATCTGGTTGATATTGTTTTTGGGATCAATGACGTGACCGTTTTTGATCAGTATATCCAGGGGTTGTGCAAACAAACCAGCTGCCAAAAACAATCCTGTTAATAAAACTAACAAACTTTTATTCATACACATTCTTTAAAGGTTCTGTTTAGATTGGTGTTTCCACAGGATGCAGGCCTGGAAAAATGAAGGCTTAATTTTCAAAAATAAAATTAAACTAAATTTTCAATAGACCACTAGCGGACCTGAATATATCTTCATTAGACTACTAGTAAACTTAATTTATTCTGAAAACCCTATTGCTGCGTGTGTTCCACTCGGAACAACCAGGGATGGATGGCCCAATGGGGTAAATACCAAAAAAAATTCGAAATAGTTGCCGGCTTGGACTTACCAGGTCTTAATAACTAAACCCCAATTTGGTTAAACCCGATTGGATATCCTTGTTTTTCATGGTGTACTCCCAGATCATACCGGACCGGTAATTTTCAATCATGATGATTATGGGCCCCTGATCAATAGCCAGAAAAGAACTGGCAAACCAGGGTTCGCTGAGGTTAAATGCGTCTACAAACCCATATTGTTTGTATAATTTGTCGCCCAAGGTATAATAGAAAAAACGTAAAGCATCCATGGAAGGTTTAGGGGTAAAGGGTAACGAAGCCAGGGCAGCTGTAGGCGTGATCACCCCTTTGTCATTGGTCGGGCTATGGGCATCGTAACCATTTTTGGTATCACTGGCCGTCAATCCCCAGCAGGATGCACTGTACCCGTTAAATTTTTTCGGATTAGCCTTGCAATACTCGTAATTGATTTTAGTGTGGTTGACTACCTGAGACCAATAGTCGGCGTAAGGATCTTTTAGTTTCCCCGGATCTATACCCAGAAAGGTGTAATGGGCAAAAAACAATGGGCCTCCTAAATCTGGTCCCAATGGTAAAGGAATGTTATAAAATGTTTTATTGTTTTTCATAGCTCCATTCCTGGCCCAACCCTGATCATACGTTACTTTGGAAATTGGATAGGTCGGCGAAGAAGCTGCGAGGACATAGGTGATCAGGGCCTCATTCCAGCCTCTTAATTCATGGTTCATTTCCCAGTTGTATTTGGGGGACCAATGCCAATACAATACCTGATCTGATCCCTTGGTATGCCAATTCCATTCTACAGTTTCGAAGATATTCACCATGTCATTTCGCAATTTGGTTTCCCCGTCCGAAGGGCCGTCGAAATATTCTTTAGCTGCTAACAATCCGGCTATGAGGTAAGAAGTTTCTACCAGGTCGCCCCCATCATCTTTCTGACTAAAAGGAATGGTTTCTCCGGTTGCGCCATTCAACCAGTGTGGAAAGACCCCATGATGTCGTTTGGTTTTATTTTTTAAAAAATCAACTATTTTCGAAAGCCGCTCCAGCCCTTGTTGACGGCTGATAAATCCTCTTTTTATACCCACCAGGATACACATCACACCAAAACCGCTGCCCCCGGAGGTCACGATATCACCGGAGGTATTTCTTTCCCGGGCCAGACCGGAGACAGGATGTGCAAAGTCCCAGAAGTATTTAAAGGTTTGTCGTTGAATCAGGTTCAGCAATGAATCATCCGGAATCCGGCTAAATTTATCTGAGGAATCAATTCTGGTAATAAAGCTGGCTTCAACAGAAGAAGATAAATTTACTCCTCCAGCCGAGCGGAGTTGATTGGTGACCTGCAGGGTATATTTGGTAATGTGTTCAAGCTTATCCCTGGGTACTATCCGAATGCTGCTATCCGAATTAAACAACGTGGTGGTGATGGGTACCTGAATTCCCCCGGTATATAAATGAACAGACCCGTCGACAGCATTGGGGTCAGCCCTGCTTGTAAAACTCAGTGTAATAACCGGTAAGGCGGACGCATTGGAGTAGTTAAAATTATCTTTTACCCCGTCAATACTATAGGATTTAAAATTTAACGGATCGGCTTCCACGGGTGGCTTGGAGCAACCCATAAAACAGAACAAGGCTACTATTAAAGAAAGGTGCATGTATTTCATTTTTTCAATTTCCGTCTTTCATAAAAAAGGAGGAAGTTTTCACCTCCTCCTCTATATTAATACTTTTAAAATAAAATTACCGGCCTGCTTTTTCCAAAGCATACAGGGAATTGATTTCAGCATCGGTAAGCGCTTTATTGAATACCCGCAATTCATCCACCGAACCTGTGAGCGGAACTTGCCAGGCATCGGCTGTGCCTCCGGGAAGGTTGGGCAGCCATGCACCAATAATGAGTCTGGTCGGCGTAGTAAAGCTCAAAGGACCTGTTGTGCCTCTGAGTTCCCATTCCGGGTTACTTATTTTTACGCCGTCCATATAAATTTTATAAGTAGATGTTGCGCCATCATAGGATGCGACCAGGTGGTGCCATTGATTGGTCCCCTTAGCTGCTTGTACTCCACCTTTAGAGGGTTCATTGCGTGAATCCTGAAACGATGGGTTGCCAGCTATTTTTGTAACGAGCAATCCTTTAATAACAAGGGTATCGTTTCCAGCTGGTTTCCATCCTGTTTCAGACATCAGGTTGAGATTACCAGCCCATTCGTTGGGCCTGGTCAAAGAAAAAAATACAGATGGATTCGTTCCATTGTTATCAAATTTAGCCCATAGACTTATTGAATTACTCGGTAAGCTGTTTAATGCGGCAATCTCGTTGTAAGAGAGGTATCCCTTAACAAGCTTAACTGCTTTGCCTTTAATTCCACCTTCGTAACTCGCATTGACTGCAGAGGCTGTGGTGGCAGATGATTTGGTTTCAGTGCCATTATTTTCGAAGCCAAAATGGGCAACCAGATTGCTGGCCGCTACTTCATTGGCGTTGTTGAATCCACCGATCGGAGGCAATACTTCATCATCATCTTTATTACAGGAAGCAACCCCCATAAGCAAACTTCCCATTATAGCAGAGAAGATAATTAACGAAAAAACTTTTGATTTCATGGTTTTAAAAAATTTAATTGTTGATAATTTGTTTAATTGTTTATCAGGACCTAATAGCCCTGGTTTTGAATAAGTTTATTTCCACTGAGTTCGATTTGTAATGCCGGAACAGGCAACAGTTCATGTTTACCTGCTACAAAGTTTTTACCTGCTGCTCTTAACACCTGTGCAGCCCTTCCTTGCCTGACCAGGTCAAAAAACCGATCATGCTCCATAGCCAACTCAAATCTTCTTTCTTTCCATATGGCTTCGCGCAATCCTTGTCCGGCCATAGCTGCAGTATTCGACAAACCTGCACGTGTCCTGATCGTATTAATATCATTTATTGCCTGTCCGGCCTGCCCCAATTCATTGGATGCCTCTGCATGCATCAGCAGGACGTCCGCATAACGTAACAGGTGAATATTTTTTTGTTTCTTATCCCGGTTGCCCAGAAAAGATTCCACATTTTTATTTTCACTGTGGTAGGCTTTATAATTGTAGTAGAAATTTTCTACTGAATCTTTGCTGGGGACCCGGAATCCATCGTATAAAACAGTACCTCTTCGCTCCGCCGTACGATCGATCTCAATGATTGTAGGCCCTCTGCGTTTATCTCCCATTTCATAAGCGGTTACCAGATTTTCACTGGGAGTACAAAATCCAAAGCCCAGGTCGGTCCAGCCGCCTTTGCCGCCAACTCTGGGCCCCTGCCAGACACAATAGCCATTGACCCCAAAATCAGAATTATTAAATACACCTGTTTGGATCTCGAATATGGATTCTGAACTATTGTCTCCGGCCTGCCTCCAGATTTGTTCGTAATCTGGTAATAAGGCATACTGACCGGATTGAATAACCGATTGCGTCAGGTCAAAAACTTTTTGCCAGTTTTTTTCATACAGATAGACTTTAGCCAATAAAGACTGGGCCGTTCCCCGGTTTATCCTGCCTTTCTGGGTTGCATTTCGCAAAGGCGTATTCTCTACAGCATACAGCAAATCATCTTTGATAAATGTATAAATTTCTGCGGCAGTTGCCCTGGTTTGAAATTTGGGGTCTGTATTGGCATCTTCCGCACTGAGCGGTACCCGCGAAACCAAAGGTACTCCTCCAAAAAGCCGGACGAGATTAAAATAATAATAACCCCGTATAAACCGGACCTCACCAATCCACCTTTTTTTGGTGGCATCATCTGCTGTTGCCGTTTCTAATGCTTGCAGTGCCTGATTGCATTTGGCTATCCCTGAAAAATATCCGCTCCATAAGGATGCAACGAACGTGTTGGTCGGTGTTTGGAGAAAATTATCCAGTTCACCAATAATACCGATCTGGTCACTGGGGGTGCTGCCTTTATCGGCATCATCCGACATAATATTAGTCGCGGATATAAATGCAATGCCATGGGTATCCCCTCCTCCAAAAGCATCGCCGGATAATAAACTGTTGTAAACCCCGACTACCAGGTTTTCGGCTAAAGCGGGATCAGTAGCAGCGGTGCCTTTACCCTGTAGCGGTACATCCAAAAAATCCGGTGAACAGGCATTAACCATCAAAATGGCCATGGCCAGCATGATCTTGAAAAAAATATGATTGTTCATTTTTTTCATATTAAAAAGAAACATTTATACCACCAGCGATGGTTTTTGTTGTAGGATAGGCATTGGTCTCTATACCCGAACGCGTAGGTGAATCATCGGGTAATTCAGCGGTAAACCCGGTATATTTTTTCCAGGTAAATAAGTTTTGTGCCGTCAGAAACACCCTGGTATTTTTGATTCGTGCAACTTTCAACCAAGCTGGTGACAGTGCATAACTCAGGGTAATATTGTTTAACCGGATGAACGAACCTGATTCAACATAATAGGTAGATGCTGGAAGATATCCACTATTCGCCGCGGGTTCAGTTTGGATCCCTGACCCGGTGACCCAGCGGTCGTAGGCCAGCGAAGCTTCTATATTATCAAAGGGAGATAACCTTAAAGCCTTCTTCCCATTGTACACTACATTCCCGGTATTACCATAGATATCAAAACTGAGACTGATGCTTTTGAAATTCACTTCACCATTAAACCCAAAGTAAGCCTTCGGTTGATAAGAACCCACAAATACCCTGTCATTGTCATCGATCTTACCATCGTCATTGTCGTCCTGATAGATAAAATCACCGGGTGAAGCATTCGGCTGCCGGATTTGACCATTGCCGGATTTATTAGATTCAATTTCGAGTTGATTCTGAAAGACGCCCAATACCTGCAAGACATAAAAACTGCCTACCGGATATTCATTATCGGTTTTGGTAGTATAGATCTGGGCGCCTCCAACACCGCCATCCAGGATGGGTTGCCCCCCATTGAGCCCGATGACCTTGTTTTTATTCAGGGTAAGATTAGCACCAAATTTATAATCCAGATTCGTGTTGACCCTTGTTCTCCAATTTAAAGCAAATTCTAATCCTGTATTCTGGATGGAAGCGGCATTAGTCAATACCACCCCATCTTCATCACCCGTTACCGAAGGGACTTTCACATTGATCAAAAGGTCTTTCGATTTTTTATCATAAAATCCAATTTCACCGAACAGTCGTCCATTCAACAAAGAATAATCGAGGCCCAGATCGAATTCTTCAGTGGTCTCCCACTTGAGATTCGGGTCTTTAATCTGGGTAATAGCGCTTCCTGGTGTGGCGATGCCTCCGCCAAACGGATACGCCAGATTGGGTTTTATCGTGGTCGTAAAGGCGTCTGAAGGCACCCGGTCATTACCTACTTTTCCCCAACTGGCCCTGACCTTTAATAATTCAAAGAGGGTATTGTTTTTCAGGAAGGGTTCATTGCTGAGAAGCCATCCCAATCCGATTGAAGGAAAAAGTCCCCATCGGTTGGCGGCTGCTATCCTTGAACTGCCATCTGCCCTGACGGTAGCTGTAACCAGGTATTTGTCGCTGCGATTAAAATTTAATCGGCCGAGATAAGAATTTCTGGTCCATTTGTCTCCTTCACCTGCATTGGTGGAGGTGTTGGCATTACCGGTATTGATATACCACAGGTCCCTGTCTGCCGGTACATTCTGCCGGGTAGCTTCGACCCAGGACAACGTATATTGCTCAGCGGTAGTACCCGCCATCAGATTAAAATGGTTTTCGCCAAGGTCAAACTTATAGGAAACGATATTGTCCCAAACCCAACGCAAACTATTTTCGCTTTTAACCCGCAACGAACTATTTGGATTTCTTTGATTCCCACCGGAAGTAAGAAAAGTGGTGAGGTCATTGTTGAACTGAAAATTGTATCCCCTGTCCGCCACGTTGGTCAATTCATTACCAATACTGCTTCTAAAAGTCAGGCCGGTTATAGGTTTTAATTCCAGAAAACCGGAAGACTGGATCCGGTGATTGATCAAGCGGTTATTGTTGTTACTAAGGTCCAGGATAGGGTTTCCTACATTTTGATACACCGAAGTATTCCCATATCGACCTTCTTCAAAACCCGGTATGGTAGGCGCTGCACGATAGGCGTTGTTATAGGCCGTCCCGAGATTGACATCCCGGGTATTGGCATTGACGTATGAAGCCGTAATACCCATGTTGACCCTGGAGTTGAGCCGGTAGTCGGTATTATACCGTACAGCGAATCGCTGAAATCTATTATTGATGACGATGCCTTCATCATCAAAATAACCCAAACTCAGGTAGTGGGTATGTTTATCAGATCCACCTGAAAATGAGAGATTGTGATTTTGAGTCCATGCTCTTCGTAAAATTTCATTATACCAATCTGTTGATGTACCACCTGCAGTGACTGCAGTGCCTGTGGCAGCAGATGCATAGTTGGCATATTCTTCGGCGTTAGCCATCCGGATCAGGTTAGAAGCTTCGCGAAAGCCAATGGAATTATTATAATTTATCTGAGTGGGGCCTGATTGTCCTTTTTTTGTGGTGATTATCACGACTCCGTTTGCGCCTCTCGCGCCGTAAATAGCGGTAGAAGAAGCATCTTTTAAAACATCCAGACTGACAATGTCGGCGGTATTGATATTGCTGATATCATCAGTCAAAATTCCATCTACTACAAACAAAGCTGATGTTCCTGCCAATGCGGTACCGGTACCCCTGATCCGGACATTGGGTGAGGACCCCGGCTTGCCGCTGCTGATGATCTGAACCCCGGTTACTTTACCTTGTAATGCCTGAGTAGCAGTCAATACCGGTTGTTTAGCCAGTTCTTCCCCTTGAACACTAACCGTTGCACCTGTGATATCCACCTTTCTTTGGGTACCGTAGCCAACTACCACAACTTGTTCAAGTAAGACCGTTGATGTGGCCAGTTCGATGTTGAGCGTAGTATCATTCCATACGGTGATTTCCTGAGAAGTATAACCAATGTAAGAGATCGCCAATACCGATCCGGGTGATACCATAAGGCTGAATTGGCCATCGGTATCCGTGACTGTTCCTGAAGACGTATTCTTAACCATCAGCGTTCCCCCTATAATGGATTCCCTGGTAGAGGCGTCAATTACAGTTCCTGATACCCTGACCTCTTGTCCCTGAAGGTAGAGGACAACAGCGGAACTCAAAATAGCACATAACAATATTCGTTTCGACATAACGACAAATTAACTCCGGGTACATCGTTGATAAATTTCACTCCATATGAAATAGCACGGTCCTGCACGGGGCATTGCCCGAAGTGTTATTCATTTAATGAGTGATTAAAACTTAATTATCAATACATCACTTTATCATTGACAATTATAGATAGATCGGCAAATCAGCGCAAATCGGAAACAGACCTCCGGCTGATGTTACTCTATAACGTATGATATAGGGTAAAAGTTTTAACGAAAGGACTTAGGGAAAAATTAAATGTCAAAATAAAATGTCAACGACGAAAGCTGTGCGGTGAATACAAGGTAATGCATATCGTAATCCTGCATAAAAAGCGACCCGTAAAATTTTGGAAATGCCTCAACGCAACAAGGTCACATCACCTTTATATAACAGGCGGGCCCCGTCTGTGAATTCCACTTCAATCACATATACGTATACCCCTGATTCAACTTCAGTACCGTTAAAACGACCATCCCAAATCACCACCCCTCCCGGATCGGGGCTGAGGTTTTGCACCTCCGACATCAGGTCGCCCCAACGGTTAAAAATCTTGCCAGAATGTATGGCTACTACACCGGATCCTGCAAAAAATTTAAATTCCTGATTGGCACTCAATTGATCAGGCCTGAACGCATTGGGTATAAAGACGGCGCGTCTAAGATCAACTGCAATGGCAATCTGATCAAAAGCAATACATCCTGATGCATCATAGGCTGTGGCCTGAAAGATTGTATTTTTTGTTGGATGCAGGCTGAGAATAGAACAATCAGGGCTTATACAATTAATGCCCTCAATATTTTTCCAATCGATACGGCTGATCGGGTGATTACTGGCGGTAGTTACCCTCAAGCTATCGCCAAGACGTATGGTCCGGTCAGGGCCTAAGTCAACGGTAAACCTAACCGGATCAATGACCTGAAACGTGGTGTCCAACGCACATCCTTTGCGATCGAAAACACTCAATTGGTAATTACCGGCTTTGAGTCCGATGCGATTGGCTATTGGGATACTATTTCCGTTATTGACGCTATAGGAGTAACTGGCTCCATTTCCTCCGCTGACTCCGGTGATCAAAACACCAATGGTATCACCTGCACATACCGGACTATAGGTCGCATTAATATTCAAGGCTAGTGGAGGAGGATCAGACACTATTATATTGGAAAGGGTATCGCGGCATCCTTTGATATCAGTGACCACCACCTGGTAAATACCCGGGACCACATTTCGGATAAAATTGGTATCCCCCAACGAGGCAGACCAGGAAAAAGCCAAATCACCGGCATTACCACCAATCGTCAGGACTCCCAACTGGCCGTCAGCTGAACCCGGACAGGTGATGGCCTTGGTTCTTACCGAGTCCAGAGAAACTAGAAGTTCAGGAGGTTCAATGATCCGGATAGAATCGATGAAGGCACAATTATTGAGATCTGTCACGGTAACCGTATATCTTCCAGCGGTCAGATTGGTCAGGTAATTTTGTGTGCTATTGTCACTCCACAAATAGGTAAATGGAGAGGTGCCTCCAAAAGCTATATAATTAATGGATCCATTGTTTTGATTAAAACACGTGATGTCCTGCACCGCTGTCCGGACAACATCTCTGGATATAGAATCCGGAGAAGAAATGGAAAAGGTCTCCGTGATAGAACAACCATTGCCATCGATGATTTGGACTGTTTGAGTGCCTGCACAAAGGCTATCGGCTATGGATACGACCTGATTATTGGTTTGTTCACCCGATTCCCAAAGGATCAGGAAATTATTGTTTGGGTCAGTACCACCGGATACTAAAATCCTGGCTTGTCCACTACAATCGTCAGGAGTAGCACATTTGGTAGGCCTGAATGCAACGGTATCGAATGCTGCTGCAATGCGTGGAGGTTCGCGTAGAGTAGCATTTATAATTAAACCTGGACAATTATTAGCATCGGTAATAGAGACCGTATAATTACCTGCTCTTAAATTGGGGAAAACTCCAAAAGTCTGTGAAGGTCCTCCTGCAAGACTATAGGTATATGGGCCAGTACCACCAGCTGCGGTGTAACTGATCCTTCCAAAAAACCGGTCACCCGGACAAACAGGTTCTATTAACTGTGAATCAATAACGCTGATCGCTAAGGGTTGAGAAAGGATCACGGTATCACTTCCTTTGCAGCCGAGTGTATCGGTCACTTCGACCCAGGCAGGGATATTGGCCAATACATTTTGCGCAATTACGGTCGTATCTCCATTGCTCCATTTATAACGGGCAATTGAAAACCCGGGAGCTGGCCTGGCGGTTAATCTGGCTCCCTGACCATTACAAAGGATGGCTGTGGTATCAATAGACACCGGAATAG
>JAWXBI010000127.1:0-36826 GCA_034439915.1 Saprospiraceae bacterium | reverse complement strand
TACCACTCGACCGATCATTGGGACTTCCGGAATCCTGAATTCGGTTCCCCAAATCCAAAAGACACCGGAATGCAGAACCCGCAATACGATTAGGTTAGCCACATGGATACCACCTGTTTTTGATCTTTATAATTTATAGAATTTAAAAGGTAAAGGTATAGAACAGTTTAAGCCTGATTTGGTTTAGACCGTTATTTTGAGTTTGTTATGGTTAGTTCACCATCAGTTGGTCGATCAAAATTGGATGGTCCGTATGGGGTGGCGATATTTGTGAAAAATGAAAATATGTCTGAGCAAGAATATGCTGAACAGAGCCAAAGGGACAAAGAAGTGGAATCCGTTATTCGTAACCATCTGGTCTGGTCGATGGGGGCCGGATTTATACCGGTACCTGTAGCTGATTTTTTCGCTGTCAGTGCCATCCAATTGGACATGGTTCGTCAACTGTGCCGCGTTTATGAAATTGAGTTTAAGGAGACCGAAGGCAAAGCGATTATCAGTTCTATCACCTCATCCGGATTGGCCCGGTTAGCTGCCAGGGCAGTAATCAAATTTATACCAGGTGCCGGCAGTTTTATTGGTGGTATGGCCGTTTCAATATTATCCGGGGCATCAACCTATGCCTTAGGGCAGGCTTTTAGAAAACATTTTGAAACCGGAGGGACTTTTCTGGACTTTGATCTTTCCAGATTAAAAAAAATTTACGACGATATGTTTGAAAAAGGTAAAGAAGTAGCCCGCCATATCCGAGAAGAAGATAAAGATCAGGAAGTGGCGATGAAAAAAGTCAGCCACGGTGCGACCGCAGAGGTAATAGACCGACTGACAGAACTGGGCAGGTTAAGGGACCAGGGACTCCTGACAGAAGCAGAATTTTTGAAAATGAAAGAAAAATTGCTGGCTGAAATTTAATTGCTCTTACTGGCTTCTTTATAATATTTTAACGGTACCCATAACATACCGAAACATTCACCATCCTGTTTGCCGAGATGTTTATGGTGAACTTTGTGCGCTTTACGTATGGCCCTGAAATAAGCCCAATTGCTGTTTCTAAACCACTTAAAGCGTTGATGAATAAATACATCATGCACCAGAAAATAGCAGATTCCATAGATTAAGATCCCGAGGCCAATAAAGGTAAAAAAATAGAAAGGTGTGAGCAGTCCGGTCAAAAAGCAAAGAAAGCTGGGTAAGGCAAAAACAAGGAAAAAACGGTCGTTCTTTTCAAAAAAATCATTGGATTTTAATTTTGGATCATGATGGTCCTGATGCCATGACCAAAAATAACCGTGCATGAGAAACCGGTGGGCACTCCATGCCACGAATTCCATAACACAGAATGTAACTAAGATGATTAAAACATAGATCATGATCTGAATTTATTTCTTAATACTTCCTTGCGATAAGCAAAGATAGAGTCAATCTGCTTACTGATAAATAACCAATTGATCATCCTGCCCAAAAAACCGAAAGGTATGGAATACGTCAGAATATCTTTCATCTCGACTCCCTCCGGAGTGGACCGGAAATGATGCTCATGGTGCCAAAGGGCAAATGGACCGGTGCGCTGCTCATCGATGAAATACTCTTTATCCTTACAATGGGTAATCTCTGTAGTCCAGTGCAGGGGTATATTCAAAACCGGACATACCTGGTAACGGATCATCATCCCTTCGTACATTTCTGTTGAGGACAATTTTGATAAAATATTGAATTTCATGTGATTAGGAGTGATCTTTTCGAGGTTTTCGGGACGGGAAAAAAAAGACCAGGCATCGACAACCGAAATCGGCAAATCCAGGGTCCAGGTTTTTGAATAGGCTTTCATCTCAGTCCGCTTAATTTGACTCTTATACCGGCATAAAACAATAAAGCCAGTTTTGTAATATTGTTAATACGAACCCGGGAGCACGCAAGTTTTTTACTTGGGGTACGGGCTATTTTAATTAAAAGTGCTTTGTAATACACATAGGCGGCATAAACCCCGGTTTTACAACAATCCGGTAGCCTGCTTATTCCTTCCCTTGCATATTTAAAATCCTGACGAATTTCGTCCAGTAATTTTCCTTTGACTTCTTCTGAAAAGTCTTCTTTCGATTGCCAATGTGGAAAATAATAACGGCCCAATCCTTCCGTATCTGCCCGGATATCCCGTAAAAAATTGACTTTTTGAAAAGCGGCTCCTAATCGGCTGGCAAAGGGGGCCAGTTGATTGTACAATGCCAAATCTCCTTTGCAAAAGACCTGCAGGCACATCAAACCGACGGCTTCTGCTGACCCTACAATATAATGTTCATAGGATTCCCGGGTATGGTCCTTTTTTTCAAGGTCCATAATCATGGAATTCAAAAACGATTCTAATAACTTTTTATCTATCTGATAGGCATTTACCGCTTTTTGAAATTGGTGGAGGATGGGGTTCAGGCTAATGCCCTGGCTGATTGCGTCATAGGTTTGAACGATAAAATTATTCAATAAACCAGCCTTGTCGAAGTCATGAAAAGTATCGACGATTTCGTCGGCAAACCGGACATAAGCATAAATAGCATAAATGTCATTCCTGACTGATTTATTCAATAAGGAAATTCCAATGGAGAATGAAGTACTGTAGGCCGTGGTAACCTGCCTGCTGCATTCCTGAGTAACCCGTTCAAATGTCTGGTAATTCACCTGGTATTCATTTGATGAATATAATTTGCTACTATTTCCCCGCTGATCAACGCCGGGGGAAGACCAGGGCCCGGCACGGTTAACTGGCCACAATAAAACAGGTTTTTTAGTTTACGACTGCGGATGGAAGGCCGGAGAGGCCCTGTCTGGAATAACGTATTGGCTAGGCCGTATGCATTTCCTTTGAAAGCATGGTAATCGCTTTTCAAATCCGAATTGGCATATGATTTTTGATAAATCAAATGGGAGCGAATTTCTTGCCCGGTTTGACGGGAAATCCGATCCAGAATAACCTCCAGATACCTGTCCCTGATTTCATCGGTATCTTTCAGATCGACCGATACCGGGATCAGGGCAACCAGATTGTGGCATCCGGGCGGTGCACAACCCGGGTCAGTGAGACTACTTGAATTAGTATAAAATAAAGGTTGCTCCGGCCATGCGGGTTGATCATATATGTCCGCAGCATGTTGATCAAAAGGAGCATCAAAAAATAAATTGTGGTGGAGCAAACCAGTCAATTTCCGGTCAAAGCCTAAAAAATACATTAAAACAGATGGTGCCATAGTACGGTTTTCCCAAAAGGTCGATGAGTACGACTGATTCGAAGTGGCCAATAACTGAGACTCTGTATATTCGTAATCAGCCCCTGAAACAATATAGTCAAATTCGTAATGGTTTTTACTTTCTGTAATCAGTACGGACTTGTTTTGTTTGCCATTAACTATGGATCGGACGCCCTGATTAAATAAAAACCGGACTCCCTGGGATACACCTACCAGATGAATTGCTTTTGATACTTCATACATTCCGCCTAAAGGGTACCAGGTTCCCAATATCAGGTCAGCATAATTCATTAAGCTGTACAATGCGGGTGTTTTCGAGGGTTTAGCTCCCAGGAAAAGAACAGGAAACTCCAGGAGCTGGCGCAAATAAGGGTTTTTAAAATAGGAAGCTATATGACTGGAGACTGATTTGAATATATCCAGGCTCCAGGCTCTGCTGATCAACTTGACGTTGAGGTATTCTTTAAAACTTATAGAAGGGAGATAAACAAATTCACCCATGCCTGTTTCATATTTGATCCTGGCTTCCTCTAAAAACCTGGTTAGTTGGGACCCGGCGCCTTTTTCGAAGGATTCAAACAAATCCTTAATTCCACTTAAGTCTGCAGGCATAGCAACCGGAGCGTGATCCTGCCAAAAAACACCATAAGAAGGATCCAGCCTCACCAATTTATAATAATCAGCAGCAGATTGATTGAATTGATTGAAAAATCGCTCGAAGATTTCCGGCATCCAATAAAAACTGGGTCCTTTATCAAATTTAAACCCCGCTTCTTCGATTAGTGATGCGCGTCCCCCGGGACCACTGTTTTTTTCAAACACAGTGACCTGGTAGCCATATTTGGCAAGTAAAGCTGCAGCCGTCATGCCTGCAAATCCTGCTCCAATGACCCCTACTGTTTTCTGCACCCTATAAAAATGTTTCAGAACCGAATTTGTTCATTATTGGCCAGCTTTTTTCAAAAATTAATATCCCCGGTATAATTTGAAGGTGTGATCTGGTTCAGCTCGTCTTTGATGGAAGGCGGTACTGGCAGCTTGGAAATAAAATCTTTGATGTCGGATTCTTTGATTTCTTTATTGCCCCGGGTAAGGTCTTTCAAAAGTTCAAAGGCGCCGGGTACCCCTTCCCGCCGAAGTATGGTTTGAATAGCTTCAGCAACAACAGACCAATTTTCGTTCAAAGCGTTTTGTAAAAATTGAAGGTCGGGTTCAATTTTATCCAGTCCTTTTAAAAGCGATTGATACGCTATCAGACTGTGTGCAATGGGCACACCCAGGTTTCTGAGTACGGTGCTATCTGTAAGGTCGCGTTGCAACCGGGAGATCGGTAGTTTGTCAGCCAGGTGAGCAAACAAAGCGTTGGATAATCCCAGATTACCTTCGGCATTTTCAAAATCAATTGGGTTGACCTTATGCGGCATAGCGGAGGAACCGGTTTCGGTCTGAATGGTGCTTTGTTTTAAATATCGCATCGAAATATACATCCAGCAATCGCGACAGAAATCAATCAGGATAGTATTGATCCGGCTGACCCCATGACAATAAGCCGCCAGAAAATCATAAGGTTCAATCTGTGTCGTCCACCGGATACGTTGCAAACCAAATTGAGCCACAAAGTGGTCGCCAAAGTCGGGCCAGTTTATCTCCGGGTAGGCTACAACATGGGCGTTAAAATTACCGGTTGCCCCACCGAATTTAGCGGTGATCGGAATTTGTTTCAGCAAGGCGGACTGGCCTCGAAGCCTTTCGGAAAAAACCCTGAACTCTTTGCCCAAAGAGGTTGGACTGGCCGGTTGCCCATGTGTGTGAGCCAGCATTGAAATGGATTTCCATCGATTTGCTTTTTGATCGATAGTCGCAATGACCTCTGTGATTTTAGGAAGGAAAACTTCCTGAGTGGCTTTAAACAAAGCCAAAGGTTGAGCCGTATTATTGATATCCTGGGAAGTGAGTCCAAAATGTATAAATTCGCTGAAGGGTTCCAGAACCGTTGATTTTATTTTTTCTTTTAAAAAATACTCTACGGCTTTGACGTCGTGGTTGGTAATTTTTTCAATTTGTTTAATATGTCCGGCATCGGCCTCGTTAAATTCGAGCAGAATGGAATCCAATATTTGTAAATGATGTTTGGCATCAGCCAGCTGAGGTAATCCCAAAGCTACCAAAGCCTTGAAATATTCAATTTCAACTAAAACCCTGTTTCTGATCAGGGCATATTCGGAAAAATAACCGGTCAATGGTCGAGTCAGGTGACTATACCTTCCGTCAACCGGGGAGATCGCTGTAATCATATCGCCCCGAATTTACCCCAAATTTTAATGGCAGGGTAGGGATGCCTTTTTTTAAAAAATTTGAACCCTTTCCCCTTTAATAACGGAAACAAGGAATACCGTATCCCCTGAGAATGATTCAAATCAGGATGATTCCGTCAGGTTTTTAAAATAATTGTAGGTCTCCAACTGAGACCGGATAGAAATATTGGTTCCGTTTCTGCGGTAAGGATTTGCGTTTTGATAGGCGAGGTCCCGCGCTTTGATATTGTCCATCCACTGGAGTTCCATTAAATAATTGATCTGATCCCGTATCCGCTGATCGTAGATCGGGAAAGCGGTTTCGATCCGGAAGCTCAGGTTCCTTTCCATCCAGTCGGCAGACGAACAATACATTTTTTCTTTGCCCCCATGGTAGAAAATAAATACCCTGGCATGTTCGAGAAAACGGTCCACGATACTGATGGCCTCAATATGATCACTGAGTTTTTTCTTCCCAACCTGGATGCAGCATATCCCCCGGATGATAAGTTTTATTTTGACCCCCGCTTTGCTGCATTGATAGAGGTGCCTGATCATTTGTTTGTCTTCCAGGCTGTTTAATTTGATGGTAATTTCGGCACGTTTACCCGCCTTGGCCTGTTCTAATTCATAGCGCAACAAATTGGTTAGTTCCTCCCGTAAGTTATTTCTACCTACCAGCAGGTGATGAAACGGGGTGACCGGTTTGTTTCCGGTTTCCAGGTAATCAAATACTTTTTTTACTTCGGTAGTCAACCGGCTATCGGCTGTAAATAAACCGAAATCCGAATATATTAATGCGGTATCTTCATTAAAATTCCCGGTGCTGAGATAGGCATAATGTTTGGATTTACGATTTTCAATTCTTCTGATCCATGCTATTTTGCTGTGGACCTTAAGTTCCGGAAAGCTGTACTTTACCACTACACCTGCTTTTTCCAATTTTTCTCCCCATCTTAAATTGGCTTCCTCATCAAATCGTGCTTTGACTTCAATAAAGACCGACACTTTTTTCCCAGCCCGGGCAGCATCAATGAGGGCTTCCATGATCCTGGACTCCTTGGCTACCCGGTATTGGACTACTTTGATATGGGTGACCTGATCATCCTTTGATGCTTCTTCAAAAAACCGTATAACCGATTCATATTTCTGATACGGCACATGGATTAAATGGTCTTTTTTACGCATCTCTCCAAAAATATCCCTGGATACTTCCAGCGGATCATAGGGCAGCGGAGGAAGATTGGTTTCTTTTAAATAACTTTTATTAAAATCCGGGAATTTGAAAAAATCAAAATTGTTGTGGTATTTTCCTTCCGGTATGATGTCCACGTTTTGAAGATCAAATGTCTTTTTAAGCAAATTGATCATTTGTTCAGGCATCATCCTGTCGTAAACCAGGCGCGAAGCAGGGCCTACATTCCTTTTGCTCAGGCTTTTTTTGATTTTAGCTACCAGGTCACCTTTCGTTTCATCATCTAAATACAATTCAGAATCCCGCGTCAATTTTATCGAATAACTGTTTTTTAATAAATAACCGGGGAAGACGTATTTGACGCACAACCTCACCATATCATCCAAAAACATAACCTGATGTTCGCCTTTTTTTATTTCTGGAAGGATGACGAAACGAGTAAGCTGATCCGAAGGCACCCTGACTATTGCAAACTGATCCCTTTTCTTGGTTTTGGCTTTATCGTAGAGATGCAGGTACAGATATAATGCACCACTGTTGAGAAAGGGTTTGATTTTAGTGCCAATCAGCAGGATGGGTTGAATGTAGGCCTGTAAATATTCTTTAAAATAATTGTCGACAAATTCGAGTTGTTCAGGTTTGAGGACGTCCGGGCCGATGATGTGGATTCCGTTAAACTTCAGTTCGGGCAGGAGTTGTTTATTAAACAAACTGCTGAGTTCATATTGATGGTTGTTGACCACCTTCATGATGGACTTGATCAGGCTGTTGGGATCAAAATCCAGTGCTTTTCTGGCACTCCTTCCTGCCCTGAGCAGGTTGCGTACCTGTGCTACCCGTACCCGGAAAAATTCTTCCAGGTTGGAGGAATAAATAGCCATAAACTTAAGGCGGTCCAGTAGCGGTACACTGGGATCCTTTGCTTCCTGCAACACCCGGTGATTAAACGACAACCAACTCAAATCTCTCTCGTAATAAGGAATTTTTTTCCCACTCATATTTCTTCGGTTCGACACAAAGTAATCCTACCCCTACAATATTCCAAATAGTTAAAATTAAAAAAGAAATTTTAAGAAAGGGGGCCGTTACTTAAAAGCGGTCTTATCTATGGTAATACACTTACTTTTTTACCTTTGCCGCCTAAAAAATAAATCATGGGAAGAAAAAAAATAGTCGCCGGAAATTGGAAGATGAACCTTAACCTGGATGAGTCGCTTGCCCTGGCAAAACACCTGTCAGTGGGTTTCGACCTCGATCACCCTATGATGGTTGTCATCCCCCCCTTCATTCATGCCTTGGCGGTTAAAGATCATCTTGGCTCCGTGCAATCGCCGATTAAAATTGGAGTACAAAATTGTCATCAGGAATTAAAAGGCGCTTACACCGGTGAAATATCAGCACCCATGATCAAATCCAACAATATCCCTTTTGTAATCCTGGGACATTCTGAAAGAAGGCAATTTTTTCATGAGACTGATGAATTGTTGGCAAAAAAGGTCAGTGTGGCATTGAACCAGGGACTCACACCAATTTTTTGTGTAGGGGAACCACTCGAAATCAGGAATCAAAATAGCCAAAACGATTTTGTCGGAAATCAATTACAAATTGGGTTGTTTCATCTGGATGCCGCTGACTTCGAAAAAGTGGTAATCGCTTATGAACCCATATGGGCAATCGGCTCCGGTGTGACAGCCAGTCCGGCTCAAGCCCAGGAAATGCATGCCTATATCCGCGCTTGTATCCTATCACAATTTGACCAGAGCGTTGCCGATAATACCACGATTTTATATGGAGGTAGTGTAAAAGGATCCAATGCCACTGACTTGTTTGCCAATCCGGATGTCGATGGTGCTTTGGTTGGCGGGGCTTCTCTGGATGCAGTCGATTTTATTAAAATAGCCTATTCACTGGTGTAAATGACGATTGCAGATCCGACTGAAAATAATTCATATTTATAGTTGGTAATTCGTGTTTTTGCTTATATTTGAGTCGAAAACATATATCCCTTTTTCTTAATATGAATTCAGTTTCAGATAGATTGTCAGATTGCATCGAACTATTGAAAGAACAAGATAAAATTCAATCTTTTCGTCAGTTTGCCCTATCGATTGATTATTTGCCGGAGAATCTTTATCAGGTTCTCAATGAGCGGGACGACCCGGGTTTTGATATCATCAACAAGGCTTGCAATATGTATGGCTTAGACCCTAATTATATCCTGAGCGGCAAAGGAACTAAGTTTACCGGAGACACCATTAAATCGGATTTCAGAATCCTGACCATAGTGACCGATGTCCATAACAAGGAAAGGATTGTCCATGTGCCGGTACCTGCGCAGGCAGGCTATATCAGCGAATTGCCGGATACCGTATTTTATAGTGAGCTGCCTACCTATTCGTTACCAGATTTTAAATACAGCCAGGGTACTCATCGTTCGTTTGATGTATCAGGTAATAGTATGGTCCCAGTCCTCGAAGAAGGGGATAAGGTCGTATGTAGTTTTTTGGAACCAAACCAATGGCTCACCGGCATCAAAGACGACCATGTCTACGTGCTGATTACGAGGACCGATGTAATCGTCAAACGGGTTAAAAATCTATTAAAACAAGACCAATGTTTATTGGTGATCTCTGACAATACCCGCTATCGGCCTTACCAACTGGCGTCCGAAGACATCCGGGAAGTATGGTATGTCCGGACAAAAATCACTACTTTCTCCCACAGCATCCCCCACAATCCACTGGAAGAAACTGTGGCCAATTTACAAGACACCATCCGTGGACAACAGGATATGATCCAGTTTTTAAAGCATACTATCGAAAAAATCGAGAAAATTTAATTTCCTTGCTGAACTTGTGGTATGAAATCCATTAAAATTTCCGGTAAAGTTCACTACATAGACCTGGGTACAGGGTTTTGGGCCATCATTTCGTCAGATGGTGAAAAATACCGCCCGCTCCATATGCCCGACCAATTGAAGATGGAAGGAAAGCAAATTAGTTGCACCATCAAACCGGTAGATGAAGAAATATCCCTGTTTATGTGGGGCACTCCGGTAAAGGTTACGGCATTTGAGACCTGAAATCCTGCACCGGTAGGCCGGACTTAATTTTTTACCCAGATTATGGAGGATTATCCTCATGGTTAGCCTCTTCCTGCTTCATTTACTTTTATTACCTTGTCTTTTAAACCTGGTATTATGAATAAGGGACTACAGATTTTTCTGGTTTTTTTGCTTTGCAGTTTTTCTTCCCGTTGTACCCTGGCTCAGTTTATACTATTAAAGCCAGACCGGGTATTTGACGGGGTGAGTGTGCTGGAGGGCTGGTCGGTGCTTGTCAAGCAGGATAAGATTGAAGCCCTGGGGAAATCCCTGAAGTTTGATTCAGCACAAACGATCATTGTAGATCTAAAAGGGACAACCCTGATGCCCGGGTTGATTGAAGGGCATTCCCATATCCTGCTGCACCCTTACAATGAAACCAGTTGGGATGATCAGGTACTGATGGAGTCAATTGCCGAGAGGGTTATACGGGCCAGCAATCACCTGCGGTCGAGCCTGAAAGCAGGGTTTACGACGCTGAGAGATTTGGGGACAGAAGGTGCGCAATATGTAGATGTCGATATAAGGCAGGCCATTGAAAAAAAAATCATTGTTGGTCCGGACCTGATATGTGCAGGGCCTGCCATTGTTGCCACTGGCAGTTATGGTCCAAATAAATTTAATTTTAAAACACCGCAGGGAGCAGATGAGGCGGATGCCAACGATTTAATTCATGTCGTGAGGAAGCAGATTGGTCATGGAGTAGACCTGATTAAAATTTATGTGGACTTCCGTTGGGGCCCATTTGGCAAGGCTATGCCTACTTTTTCCATTGAGGAGATCAAAACAGTAGTTGAAACGGCACGTAGCAGTGGAAGGGACGTAGTCGCCCATGCAACCACCCGGGAAGGTATGCGCAGGGCGGCCCTGGCAGGTGTATCCACGATAGAACATGGGGATGAGGGTGATCTTGAAATTTTTAAATTGATGAAGGAGCATCAGGTGGCCTGGTGTCCAACGTTGGCCGCAGAAGAAGCAGTCCTTCAATACAGGGGTTGGAACAAAAAACAAGATCCTCAGCCCGAAGCTATTAAAAATAAAAAACTAACTTTTAAGGCCGCTCAGCAAGCCGGGGTTCAGATCGTTTTTGGTGGAGATGTCGGCGTCTATACCCACGGAGACAATGCCAGGGAATTGCTTCTGATGGAAGAATATGGAATGTCCCCTCTGCAGATCCTTCAAAGCGCCACTGCAGGTAATGCCGAAGTTTTTCATCTCCGGGACAAAGGGCGGATCAAGGAAGGTTATCTGGCCGATCTTATCGCTGTGAAGGGGGATCCCATTAAACAACTCAACCATATTTACCAGGTTGAACTGGTGATGAAAAGGGGTATAAAATTTCAATAAAAGTCTGTCGTTTTGTCAGAAATTTTGAATCTGTACTGACAAGTTCATGGATAAATTTGAAATGAGGTGTTCATTTTGTCAAAAAATCCTGTTGGCATATCTATTGATTAACCATGTTTAGACAAATAAAATTGAAATAAAAAAAATGGGTAAAATAATAGGAATTGACCTGGGTACCACCAATTCGTGTGTAGCCGTCATCGAAGGAAATGAACCAACTGTCATTGCGAATGATGAAGGAAGAAGGACCACACCATCTATCATAGCATTTATGGACAATGGAGAACGGAAAGTAGGGGACCCTGCCAAAAGGCAAGCCATCACTAATCCCAAAAGGACGATCTCTTCCATTAAACGCTTTATGGGCCGTCGCTTCGCGGAAGTGACTGAAGAAATGAAACGGGTTCCCTATAAAGTAATGAAGGGGGATAATGATACTGTGCGTGTCGACATTGACGGACGGACCTACACTCCACAGGAATTATCAGCTATCGTGTTGCAGAAAATGAAAAAAACTGCAGAAGATTTCCTGGGACATGAAGTTACTGAAGCGGTGATCACCGTACCTGCATATTTTAATGATTCACAAAGACAGGCAACCAAAGAAGCCGGAGAAATCGCAGGCCTCACGGTAAAACGAATCATCAACGAACCAACAGCAGCAGCTTTGGCGTATGGCATGGACAAAAAGCATAAAGACATGACCATTGCCGTTTATGACCTGGGCGGTGGTACCTTCGATATTTCAATCCTGGACCTGGGCGACGGGGTTTTCGAAGTCAAATCCACCAATGGGGATACCCATCTCGGTGGTGATGATTTTGATGCCGTGATTATTGACTGGCTTGCAGATGAATTTAAACGACTGGAGGCTATTGATTTGCGCAAGGATCCAATGGCGTTACAACGCCTTAAAGATGCGGCTGAAAGAGCCAAGATTGAACTATCCTCTGCTTCTGAGACCTCCATCACACTTCCGTATGTGACTGCTGTCGATGGTGTTCCAAAACACCTGGATATTAAACTCAGCAGGGCCAAATTTGAACAATTGGTTGATCAGCTCGTAAACCGTACTATCAAGCCCTGTGAACAAGCGCTTAAAGATGCCGGCCTGAGCAAAAATGATATCGACGAAGTGATTCTGGTAGGAGGTAGTACCCGGATACCTAAAATCCAACAGGCAGTTGAGGACTTTTTTGGAAAAAAACCCAATAAAGGAGTCAATCCTGATGAGGTGGTAGCTGTAGGAGCTGCAATCCAGGGCGGTGTACTTACCGGAGAAGTAAAGGACGTGCTCTTATTGGATGTAACACCGCTCTCAATGGGTATAGAAACGATGGGAGGTGTTTATGATGTGGTGATTGAAGGGAATACGACCATACCTTCCAGAAAATCTAAAGTATACTCTACCGCTGCCGATAATCAGCCCTCGGTTGAAATCCATATCCTGCAAGGAGAACGTTCTTTGGCCAAAGACAACCGATCGGTTGGACGTTTCATTCTTGATGGCATCCCGCCTTCACCACGCGGGGTACCCCAGGTCGAAGTCACTTTTGATATGGACGCCAATGGAATTCTCAATGTATCCGCCAAAGACAAAGGCACAGGAAAAGAACAAAAAGTAAGGATTGAAGCTTCTACGGGCCTTTCAAAGGATGAGATCGAGCGTATGAAGCGGGAAGCAGAAGCCAATGCAGATGCCGATAAAAAAGCCAAGGAAACCATTGAAAAGATCAACACGGCCGATTCCTTGATTTTCCAGACAGAAAAACAACTTAAGGAATACGGCGATAAACTTTCGGCAGGTAACAAATCGAATATTGAGACAGCACTCGGTGCTTTGAAAGAGGCGCATAAATCCCAAAATATCGAGCAGTTGGATAAAGCCACCGAAAACCTCAATACCGCCTGGCAGGCAGCCAGTCAGGAAATATACCAGGCCCAACAATCTTCCGAACAACCAGGAGGTGAACAGGCCAATACAGGAGATGCCGGCGGTCAGCATCAATCATCCACTTCAAACGGGGACCAGGTCACCGATGTAGAGTTTGAAGAAGTGGCTGATAAAAAATAATAGTACAGGCCCAATAATTAAATATTGTTTAGAATAAAAGGACTTCAATACTTCTGAAGTCCTTTGTATTTTAATGAATACGCTTCAACCATGGAAAAATCTGAACTCCTCCTCGAATTAAATGAGTTTCATTATGTCATGCTCAAACCTTCTGCGGTACATGGCATAGGGGTTTTTGCAGTGAATCCGATTCCCAAAGGATGCAGGGCCATGTTTTCAAAGGAACCCGGTGACTGGATAAGGATGGGATTTGAAGAGGTGGATGCCTTGCCGGAAGCCTCCCGCTATATGATAGAGACTTATTGCCTATATGATGAAAAGGATTATTTTGTTCCTGCCGGCGGTTTCAAATCGATGGATATTGCGCTGTACCTAAATCATGATGAGCAGCCAAATGTGACCTCCATTGATGAAGGTGCAATCTTTGAAGCCCTGCGGGACATTGCTGTAGGAGAAGAACTTTTTCTCGACTATGGTCAAATCGTAGATTGGGAATAAATCGCTCCGTTAATACGATGACCCTAACTTGCGTAAATGGGTAATGTGAGAATAAATAGCACTCACTACAGTCGGAAATTCATTATAGGCTATATTGAATTCACGACAAGTTTGTTTTACAATCTTGCTGATGGCCGGATAATGGACATGGCTGATACGTGGAAATAAATGATGTTCGATCTGAAAATTTAATCCACCCCAAAACCAATTGTGCCATTTTTGTTTAGTGGCAAAGTTAGCGGTGGTGTTGATCTGGTGAATGGCCCAGTCATTTTCTATCACAAAGGGTTCACCCTGGGGTTGCACAAAAGCGGCTTCTTCGTGCACGTGGGCCAGTTGAAAGACTATGGCAATCAATATACCGCATACAAATACCAGCATTCCATATCCCACAAAGGTTTTTATTACCCCGACCTGCCAGATGGGTAAAATAAATATGGTAGTGGCATACACTGCTTTGGTCACCCAGAAAATGATGTGTTGTGACAAACTCAATTTAGGGATTTCAACCAATGCAGTAACCTTGCGACTGAAGTACTTTCTGAAATCCTGAAAGAAAATCCAGACCAGGTAGGTTAAACCATATAATAGAAAGCTGTAGATGTGCTGGAACCGGTGAAACCAGTATTTTTTCTGATTTGGATTGGTCCTCAGGAAAGGTTTGATGTCAATGTCTTCGTCCATTCCTTCGATATTCGTAAAAGAATGATGGGCAAAGTTGTGTTTATGTTTCCACATATAAGCACTGCCACCCAATAAATTAAGGGTGTGCGCCATGATGATATTCAGCCAGCCAATGTTAGAATAACTCCCATGGGAACCATCGTGCATTACATTAAATCCAACTGCTGCAAAAAGAACCCCCATTAAACTACATAATAACAAAGCCAGTAATATAGAATGCGGAGTATAAAACACCAGCCAAATATAACAACCTAACAAACCTGCAATCAACAGGCCCGATTTGACAAACAACTTATAATTCCCGGTTGGAGAGATTTTATTTTCTTCAAAATACTGGTTTACACGCTTTCTCAATGTTGGAAAAAAAAGGGTGTTGGTACTATTAAATTTGATGGATGTCATTTGCTTTTTATTTGGGTCAATCAGACGTTAAAGTTACAGGGACAAAAGTATCCTGACAGTTGTTCAAAGTTAAGCTATTTAAGCTGATTTACAGCAGCTTTAATGCGCCGCACGGCTTCTTTAATGTTTTCTTCACTAGCGGCATAGGATATCCTGAAACAATGATCATCCCCAAATGCCGAACCTCCTACGGTGGCAACATGTGCGTTATTCAAAAGATATAATGCAAAGTCATCTGAATTTCGAATCGTGGTATTGCCATCTGTTTTGCCAAAATAGTAGCTGATATCCGGGAAAATATAAAACGCACCGGTTGGAAAGTTGCACCGGAATCCCGGGATTTCTTTGAGCAGCGAAATGATGAGGTCCCGCCGTTGTCGGAAGGCCCTGGTCATATCATGAGTAGGTTTTAAATCCGAGTTTAACGCAGCAACTCCTGCCTTTTGAGCTATTGAATTTGCTCCGGAAGTAACCTGTCCCTGAATTTTTGTACAAGCCTCAGCAATAAAGAGTGGTGCCGCCATATATCCCAGTCTCCAACCGGTCATTGCAAAAGCCTTCGAAAACCCATTGATCACGATGGTTCGCTCTTTAACTTCCGGAAAAGAAGCAATACTGATGTGTTTGCCGGCAAAGTTAATGTGTTCATAAATTTCATCCGACATGATATAAATATGCTCATGCCTGGCCATCAGTTCGGCGATAGCTTTCAGTTCCTCAAAAGAAAATACCGAACCCGTTGGATTGCAGGGACTCGAGAACATAATCAACTTGGTCCTGTCTGTAATGGCATCTGCAATGCGGGAAGCCTTGACTTTAAAATCTTCATCCACTGAAGCAGACAAAACAATCGCTTCTCCTCCGCACATTTTCACAATATCACTGTAAGAAACCCAGTATGGGGACAATATGATGACTTCATCCCCAGGATTGATCAAAGCCATACAAAGGTTGGCGATATCCTGTTTGGCCCCATTGGAAACCACAATCTGGTTGGGCTTGAAATCTAATCCATTATCTCTTTTTAATTTAGAACAAATGGCTTCTCTGAGGTCGAGGTTACCGGCCACTGCGGTATATTTTGTATGCCCTTGCTCCATGGCCTTAACGGCGGCATCCTTGATATGCTGTGGCGTGTCAAAATCCGGTTCACCCAGGCTAAGGGTGATTACATCAATGCCCTGTTCTTTCATTTTCCTGGCCATGGCCGCCATCTGAAGGGTGGCAGATTCCGTCATGGACATCACCCGTTCACTCAGGATGGATTCAATTGCAATTTCTGACATATATTATTTAAATTGTGAGGGGACAAAATTAATAATATATTGAATAGTTTTTATCCTTGATTTGGCAAAAATACGATGTGTAAAAGGCGCAAATTCAGAATTTTAATAGTTAAGAAATGAAAAAACCAGCCGCAGAACGATTAGCTGCCCTGCAAGCCGAAGCATTCTCCGGTGGAGGGGAGGACAGGATAAATAAACAACATCAAAAAGGAAAGTTAACGGCCAGGGAGCGAATCGAATTATTGTTGGATGACCGTTCCTTTGAAGAAATCGGAATGTTGGTTGTACATCGAAGTACTGATTTTGAAATGGACAAGTCGTTGTATTACGGAGATGGAGTAGTGACTGGTTACGGAACAGTCCATGGCAGACTGGTCTATGTATTTGCTCAGGATTTTACCATATTCGGAGGCTCTTTATCAGAGACCCATGCCAGGAAAATCTGCACGATCATGGACATGGCTATCAAAAATAAAGCACCGGTCATTGGTCTGAATGACTCGGGTGGTGCCAGGATCCAGGAAGGGGTCGATTCCCTGGCAGGTTATGCTGAAGTTTTTTACAGAAATACCCTAGCTTCAGGTGTTATTCCTCAGATTTCGGCGGTCATGGGACCTTGCGCCGGAGGGGCCGTGTATTCTCCTGCTATTACTGATTTTATTTTTATGGTGGACCAGACTTCTTATATGTTTGTCACGGGTCCTCAGGTGGTGAAAACCGTCACCAATGAAACCGTGACCAGTGAGTCTCTGGGCGGTGCTCAAACTCATGCGGTAAAATCCGGAGTCTCCCATTTTACCGCAGCCAATGACGTCATTTGTATAAACCAGATCAAAAAGCTGCTCTATTATCTTCCCTCCAGTAATGAATTGCCCAGTCCTTCGTATCCCTACGTATTGAAGGATGAACTGCGGCCCGAATTGGATTTTATACTTCCAACATCCAATCAACTTCCCTATGATGTCAAAACGGTCGTTTTGCAGTTGGTAGATGAGAATACTTTTTTTGAAGTTCATCAGGACTTTGCACCCAATATTGTGGTGGGTTTTGCAATCCTGGCAGGAAAATCGATAGGGTTGGTAGCCAATCAACCACAGGTATTAGCCGGGGTACTGGATGTAAATGCATCCAGAAAAGCTGCCCGTTTTGTCCGGTTTTGTGACTCTTTTAATATACCCCTTATTGTTTTGGTCGATGTCCCGGGGTTTTTACCCGGTACTGACCAGGAGTGGAATGGTATTATTGACCAGGGAGCCAAATTATTATATGCATTTTGTGAGGCTACGGTACCCAGATTGACCGTCATTTTACGCAAGGCTTACGGTGGGGCTTATGATGTGATGAACTCAAAACACATAGGTGCGGATTTTAGTTTTGCCTGGCCTGAAGCTGAAATAGCGGTCATGGGCGCAAAAGGAGCCAGTGAGATCATATTTAAAAAAGAAATAGAAGCTGCAAAAGATCCAATAGCTAAGGCATCGGAAAAGGAGAAGGAATATGCTGAAACCTTTGCTCATCCCTATCGCGCTGCTGCCCGAGGTTATATCGATGAAGTCATTGAACCAGCCTTGACGAGGCGTAAACTGATCAAAGCCCTGAACAGCTTATCCCGTAAGGCGGACATCAGACCAAACAGAAAACATGGTAATATACCACTGTGAATAAGGGATGAATCAACTTTGGCTGGTTTAAGCTTTGTGCCTCTTTGGGCAAGGCTTTCCAAGGTTGCAAGACCAATTGCACTAAGTTTGGGTTTTGCGACAGAGCCGGGTCACTTCGGGTTTATTTGGTCGGGCTATTGTAATCGGTGCAATTTGTGGTGTGCCTGTTTTCCAACAAATGAATTAAATATTTAATATGATCTGTATTTTTAGCATTTTTGCGGAATGCGGATTCACGTTATAGCGATGGGTGGGGTAGTCATGCACAATCTGAGTATTGCGCTTCATCTGGCAGGTCATCAAATCACCGGGTCAGATGATGAAATCTACAATCCTGCAAAAGACAGATTGTCTGCTCATGGTTTGTTGCCCCTGCCTGGCTGGTATCCGGACAAACTAAGCCGGGAGCTCGATCTGGTGATCATCGGGATGCACGCAAAAAAGGATAATCCCGAATTGTTACGCGCACAGGAACTCAATTTAAAATTGGTTTCTTATCCGGAATTTATAGCCATCCATGCCGAGCATAAAAAAAGAATAGTCATCGCCGGAAGTCACGGTAAGACGACTACCACCTCCATGATTATGCACGCTCTAAAGGCTCTGCAAGCTGACTATGATTATCTTGTTGGGGCACCATTAGAAGGATTTGAACACATGATCCGGCTTTCTCCAGCCCCGGTCATGATCATAGAAGGAGACGAATACCTGAGCTCACCCATTGACCTTGTACCCAAGATCCTTCATTACCATCCCCAGGTCACCGCAATTACCGGCATTGCCTGGGACCATATCAATGTATTTCCTTCGGAACAAGGGTATCAACAGGTTTTTAAAACCTATCTCGATTCATTGGCCCCCGGGACCGTGGTATATTATTTTAATGAGGACCTTGCCCTGCGTGACATGATCGAAGGGTGCCAGGACTCTTCATTAGATTTTCAGCCTTACACCGCCTACCCCCATACGAGCAGGAATGGAACAGCATATCTTATTTATGATCATCAGGAATATCCGATAGCAATTTTTGGATTACATAATCTGCAGAATATTCAGGCAGCCGTAAACGTATGCAAGGCATTGGGTTACCCGGAAGCAGCGGTTTTAAAAGCTTTGACCGGGTTCAAAGGGGCCGCCAAACGTTTACAACCGCTTTTTTTATCGGACCGGAAAAAGGTTTATCTGGACTTTGCCCATGCCCCTTCCAAGGTTAGGGCAACCGTCTCGGCGATCCGGGAGCAGTATACCGGCCTTCGATTGATTACGATACTCGAACTGCATACCTTTAGCAGCCTGAATAAATCGTTTATTCCTCAATATAATAAGTCCCTGGATCCGGCTGATGAAGCGGTAGTTTTTTACAACAAACACACCCTCGAGATCAAACGAATGCCTGATCTCGATAAGAATGAAATAAAAAACGATTTTGGGTGCAGTGATTTATTTATTTTTACCCAAAACAAGGAATTGGAAGAATACCTGGATCACCTGGATACTGAAAATTCCATTGTCCTTTTTATGAGCAGCGGCACGTTTAATGGAGTTAACATTAAAGATTGGGCCAACCGGTTATAAAATGATTGTATATGAATAGATATATTTTTCCCTTTTTATTATGTGCTTCAGCAGCCCTGTCCCAACCGAAGACGCTGGGTAAAATCCATATTGTTCATCCTTCCGGTGAAGAACTTATAGACCAGAATACGCCGATCGAAATCCTTGCCGAGGGATTTGAATGGTCTGAGGGGCCACTCTGGTGGAAGGAGGAAAATGCTTTACTCTTTAGTGATGTTCCAAAAAATACGGTATATATCTGGCGGGCTAATGGAGAAGGAGCTTTGCCTTATATCAAACCTTCCGGTTATACCGGTGTGCTGAAATACAGCTCGGAACCAGGGAGTAATGGATTAACCAGGGATCTGAATGGTAACCTGGTGTCCTGCGAACACGGGGATCGCCGGATATCCTATCTGCCCATGAATAAGGCCGGAGGTAAAAGAACACTCACAGATAATATTAACGGAAAAAGATTTAATTCGCCAAATGATGTCGTGGTGGATTCAAAAGGACGTGTATTTTTTACAGACCCCCCATACGGATTGCCTGAACGTGAAAAAGATAAGAATATGGAAACCGGAGTTTTTGGAGTGTATTTATGGGATAAAGGCAAAACCACATTGATTATTAAGGATCTTACCCGACCAAACGGCCTTGCCCTTTCACCGGATGAAAAAACCCTTTATATAGCACAGTCCGATATGCAACGGGCTTATTATATGAAATATCCAATCCTGACGACCGGACTGGTAGGTAAAGGCAGTATTCATTTTGATGCTACACCAATGGGTAAATCAGGCCTAAGAGGTGCACCGGATGGAATTAAAGTAGATGAGAAAGGTAATATCTGGGGTACAGGCCCGGGCGGTATATTAGTCATTTCACCAAAAGGCGAACTTTTGGCAAGGATAGAGACCGGCCAGGCAACAGCCAATTGTGCCTGGGGCGACGATGGCAGTACTTTATATATCACCGCGGACATGTATTTATGCCGGGTCAAAACCAAGGTAAAAGGAGTTCCTTTTAGATAACCTTTTTTATAAACCAGCAAAAAATTTACCCTGGCGAGTCCAGCCAGTTTTGCAGCCAATCATTTGGACTTGCAGTTAGTTTAAATTGATCCAGATCAATCAGCTGATTGTCCCCGACACATAATGTCTGCAAAGTTTTTAAGTCCCCAGACCAGTTATTTCCGTTATAATATTCCACCGCATTAAAATCTCTCGATTTATAAAGCGATTTCTCCAAATAACCATTCCCAAGATAGAGGTATTCAAGTCCCATTTCCCTGGCGATATGTATACATTTCCACATCAACCATTTGCCAAGGGGAATATTTTGGTCCAGGTATTGTGTTTCGTAAAAAGAAAACCAGAAATGGAAACACTTATCCGTAATCACTCCAAGCACATAAGCAACGGTTTGATCACCTTGTTTAAAGGTCAAAATATGGGTTAGGTATGGCCTGCACAAGATATATTCTATCCTGCCATCCGGCATTTTATCTTCCCCAATTCTTTCTTCGCGGTATTTTCTGGCAAATTCAAAAAAAGATTCTTGTTGATTAAATCCGGCTATAGGGGTGATCTCAACCTTTAATTCGAGTGGAATAACCTTTCGGTTGACCCTTCGGTTTTCACTGGAATCTTTAAATTTATTGAGGTCAACCCGGATCCCCCTCGATTTATAATATACGTTATAGATTAATTGGGTGTTTCCGGTATACGGTAAAAAACCATTGGAGTAAAGTTCATTAAGGTCATTCGGGTTTTCATACACGGCGTAAATCGTATAACCAAAGGTATAGGTCAGGTAATCATGACGGTATTCCGATAAAAATATTTTCATCTCTGGATGGATATTCAGAGGGCATACGCTTGCCGGCGGAGGTTTTCTATTTCCGCAATTTCTTTGGGTATAGGATCACCAAGAATGGTCGCTCCATCAGGTCCGACGAGTATATTGTCCTCAATTCGAATGCCTCCAAAAGGCAATACTTCTTCAATTTTATCGTAGTTGATATAGTCTGAGAATTTGTTTTCCTTTTTCCAAATGGCTATTAATTCCGGGATAAAATAAATCCCGGGTTCCACCGTAAGCACCATCCCGGTTTTTAAGGTTTTGGCCAACCGAAGAGACTTTAAGCCGAACTGCCGGCTTCTTTCCATCCCGCGTTCATATCCGGTAAACCTTTCCCCGAGGTTTTCCATATCATGGACATCCAGGCCCAGGGCATGTCCCAGGCCATGTGGAAAAAACAGGGCATGGGCGCCTTGCTCCACGATCGACGAAATATCACCTTTCAAAAAGCCCAGGTCTTTCATGCCAGAAGCAATATTGGTAGCCGCGGCTAGATGTACGTCCAGGTATTTAATGCCTGATTTTATGGCCAGGGTGGCCGCATTCAACGTGAATTGCACCAGTGAATAAATATCTTTTTGCACGATAGAAAAATGAGCACTGACCGGAATGGTCCGGGTAATATCCCCTGCGTAATGCATGGGGGATTCTGCACCAAAATCACCTAATAACAATTGACCTGGCTGCAATACGTTGTGATATGCATGATTATGCAAGGTCTGTCCGTTGACCGACAAAATAATCGGATAAGCTATGTCTACATCTTCCCGTAAACAGGTCGACCTGACCGCTGCCATTACCTCCGCTTCCGTCATACCTGATTTGGCAATCTTCATCATCACAATCTGCATTTTGCCGGTAATATTTATCGCTTCTGTGAGTTGATCGATTTCCGGTGCCGATTTGATTTCCCGGAGGCTGACCACTGCCTGGATCAATGATTCTGATGCCCCTGAATAAATTGAATCAACTGGTATACCGATGATTTTACTCAAACGAATCGCCTGGTCCCCCCGGTAGACAGGCAGAAAATGGATAGTTCCAAAGTTTGGAATCCATTTTTGGGCTTCTTCCTGGGAAATTACCCGTTCAATCCCTGCCCGAGCAGCTAATTCTTTTAAGGAATCCACAGGACCTGTCCAGACTATATCATCCAAACTGCTTTCTTCACCGACCAGTAAGGTTTCTCCGGTGGTACCATCCAACAATAATAGCAAACCGGGGCGATCGATTCCGCAAAAAAACAAAAAACTGGAATCTTGGCGGAAAGGGTAGGTGTTATCGAGGTAATTCATGCCGGCTTCTTCGTTGGAAGGTAGCAGGATCAGTCCGTCAGAAACCAGGGATAGGATTTGTTGCCTTCGGCCCTGATAAATCGATTTATCAAAAAATTTATTTTTCATACGATGGAGGAATGTGGTTTGGCTATGCAGATTGGATTAAAAACAGGTGTAAAAATAATCCATTCTGGTACAAACCTTTACCGCATTACCTTATTAGTTTGGACCAGTTGAGCAGATTGAGCCTAATGCCAACCCGGAACTCCTTAATTTTGTAACAATCCAACTTTTAAATGAACGTGTTTCTGAGGATGCTGAAAATCATTGCGATAGCTGCTTTATTGATTCTAAACGAGAATCATGAAAAAATATTTAGTTCCTACGGGCTTCCGGTTTATCTGATCGGCGCTATAGTGGGCATGTTACTTTTTTTTCTAATTGCAGAATTGACTAAAGACGTGGTGCTTTACCTGTACCGCAAACGTAAAAAGATACATTTCAGGCAGACCGACAATGTCATATACGGAGTGGAAAATCTCTACATCCTGATCCTTGTCGGCGCCTTCTTGTATTTTGTCCTTTACCTCTTAAAGTTAAAACCCAGGGATTTTTTCACAGGATTTACCTTGATTTCAGCTGCCACGGCTATTATTATGAAGGACTATATTTCCAATATTATCAGTGGTATGATTTTGGCTTTCTCCAATAAATTACAAATTGGAGATTATGTAAAGATAGGGCGGCATACCGGCGAAATATTAAACTTTTCCCTGTCCATGATCACCCTGAAAAATGATGATGATGAGTTGGTGTATTTACCCATCAACATTATATTTACCCAGGATTTTACCAATTTCACGGCTGGCGGGGATGACCTGAATACCGTGCATTTTGAAATCAATCATAAAATGAGAATCCCCTTTGAAGAATTAAACCGCCTCCTTGCGCAGGCACTGGAACCTTACAAGGGATCCATCTCCGAATCGGGCGTGCTTAAGGTAACTGCCAACAATCAGGAGACTACAACCTTTAAATATCAATATGAACTTAAAAAACAGGATATCATACTTACTCGTAGGATCAGAGACACTATATTGAAAACAGTTTTTGAATCTACGACACTCCCCAAACCAGTTTAAATAGAAAACCCCTGATGAAGGGGCTTTCCAGTGATCATCTTGCCTTTTGATGATTCTACAAATTCGTCATTGAGGTTATGAATAAACTAACTATTGACGAAATTAATTACTTTATTCAACTAGGCAAATTTTATACCATATTATTTATTAAAAAAAACTGTTCAACCTTCTATAACGCTATTCATTAAACGGTTTTGATAAAATGATAGTATACCCAATCAATATTTAGGATCTCAAAATTATAAAACAGGGGCTCTTTATCATGAAAGGTTTAAAGCGGTCGAGCAAGGAAATAACGGGTAATCGTTAAAGTCAGAAACCCCGGATGAGATAATTAATTTCTATGAGTTTACCTGTGAGCACTACCATTCGATTGTATCCAATCCTTGTGCCGGTATATAAATAGACCTATCCGGATGAGGTTTCCTTTCTAATTCAATCCTTTTAATGCTCAAAATTTTTCCGCCAAAGCTTAAAAGGGTTATGCCACGGCATTGTCAAATGGTTCGTTCAAAGTAGAAGTTTATGGAAAGGTATTCCTTATCCGGTGAGTGTTGATTTCATAATCAATGGGAATAAACCATATATACAAATAACCATACGGTTGAGTATATTTCGAATGGTCACAAAAAAAAAGCCGTCCAGTGATCAGGACGGCTTTAAAAATTTATTTAGAGTAAGAATTATGCGTCTCCGAATTTTTTAACCAACCAGATGACAAAGGCAACGGTTCCAAATAACCATGCTAAGCTGGCTAATAAACCTAAAAAGCCACCTCCTAAAAATCCACCACCAGTGACAACAGCTGCTGCTATGATCCAGAGCAATAATCCTGCTCCCCAGCCAAAAACACCAAACCATAACCACTTATTTACCGGATCTTTAAAATCAATAGCCTTTTTGGCCATATTTTTTGCAAGAAATTTTTGAACAACAGCGATCCTTTTCTGGGTTCGAACCTGTTTTTTCTCTGCTTTCTGAATTAATTTAGCTTCGGCTTTGGTCAGGGTACGCGATGCCACATTGGCGACCGGAAGAGCCATACCATTACCGGGCAAGGTATTTTCCACTGAGTTAATAGAAAAGCTCATTTGAGCCATCAATGTCAGCGCAAAAGTCAGCAGGAGTATTCTTTTTTTCATAATTCTTTGTTATAAAATTTCTTACTACGAATATAGATAAGTTTTTATGATTTTCCTGCTTTTGATTACTGTTAAATATTTAACTCTTAAACAATTTTAAAATTCCGGCTGACCAGGCCAGTATAAAACAGATTCCGCCCAGGGGGGTGAGGATGCCTATCGAAGAAGGGATGTCTAACGTGTTTCGTAATGACAAAAGATATAGTGATCCTGAAAACAATAAAATACCCGCCAGAGCCCACAATGCACCCTTGCGAAGCAAAGGATCGCCCGGTTTCCAAATTAAAAACAAGGCTGCCAAAAGCGTGTGATAGAATTGATACCGGTTTGCAGTCTGAAAATTTTGCAGGCCTGTTTCGTCCAGATAAGGTCTCAATCCATGAGCCCCGAAAGCGCCCAGGGCCACGGCCACTGCACCGGAGACCATGATCCATAACATTAGTTTTCTATTTTCCATACAATTGGTCTTTTATTCATTTTTGTTAAAAGTTGGTTGGTTCTTGAAAAATGCCGTGATCCCTGAAAGGCTCCTCCGGCCAACGGAGAGGGATGCGCTGCTTCCAGTATATGGTGGCGGGAGGGATCAATGAGCACCTTTTTGTTTCGGGCGAAGTTTCCCCATAACAAAAAGACTAACCCTTGTTTCAGGTCTGACAATACTTTAATGACCACATCCGTAAATTGTTGCCAACCAACTTGTTGGTGGGATCCTGCCCTGGATTTTTCAACCGTTAAGATCGCATTCAATAAAAAAACACCTTGTTCAGCCCAGGAACTCAGGTCTCCATGGCCTGGCATTTTTATCCCAAGATCTGCCTCTATTTCTTTATAAATATTTTTAAGGGAAGCTGGCAAAGGAACGTGTTTGGGCACCGAAAAACTGAGTCCCATAGCCTGATCCGGCCCGTGATAAGGATCCTGTCCCAGAATGACCACCTTGACTTCATCAAACGGACACTTGTCGAAAGCATTAAAAATCAACTTCCCCGGCGGATAGATTATTTTCCCGGCCTGTTTCTCTTTTACCAGAGACTGCTTAATGGCACCGAAGTACGGCTTTTCAAACTCCCCGTTTAATACTTTTTTCCAGGACGGGTTTATTTTGACATCATTGACCATACCGTGCAAATCTACTATACACCTTCCCAATAACCATCCATATTTTCATAGGATTAGTTGTCCTGAAATTTTTTCCAGATCAATGAACTCAACAGTTTATAAATCTGGTACATTTCTTCCTGTTTCGCTTGTTTCAAAAGGTCGAGGTGAAGGTCAATCACCCGTTTGTCGTGTCGTTTTGCTGGCCCGGTTTGGGCTGTGCCAGGCACCATGGTTTTTACTTTAGACAGTGTTTCTTTCATCAGTGGTAATAAAAGGCTAAAATCCAATTGGTTTTCTTTAAAAAAATGATAGACAAGTTCATAGATGAAGTTTGGAAAATTATTGACCAGGACTGCAGCCAGGTGAAGTTTAAGCCTGGTATCATCATCAACGATAGTTACATTTGGTGCCAGCAAACCGGCTGTATGGTTTAATAAATCAGTGGATTTTTTATCTGAACCCGTAATGAACCAGGGTATAGTACTTATAACCAATTTTTTGCTTTTGGTAAAGGTTTGTAATGGATAAAGGACGCCATAGTTAGCGAACCAGGGACTGAGGACCCGGGCAGGGGTACTTCCAGAAGTATGGGCCACCAGGGCATCAGCACGGATAAATTGAGAAAGGGATTGGGCTACCGTTGCAATCTGGTCGTCTGAGACACAAAGGAGATACAAACTGGCATTTTTTTCAATTTCTTCCAGGTTATGGGTAAACTTACAATTGAACTTGGTACCCAGATGACGTGCTTGTAAAGCAGACCGGGCATAAAGTTGCACTAAAGGATAACCCGGCAGGGCTGAAAACGATTTACCCAGGTGAAAAGCCAAATTGCCAGAACCCAGCAGGACAATTTTAAGTTTTATCTTTTTCAAAGACGGTTACCTGAATAAACCTTCCACCTTCTGATCCCACTTAACAATAATCCACCCAGCATAGTTAGTGAACCCAGCCAAAACAGATTGATCCCGGGAAACAGAATAGACTGGATCACAATCATATCATTTCTGGGAGCGCGTTCGGCCATATCGAGGGAGATTTTCGATGATTTATCCCCTTTCCTTAATTTTATAGTAATGCTTTCGTTCTGAGGATCTATTTTGATACAGGAGATCCGCACCAATTCTTCCAATATATAATCATGCACAAGATAAACCTGATTTTCGCGGATAATAAACAGAGGAGCCAGTGTAAACACCTTGCCTTCCGGATTTGTCACTTCTAGCTCTGTCGCAACGGCAATATCTTCCGGTAAAGCGGCATATTTATTACTGCCCGGGTTTTTATTGAATCCCAGAAAATGAATTTGGTATCCGGCTAATTGTCCTGCACCATCTTCTTTTAACTCCAGCTCACTGCCAAGGTCGTCATTGGGGTAAAAGATATCCAGACTGGCAGGATTGATCCTGACCTTTAATCCAAGTTCATTATGTATGCCTGGGAATGTAAAATATAAATTACCACGCGAAACAATTGTCGATTCCAGGGTATAATTAGACGTATCGTTCAATCGATGAAATTCAATCCGGGCGCTTAATACCTGATCCCCACTTTCTGGCCGGTAATCCGGGTGGTTGGATGAATCGGTCCATGCTCGTAAAACCCCATAGCCCGAGGAATAAAAAAAAGTATCCCCTTTGGCTACCTGATAGTTTTGGTACTTCAAACTATCTTCGGCTTGTTGTGCTACTTCGCCGTTCATCATGGACGGGGGCATCCAATTGACGTAGGTGTATAAATCCTGGGTAAGTCCCCGGTGGATCGAAGGATTGGTAGAAGGCCCCTGGTTTTCATTCCGGCTATACACCAGGGTGGGTTTGGAGTTTATTTTTTTTATAATGTTGCCTTCTTTATCTTTTTTATCAAATTGGATAAAAAATTGCCGGTTAAAGGGATTTAATAAAGTATCACTTCGGTAAGTCACTTCGTAATCTTTGATGGGCATCGGTGCATCCTTTATCAGAACCAGGTTGCGCATATACTCTTCCGTACTGAACCCCTCGATTAATTCAGATTGGGCAAACATATTAGTCGATATGATTTGTTTATTGAGCCCGGTGGCCAATATGCCCAAAACCATAATTCCAAATCCCGAATGAGCCATCGCCGACCCGGCCAGTTTGATTTTCCCCCTCAAAAAAGTCAATAAATAGGTAAGATTACTGACCACGGCAAAAATGCCGGCAAACTGCAAAACAAGATGTTGCCAGGCAGGTTGTTCCAGTACCTTAATCGAAAGTGTAAACAAAGCCAGTGTGAGCCCAAAACTTACTCCAGCCAGTTTTAAAAACCTGGATTTATATTCGGACCAATGAATTTCTTTGAAGCGCAGAAACTCGGCAATACCAGCCAGGAATGCGACCATCACAGCAATCCAAAGTTGGAACCGGTTGTGGTGGCTGATTGGATCGACAATGACCTGTCCGGAAAAATCCGGATTAAAAAGCTTTACTAACTTGTTGAACACCGGTATTGAAGTCGCCCCCGTAATCAAAAGGGAGGAAAACAATAAAACCATGGCTCCAATAAACATCCAGTATTCCCGGCTGTATATTTTTTCCTCTTCGGCTTGTGGGGTTACGAGGTGACGGTTTTTGAAATAATTATACATGCCCATTGCGGCAAATACCAACACCAGTAGGATAAGTTGAAATTCTAAACCCATATCGGTAAAGGCATGTGCACTGGTATCACCTAATACTCCACTACGGGTCATGTAGGTCGAATAGAGCACCAACACAAAAGACAGGAGATAATAGATATACGTGGTGCCTACGGCTCGTCCGGTACTACGGGCGATCATATTGGTATGCAATCCGGCCACCATCATAATCCACGGTACAAAAGACATGTTTTCTACCGGATCCCAGGCCCAATAACCTCCAAAACTCAGTGCTTCGTAGGCCCAGGCGCCCCCCATCAGGATACCCAAACCCAGTATAAAAGCAGAAAACAGTGCCCATTCCTGTGCCGGTTTAAGCCAGGTCTTGTTATCCTTTTTCCACCAGCCGGCGAAGGCAAATAAAAAGGGCACAATGGTCGACGCAAATCCCAGGAAGAGGGTAGGAGGATGAATGGTCATCCAATAATTTTGCAACAATGGGTTGAGTCCATTTCCTTTGATCAATTTTACATAATCCGGATTCTGAAACAGCGGAGCATTAAATGTTTCGCGAACCAATAAACTCGGACTGGAACCGATTTTAAAAACATATTCACCCCAGCCTAAGTACAAGCCCAGCAACATTGAAAATAAAATAAGTTGTAAAACGCTAAACACGGCCATTACCGGGGACTCCCACTTGCCACTCGTTTTAACCAGGATGGCTCCAAGGATTACATTCCAAAACATCCAAAGCAGGAAACTGCCTTCCTGGCCTTCCCAAAATGCAGCAAAAATATATTTAAAAGGCAGGTCGTCTGAAATATGGTGCCGGACGTACTCATATTCATAAAAATGATTGAGCATGGCGTAAAACAACAGTAAGATCGTGGACAAGACGGTGACTGCCTGCAGCGTAAATGCACCACGACCATATTTTAACCAGCTCTGATCGTTGCTTTTAACTGCCCGGGTATAGGCGATGATGGCATTGATATTGGCCAGGAAGCCAATGATCACTCCGGCGTGAAGGCAATAACCTATCCAACGATGTTCACCTAAATATTGTATAGTGGACATCCGTTAGATTTGTTTTTTCATGTAGATTTCTTCGTCTTTATATTTTGAAGGGCATTTGAGTAAGACCTCGTTGGCAACAAATTCTTCTCCTTTCATTTCGCCGGTAACTACAATTTGTTCCGACCGGTCAAAATCCTGTGGTTTCCCTTGTAATAAAATTACTTTTTTCTCCTGGCCTTTGGGATCCCGTAAATAAAAGGAGAAGTAGTTGGGGTTTTCCTCCGGATTGTAATACATCTCCTTGTCCTTAGCCAGGATACCAGCCACCTTAACCCGCTGCTGGTGTTCACTGGCCTCCGCAAAAGAGGAATACGTGCTCACGTCCTTACTCAGTGAAAAAAATACCGCCAGCCCAATAATCAATAGCAAACCCGCTATGATATGAAGTTTATTCATGTTTTTTAGTTATATGCAAAATTAAGGGTTACCGGGCGTAAAATCAAATGCAAATGAAGCAATAACCCTTCTGAAACTATAAATTTTGTATAACATGGATTAATATATAAATAACACGATATGCGCGATTTGTTTTTAACTTAGCTAAAAAAGATCCCTATGCGCTGGAGAAAATTTGATGGCACATCAATAGATATCCCGATCACGGAAGCCGTGGAAAAAACGCTGGTGCGGGAATCGGAACTGGGCAACCGGCTCAAGGTCTGTGTGGGTACGGATTCAGAAGTCCGGCAGGACGGTATTGAATTTGCCACCGTGATCGTCTTCCTGAGGGAAAAAAAAGGTGGTTTTATGTTTATTTCCAATCAACACCGCCACAAATCCATGAGCATCAAAGAAAGGATGATCACCGAGGTATCTATGTCAGTAGATATTGCTTACAACCTTTGCGATTTATTGGACCGCTATCAGGTTGAACTGGAGGTACATGCAGATATTAATACAGACCCGCACTTTAAGTCAAATGAAGCACTTAAAGAAGCGATGGGTTATATCCTGGGGATGGGATTTGTGTTTAAAGCTAAACCAGATGCCTTTGCCAGTAGTTATTGTGCTGATAAAGTAGTTTAACCAAATCTATCTAAGTTATTTATAATCAATTTGTTGTGCCGAAAGCGGGACTCGAACCCGCACATCCTTACGGACACACGCCTCTGAAACGTGCGTGTCTACCAATTTCACCACTTCGGCAATGAAATAAATAACCGATACTTCAAATAAGTACCGAAGAGGGGAATCGAACCCCTACAACATTGCTGTTACTGGATTTTGAGTCCAGCGCGTCTACCAGTTCCGCCACTTCGGCATGCTCTCAGCTTTCTAAAGCGATTGACCGGGCGCAAATTTATTTAAATTATCCATTAAACGCAAAATATATCTTCGTTTGTAATAGTACTCCTTGATTCCGTTCAGGTCCTGTTCAGCAGGTGATTCATAATCAAAAGATGTCAGCACAGGCCTGGCTTCCTGTTCAATTGCCAATTCTATATTTTTAAGCTGGGTCCGGGCCAACTCAGGGTTTTCCAGGATAAGATCATTGATCTCCATCATCTCCATTAAAAAATCAGGAGACAGCGTAAGTATTTCTTCTTCTTTGATTCTTCCTTTTAATTCCAGTACGTATTTAATCCGGAGATCGGGATCCAGCAGGGTTTTGTAAGCTTTATTATTTAAAGCGCTTTTTTCTTCAGCATCCGATTGATCTGAATCATTCTGAAAGGCAAAATGGTCGGGATGGTACTGCCTGCTAAAAAGCAGAAATTTGTTTTTTAATTCTCTTAAGTCCAGGAGAAGCCCTGGTCGTAGGCCATAAAATTCAAAATAATTCATTTCTTGAGGAAACGAAATACATCCAATCCATTGGCATAGATCATCAAGGCGATCAGCAGGACAAAACCAACCATAGTGGCTTGTTCTACAAATTTATCGCTGAGTTTTTTACCGGTCACCATTTCGAACAACAGAAAAAGGACATGACCCCCATCCAGTCCGGGTATAGGTAATAAGTTCATAAATCCCAGGATAAGAGAAAGTATAGCAGTAATGCGGATAAAATCTTCCCACTGCCAGGTGTCCGGAAACAAACTGGTAATACTGGCAAATCCACCCAGGCTTTCGGAGGCTTTGATTTTACCTCGAAACATCTGCCCGAACGCTTTGATTTGGTCACCCAGGAATCCCAGTCCTTTATTAACTCCTGCAGGGATTGCTTCAAAAAAGCCATATTTCCTCCGTTCCGTTTTGATCATACGCTCTAAAATTGCACCTATTGTCCCATCCGGATTCGCAGTGAATGTGAATTCTTTTTCTTCACCGCCTGCTCTTTTTACTTTAACCGTCAAGGGTAAGTTTTTCGAGGCTTTCAACAATGGATAAAACTCGTTGGCAAACCGAGCAGGTTGACCGTTGATGGTTAGAAACTCATCCCCAACTTCAAGGCCTGCATTTTGAGAAGGTGAATTTTCAGGAAACCCGGCGACTTTGATCGGTACCCTGGGTCCGATCAGATATTCATTTTTATACTTGTAATTGGATAAATCCTGAATAAAGCGATCTTCCATGACCAGATCGATTACCTGACCATCACGCTCAACAGTGATCGTCTTAGCCCCGTTGATCACTATGCCCCTCTTCAACATACGGTTATCAAACTCTACAAATTCATGATCGCCTACCTTGACTATTTTATCCCCATCGCGAAGGCCTAAAACCCTACCGAGAGAATCGGTATAAATTCCATTCTGGACTGCACTGGTTGGCAAATATTCTTCACCCCATTTTCCCAATACAAATGCAAAGAGTAAAAACCCCGCAATAAAATTGACGGTAACCCCCCCCAGCATGATGATCAACCGCTGCCAGGCCGGCTTGGAACGAAATTCATACGGTTTAGGTTCTTCTTTTAATTTCTCGGTATCAAAACTTTCATCGACCATACCTGAAATCTTCACATAACCACCCAGGGGCAGCCATCCAATTCCATATTCAGTATCTCCTTTTTTAGTTTTAAATAAGGAGAACCAGGGATCAAAAAATAAATAAAATTTTTCCACCCGGGTTTTGAACCATTTGGCTGGAAAAAAATGGCCGCATTCATGAATAATCACTAGGAAAGACAAGCTCAGCAAAAGCTGAATAATCATTATGGGGATACCAGTCATGCGTTGGGGTTAGATTTTAAGCGCTGCAAAAGTACAACTATTGTTTATATGCGAACAAAACAGGTCATAACTTGGTTCGGCCTTAAGAAAACCTTTACTAAACCACGTTCGGTGCAGCCCGGTAAAAATGTAATTTTGGGGGTGCATTATTTTTATGGCCATTTCGAAGAAGGAGAGTTGATTGAACTCACCGGTGAAGAAGCCAGGCATGCCAGTGTATTGCGTCTCAAACCCGGTGAACTGGTCGGATTGCAGGATGGCAGGGGAACCATCAGGATTGGTGAAACGGTTCTGGCAGATCAAAAAAAGGTGCTATTCAAAATCATCAGCAAACAAACCTATCCACCCGGAACACCCCGAATCCACCTGGCTGTTTCATTGATTAAGGATAGGGACAGGATGGAGTGGTTGATTGAAAAAATTACTGAACTGGGTGTCGCTGAATTTACTCCGCTGATTTGTAATCACACGGAAAAATCAACCTTTAATAAAGAACGTTGGGAAAAAATCATCAATGCTGCATTTAAACAATGCGGGCGTGCCTGGCGACCTGTCCTGCATGAATTGACTGCCTTCGATACCTTCATAAAACAAAATTTCAACGGGCACCTGTGCATCGCTATTCAATCCGGGAGGCCGTTTTCAGAGATCCAACAGGGATTTAAAATTCCCGAGATAGTGTTTTGTGTCGGACCGGAAGGCGATTTTACAAAACAGGAAGTGGAACTGGCCGAAAACAGGGGCTTTGAACGAATTTCCCTGGGGACTACCCGCTACCGGACTGAAACCGCAGGGTTGTTTGGAGCGATGAGATTGAGTTTACTTGACCTGCATTGAATATAGAGTATATTTGTAACACGACAATTAGGTATTTAATGAAAAATAAATTCTTTTTCTGCACCCTTCTCCTGGCTTTTTCTCTGCTTATATGTTCAGGATTTATTGAAAAAGCACTTACCATAAAGCTCGCTTTGCTAAAATACAGCGGGGGAGGCGATTGGTATGCCAACCCGACCGCTTTACCCAACCTTGCCTTATTTTGTAATGCCCAGTTGGGTACCAACCTGGATGACGATTTTGCAACGGTTGAGGTAGGCAGTTCAGAATTGTTTAACTATCCATTTGTGCATATGACCGGACACGGCAATGTCGTCTTTAATGATGCCGAAGCTGAAAATCTTAGAAATTATCTTTTAGCCGGCGGTTTTCTCCACATTGACGACAACTACGGCATGGATCCATTTGTAAGGCCAGCCATGAAAAAAGTATTTCCTGAATTAAGTTTTATTGAATTGCCCTTTGAGCATGAGATCTACCATCAAAAATTCAATTTTAATAACGGCTTGCCAAAAATTCATCAACACGACAAAAAGCCCCCTCAGGGTTATGGATTATTTTGGGAAGGCCGATTAATTTGTTTTTATTCCTTTGAATGTGACCTGGGGGACGGTTGGGAAGATCAGGAAGTGCATAAAGACCCCGAAGAAACCAGAATTAAAGCCCTTCAAATGGGGGCAAACCTGGTTCAGTATGCATTTAATGAATCAAAATAGGAAAGGCATCAGTCCGATGCACGTTTCTTTTGGTTATTTGATATTATTCCCAATGAATAACATTATTGTTTTTGCGGATATACTTTTCAATATTAAGCCAGAAGGCAATCGCAAAATATAGGATGACCGGGGATCCCAAAGTAAAAAAACTGAGGTAGATAAAATATAACCGGATCTTGGTGTTGGCTATCCCCAGCCGCTGGCCAAGGTAGGTACACACACCAAATACTGACCTTTCGATAAAAGATTTAAACATGATTAAGGGCAATGTATCGTAAATTTGAGGCTTAAGTTACGAACAAAATGAATAAAGATAAAGAAGTTAAACAGGAAATTAACATTGAACTCAGTGAAGAGATCGCGGAAGGCATTTATTCCAACCTGGCTATCATCTCACATTCACATAGTGAATTTGTAATTGATTTTGTCCGACTCATGCCCAATCTTCCTAAAGCTAAAGTCAAATCCAGAATTGTACTTACCCCTCAGCACGCAAAACGGCTGATGATGGCTTTAAGCGATAATATTAAAAAGTATGAATCTCAATTTGGTGAGGTGCAGGATGATACTGATTTTCCGGGTTTACCACCTTTGAATTTTAATACTCCCATCGCGCAGGCCTGAAAGGCCGGGCCTGAAAGGCCGGGCCTGAAAGGCCGGGCCTGAAACCCGATCCGACGATCATTACTAGCCAATAGATCTGAATGCAGACTTCATGGATTATAAAACCATATTAGAAGAAGAAATTTCACTCGACCCGGACGATTGGGAAGACGTGAAAGACCTCGGTCAACGGATGGTTGGGGATATGGTGGATTACCTTCGGTTTATTTCCAATGAGCCTGTCTGGCGAAAGCCCGGTGCAGAAATGAAGGAATTCCTGACCAGACACTTAAATGATCAGGGACAAGACCTTGAAACTATTTATCATCAATTTAAGCAGCATATCCTCCCTTTTCCCAAAGGCAATATCCACCCGAGATTTTGGTCCTGGGTCCAGGGGACAGGCAGCCTGACGGCGGTTTTTGCAGATATGCTGGCTTCGACCATGAATTCGAATGTGGCCATTGGGGACCATGCCGCTCTGTATGTAGAAGGTCAGGTGATTGGATGGTGTAAATCCATGTTGGGTTACGCTCCGGAATCGAGCGGGATTTTATTGAGTGGGGGTTCGATGGCTAATATTACCGGTTTGATTGTAGCCAGGAACAATTTTGACCAACGAATTCGCAAAGAAGGCATTCAGGTCATCGGAAAGCCTATGATATTTTATGCTTCCGAGGCTACCCATAGCTGTCAACAGCGCGCTGCAGAAGTAATGGGGCTGGGATCAAACGCTCTGAGAAGGGTGCCCGTGGATGAAAATTATAAAATGCGTATTGAGGTGTTGAAAGAGATGATTAAAGCAGACCTATCCGCGGGTTTGGCTCCGTTTGCTGTGGTGGCCAATGTGGGTACCGTTAATACCGGGGCTATTGATCCGCTGGAAGAAATAGAAAAAATCTGCCTGGAATTTAAATTATGGTTTCATGTGGATGGTGCTTTCGGTGCACTGGCCAAACTCATTCCGGAATATGAAGCACAGCTCAAATTCATCGAAAATGCAGACAGCCTGGCTTTTGATTTGCATAAGTGGATGTACCTGCCGTATGAAATCGGATGTCTGTTGGTAAAAGACAAAACCAAACACCGGTTAAGTTTTGCCCAGCAACCGGAATACCTCATTCGTCATGAACGGGGTTTGCCTGCCGGACCGGATCCCATCAATAATTACGGTATGGAATTGTCGCGGGGATTTAAGGCATTAAAAGCCTGGTTTTGTTTTCAGGAACATGGACTGGAAAAATATAGGAGACTCATCCGCCAGAATATTGCCCAATGCAAATATCTCGAAGCGGCCATACTGGCGTCTCCATCGCTGGAATTAATGGCTCCTGTTGAATTAAATATTGTTTGTTTCCGCTATACTATTCCAGGAATGGATCCTGAAGATTTGAATGTCCTCAATAAAGAAATATTAATGCGATTACACGAACAAGCTGTCGCGACGCCATCTTATACTTTTATAAAAAACAATTATACAATCCGTGTAGCCAATGTCAACCACCGGAGTAAAAAAACGGATTTTGATGCCTTGGTGGCAGGGGTAATTCGAATAGGAGACCAATTGCGAAGCGAAAGATAGGGATGCAATTAACCCAACACGTTCCTAATTGACTCGAAAAATCGACTTAAGAGTTTGCTGGAAATTAAAAATCAGCGTAGTCGATTCTGGGGAACGCAATGGTTTAAAATCGTGCTTACTGTTATGATTGTAATACTTAGCTTGGCCAAGAGTTGGGTATCTAGGATAGGAGAGAAGGAATATTTGGGTTTGGTTTCCCAAATCCTGATTACCATGATCTGATCTCGGGATTTGCGGTCATAGGGACACGGGCGGGGCTCAAGCGGGGGACAAACAAATGAAGGTTGGTTCTAGGACCCCTGACCCCAGAAATCGACTTATTAGTTTGCTGAAAATTAAAAATCAGCATAGTCGATTCTGGGGAACGCAATGGTTTAAAATCGTGCTTACTGTTATGATTGTAATACTTAGCTTGGCCAAGAGTTGGGTAT
>JAWXBI010000126.1:0-7314 GCA_034439915.1 Saprospiraceae bacterium | reverse complement strand
TAGTAATATGCTCCTGGCCCAGGACCTCATCGAATCGCTGAGGCCTGTATTTTCGTGCGGATACCAGGAAATCGGACATGCGGTGCGAAGATAGGGAATACCTTTATATGATAAAATCTAACCACACGGTTTATCATGATTGACTGCCCAAAAAATCAAGGGTTTCACTGATATTCGTCAAACCTTTTTCGAGCTGTGCAGGATAAGGATATCCAAATCCAATGCGAAAATATTGATCTGACATTCCAAACCAATGGCCCGGCCCGGTCAGGGTTCCGAAATCATCCAGTAAGACCCGATGAAACCGGGTATAATCCAATTCCTTGGTGATCCGGGCATAACATACCACCCCACCTCCGGGTAGGACAGCTTCGACCCTGGTTTCACGCGATAACCACGATTTTAAAATTTCGAGGTTAGCCTGGGCGGCAAGATTAATAGGGTTGAGATAAGTTGATTTTTGTCGATAAACATGATAGGCGATGGCTTCTTCCAGCGGGGGATTGCATATCTGGATCATTTCTTTTGCTGCCAAAAATTGGCTCATCAACGTTTGATCCCTGCAAATCAGCGCTCCGATCCGTATTCCAGGCAAACCATATCCTTTTGAAAAAGAAAGCACACTGATTATCCGGGGATGGTATCCGGCAACCAGCGGATAGGTAGTTTTGAAACAGGCATCGCGGTAGGTTTCATCAATTAAGCAATAAAGATCATATTGTTCGACAATGCGAATGAGTTGGCGGATCATTTCATCCGTAAGGATTTTCCCGGTAGGGTTGTGAGGATAAGTAAGGCTCAATAATCTGGTGGAGGGTTTAATCTGCTTGTGCAAAGCATCCAGGTCCAGATCCCATTTATCTTTTAATTCAAGCATACAAGGGCTGATATCACAGCCAATAGCTTGAGGGACAGCAAGATTGGATGAATAATTTGGATGCAGGACGACAACCTGATCATTTTTTCTCAATAAACAGGTATGCACAATAAATAAGGCCATCGCTGCCCCACCGGTCAGCAGGACATTATCCGGGACCAGTCCGTCGCCTTCCTGGGCGATCAGATTGCGCAATCCATAGTGCCCCCTGTGCGGAGTATATTCCAATTTGATCTGGCTAAGGTCAAGACTTAATTGGCTTAAATTCATTTCCGCCACTGAACTCTCGGCGAGGTTGATTTTGATATTCTGATAACCCAGTTCTTCCGGGCTTTCAATTTCTATCGGCATCCTGAAATATTGCATAAACTGCGGATTTGAAAGTAAATGTACATGATCTGCCGGCCCTCCTTAGTTCGGCAAAGCGCTATTTTCCTAACTTCGCCCGATGATCAAACGATATCCTACCGACCGCCATGAAACTACCCGGGATATTTACGAAAATATCATCATGCCATTGTTCTATTCACCTGATCTAGAACAAGCCAAAAATGTACTCCGCGTTTGTTATGAAGCAGGGTTGAGGGTAATTGAATTTACCAATCGCGCCGCGTTTGCTTATGATGTCTTCCATCCCCTGAGTTTGTTTTGTAAGAATTCACTGCCGGGTATGAGGCTGGGTGCAGGTACGATCACCGATACGGGTACCGCTGCATTATATCTTCAGGCAGGGGCGGATTTTGTCGTGATGCCTTCTTTACAACCTGAAGTCATATCCTTATGTAATAAACGAAAAATCCTGTGTATACCCGGATGCGGAAGTGTGACGGAGATCAGCAAAGCGGAAGAGATGGGCTGTGAACTGGTAAAATTATTTCCGGGAAAACATTTTGGGCCAGGCTTCATCTCTGATTTACTCGGTCCTATGCCCTGGTCGAGTATCTTAGTCAGTGGTGGGGTGGAACCAGTCAAAGAAAATATCCAAAACTGGGTTAAAGCCGGGGCGGCCAGTTTGGCTTTAGGTTCTAAATTATTTACCCCTTCTATCCTGCAGGGCAATGAAAATGATACCCTGGGCCAATTGGTTTCCGATAGCCTGAAGTGGGCAAAAGAAGCCCGTTGAGCTCAATAAGCCTTATATATAATATTATTGTAATACGAAAAAATACCCGCCAAGCCCTACCAACAGCATCATATTAAGCCTTTTCGCTATGGCATAGGATTTGAAATTACCATGATACCCCTTGGTACGAATTTTACAATAAAAACTTCTTCAATGAGCCCTTGCTCCTTGAACAGGCAATTGATTGCTGGTAATGAAAAAACGAAATTGGATTACACCAGGATATCCCTTTGGTTTGTTGCGGGATATCCGCTTTTGGTTTTGGCTGATTTGTATGATAGCATTTCTGCTCATCACCTTAAACAGGATAGTTTTATAAGGTATTTTAGGTTATTAAAGGCTTTCATGAAAAAAACGAGACAAACCAGGATAAAGAGTTATTTAACCTGCGTCATGCTTTCTGCATGCGTCAGGGGCGATAGTCCCTTTTATCCTGGAGCGTCATTTGGTGGAAAAAACCCAGGCAACCCTCATAAATGAGTTGGTAGCTTTGTTCAAACTTTCCATCAAAATATGGATCTGGCACGATCCGCTGCTGATCCGGATATTTAAAATCAAGCAACAGCCTGACTTTTTCCCGATGCCGGGTAAATTGACTTTTAGCGACAATAGATTCCAGGATTTCAATATCCATGACCAGGATATGGTCAAAATATTCAAAATCATCTTTCTGAAAAGGCCTGGCCTGTTGACCTGTAATATCGATGCCATGCCGGGCTGCAGTACGGATAGCCCGGTGATCCGGTGCTGAGCCGGTATGCCAATTACCTACTCCGGCTGAATCAACTTCCCAGGAAAAAACCTGATGTTCATCGATTAACTTTTTAAGTACTCCTTCCGCTATAGGAGAACGGCAAATATTGCCCAAACAAACCATCAAAACTTTCATCAAACCTGCTTTGCAGCGAAAGTATCAGTAAGCCGGGGATTATTAAAACCGAGATAAATTATTAGCATTAAAATGTTGTCACTATCTTTGTTTAGACAAGATCTAAATAATGTTTAAGCCAATCATAGCTAAAAACCTCCGGGAGATAAAACAAGGCAAGATAATCGGCTTTACCGATGAAAATATATCCAAACTATTGATTTCCAAAGGTATACTCATGGGCAGCATCGCCAGTTTGGTCCGGGAATCGCCTTTTGGACAGACCTATTATGTAAAAATCGATGGCCTGCGGTTTGGGTTACGAAAGAACGAGATTGATGTCATCCAGGTTACAGAACTTTAGGGGCTCCGGATTGGAATGAGAAAAATTGCGATTTTAGGAAACCCCAACAGCGGAAAATCATCTGTATTCAACCGCCTGACTGGTCTTTCGGCCAAAGTTGGAAATTTCCCGGGAGTTACCGTAGAAAAAAAGGTGGGGACCATTAGGCTTCCTTCCGGCCTTTCCGTTGAGATTATGGATTTTCCCGGAGTATATAGTCTTCACCCCAATTCAAAAGATGAATTTATCGTCACTTCGATCCTCACTAATCCGAAAGACTCCCATTTCCCGGATCTGGTTTTATATGTAGCGGATATTATGCACCTGGAAAAACAACTGCTTTTGTTTTCCCAGCTAGTCGATCTGGGCCTTCCTATAATCCTGGTCCTCACCATGAAAGACCTGGCTGAAAAAGATAACCTAAAAATCGACCTGGACATCCTAAAATCGGCATGGAACTTCCCTATTTATCCGATCAATGCACGAACCCAGGAGGGCATGACAGGAATCCTCCAGGAAATAGACTTACAGCTTATACAACCGGGGATCAGTCCTCAGCAACAATATAAACTCTCTTATGAGGAACAAAACGCCGTTAATGGCCTCAATGAAGTCATCACCTCCAATAATGTCTACCAGACACTGTTGGTAGCACATTATTATAAACAACTGCCCCACCTGCTTCCGGCACAGGCCGATAAGATAAATAAAGTGATGTCCAGACAGGGTTTTAATTCCATAGCCTTTCAGATCCGCGAAACCATGCAGCGGTATGACGGCTTTACTGATATCGTGCGGAAAGCCGCTTCCTCCGGTACATTTAAGGTAAGCAGGCTAAGTGAAAAAGCGGACGAAGTCCTGACCCATCGATGGTGGGGCCTGATTATCTTTTTTGTGGTCAATTTTTTAATATTCCAGGCTATGTTTTCCTGGGCCTCTTATCCCATGCAATGGATCGAATCAGCTTTTGGCTGGATCGGCGGTCTGGTTAATCAGGCGATAGCTTCCCCGGGGTGGAGCAGTTTCGTTTCTGATGGCATCCTGGCCGGACTTGGAGGTATACTGGTATTCATTCCGCAGATTGCCATTCTCTTTTTTCTCCTTACCATCCTGGAGGATTTCGGTTATATGGCGAGAGCGGTTTATATGTTTGACCGGTTATTGCAAAAATTCGGTTTGAATGGAAAATCCCTTGTTTCGCTGATTGCAGGAGGTGCCTGTGCCATACCTGCTATAATGAGTACCCGCACCATCAGCAATCAAAAAGAAAGACTGATCACCACCCTGGTCACCCCGTTTATCAGTTGTAGTGCCCGTATTCCGGTTTATACTATTTTAGTTGGGTTTGTAGTGGCGTCTACCCACCGGATCGGCCCCTTTAATACTCAGGGATTATTGTTTATGGGGTTATATTTATTAGGAATCATTACCGCTTTATTAGCTGGTTGGATTTTAAAACAGATCATCAAATCCGATGAGCGTAGTTTCCTGATGATCGAGTTACCGGATTATAAAGTCCCCGACTTCAAAGTGGCTTTACAAACCGCTTTCTCCAAAACCTCTTCTTTTGTAGTAGAAGCGGGCAAAGTGATCCTCCTGATCTCTATGGCACTTTGGGTTTTATCGAGCTATGGCCCTAAATCCAAGATGGAAGCCAGCCGTCGGCTGGTGGGTGAGATGGTAGTAGCGCAAAACTTAAATGAACAGGAAGCGGCAGACCTGCTGGCCAATAAAAAACTGGAAGCATCCTTTGCAGGTACTATCGGTAAGTGGATGGAACCGGTGATCAAACCTCTGGGATTTGATTGGAAAATCGGCATTGCCTTATTCACATCATTTGCAGCCCGCGAAGTATTTGTAGGGACTATGTCTACCCTCTATAGCCTGGGTACCACAGAAGATTATGGCACCATTCAACAACGATTGGCTGCGGAAAAAGACCCGGTGACTAACCAACCCCGGTTTACTATGCCAGTAGCCGTGTCTTTATTGTTATTTTATGTATTTGCTATGCAATGTATGAGTACCATGGCCGTGGTCAGGCGTGAAACCGGTGGATGGAAGTGGCCGATTATTCAATTCCTGTTTATGTGCACACTGGCATATTTGTCTTCCTTGATTGCCTACCAAATCTTGAGTTGATGACTATATTTATAGGATGTTTACAAGGAGAAATTTTGTTTCAGCTTTTGGGGCTGTTGCTTTTGGTTCAGCTGTTCCAATACCTGTTGGCCCTTTTACGCAACCTATATTTACTCAGGATACGATCATCGATGCAGTTGATCTGATCAAAGTGACCGGACCTTACACTAGTATTCCCGGGGTAAACCGGCAATATCAGGTTCAGCCGATTCATCTCTATCCAGATCTACGGCCAAAACCGTATGCTGACCGAACCGATTCCAAAGCTACTACCTCCAATATCTCTCAATATTATCTTCAAATTAAAACCAAAGGTGGGCTGACCGGGATTTACGGTGCCCTCGATGTGGAATATTCAGAAGAAATACTAAGGCAACTTAAACCCTTCCTCATGGGCAAGGATGCTTTAAATATTGAATCGCTGTGGGACGGGATGTACCGAAACAACCGTCACAGCAGGGCGGGCCACTACATGATGGCTATGAGTGCAGTGGACAATACTTTATGGGACCTCCGCGGAAAATATTTTAATGTCCCGGTCTATACTTTATTGGGAGGCCCAACCCGGAAAGAAGTCCAGGTCTATGGTTCGTGCCTGAGTTACACCATTGAAGAAGAAAAGGCCGGTCCCAGGGCTAAAACCTTGTATGACCAGGGATTCCGGCACCAGAAATGGTTTATGGCTTATGGCCCTGGTGATGGTCAAAAGGGTCTGAACCGTAGTATAGGATTAATGGAAGAACTGCGGGACACGCTGGGCGCCGAGGCACAGATCATGATTGATACTTTTATGGGTTGGGATTTTCCATTTGCTAATACCTGGTGCCGCGAGGTAGCAAAATACAATCCCTATTTTTTAGAAGAACCTTTTCCTGTCGACCGGCTCGAAAGTTTTATCCAACTGAGGCAAAACACTACTATTCCTTTGGCTACCGGAGAACATTTTTACAGCCGGTGGGAAGCGCTCAATTTTTTAAAAGCAGGGGCAATACATATCGTACAATCCGATCCGGAATGGTGTGGCGGCGTGAGTGAATTGGTCAAGACCTGCCATCTGGCTTCTGCATTCGGAGCCAAGGTGATTCCCCATGGGCACAACGTACATGCCGCTTTGCATGTGGTAGCCAGCCAATCCCCTGAAGTCTGTCCCATGGCAGAATACCTCATCAATCATATGCCATACAAGTTAAACTTTCAAAAAAATCCTTTGACGACTCAAAATGGAATTATAGCTTTACCCACTCAAGCCGGCTTCGGAATCGAGTTGGATGAGGCTAAAGTCTCTAAACGTGAATTGATAAACCTTTAAGCATACTATCTATGAAAAAAAGTCTATTCATCCTTTTTATACTATCTACGATAGGATTAACCGCCCAGATCAAGGTCAAACCCAATACTGATTCCACCCTGGTAGAACAATATTGTGACGTAGTATCTACAGAGCGCTTCATGAGCAATAAAGTAACCATCAATGTTGATTATGGTGAAGAGCGGAGTATCTGGAAAGACAACCGGTTAAAAGACCGCGCTGGGAAACTGGTAAAATTCAACACCGTCATCGATGCATTGAATGATCTCGGCAAAGATGGATGGAAACTGGTCAATGCTTTCCCGGTTGGAAATTCTGCGAATTCTTCAGCAGTCTACCATTATGTGTTTAAAAAAGAATTTTACAGGAGGGATGCAGATTGATCGATGGGATATCATTTTACTCTCAGGTAATCAACCTGTTTTGACCAGAATATGGCTTATTATGTCGGTTGAAGACCATTTTAATATGGGAGGTATCCAAAGAAATTGAATAGGTATAATCTTTGCTTGTTTTCCTTTTAGAATTCTTAAGGTCGATTTGGACCGGTTCGAACGTAAGCACCCGACGAAGTACATCTTGCCAGATCTAAGGGATAGACTTAGGTTTGTGAAAAAAGCAGATGAAAAAATCACAGACAACCAGGGAGGAT
>JAWXBI010000125.1:0-25702 GCA_034439915.1 Saprospiraceae bacterium | reverse complement strand
TAAAGGGTTAAAGTGAGGCATGCAGTTCATTGGTCAGGTCAGAAACGGCATTATTATATCGTAAAGGATAAAGATTATGTTCATAAAAACCGGTGCGTCCATTGGCACATATACCATCAAAAGGGGCTGCTTCTCCAAAATCAACTTTAATAACAGCCACACCCATATTCAAGAATCCTCCGATTTTATCCTGATACCATTTAATGGATTTAGGATTCGTAAAATCAAGTACAGCATCTTCAAAGGGGATATTCCCTTTATCATTTTTTACGTGAAGACCCTGGTCTACTATTTCCTGAAACAATTTATTCTTTGGGACAAAATATAGCAACTGCCATAAACAGGTTTTGAAACCGGCGGTATCGAGATCTGCAATCATGCCCTTGGCATTCGGAAACCTCGATTTGGAAAATTCATAATCACAACGCCAATCCGTTTCAAACCAGCCGGTATCAAAATGCAGGACATCTGTCGGTATTCGGTTGGCCCTCAATTTTGCTGCCACCTGTCTACCATCTTGTTCGGAAAAATAAGTGATGCGACTCATCCAAAGGCCAAAGGACCACAGTGGAGGCATTGGCGCTTTGTCAGGCAGGTCTGTATAATCCTCCAGGATCTCTTTAGGTGAACCCAGGAAAACAAATAAATCAAGTGTTTCATCGCCTATCCACAAGGCATTGGAAGCCCCATAGGTATTGCCAAAATCGCAGGTGATCGGCGTGGAAGTGTGCATAAACATGCCATAACCCCGGCTGCTCATGAAAAACGGAACCGGTTTATACATGCCTGCCGTTTCTACCCCATTGGGATCACAGGTGTATAAATTGACTTTCTGGCCGTATTTATTGAGCTTGGTAAAAGATTCACCACATCCAAAAATCTTTTCATCCGGGGACAAGGTAAATACCGCTCCTACACTCCTCGAATAATCCGCTGCACGGCGTACATAACAAAAAGGCATGTTTTGACAAAATCCTTTGTTGTCTGAATTGTGCCGGGACTTGGTCAAGGATTTGCCTTTGGCATCAAAAAATTCAATGCCCCATGGATTCTCATAAATCCTGACCATACCATCTATACTTTTGTATTGATGTCCTTTTTCAATCCTGGTATATTGCCAGCTATTGTCCTGGTTGATTTTGCCACCTGGAATCATTAAGGTATCGAGATCTTCTTGCACCGTCACTCCGGTCTTCATCCTTATCCGTACTACGCTGGGCGATATAAAATCCAATTAAAAAGGCCAGGCCGGATCTGCGGCATACTCCCTTGATGGGAATTCATTTTGTACGGTACGCCGGATGCCGTGTTGAGTATAATTAAATGCATGAACCGGAAATAATTCTGCCTTCCTCCAGATTACCTTTCCGCTTGCTGTTGAAGGATCAAAGCTGGCCAGGCTGTCTGCCAAAAAGTACGTGTTGCTGTAATTTCTGAAATCTCCACTGAGATCCAGGGGCTCATTGAGCAATATCTGCGAAGATTGTGCGTACAACCCTGACGAATAGGCAGCGAAACTGGAAACAATGAGGAAGAAAATAAAAAAATTTTGCATGGTCTGTCCTTTTTTAATCGACCTGCAAAAATGGAAAAGAATATCAATACGCCATAATATAACTATACTCAAGCTGTTGTGCGAGGGTATCGATCCTCAATTTAAACTGTTCATCCAATAATGGTTGATGAAAATATTCCCAGCCTAAGGGAAATTTTCCCCATCCAGGTCCGGTGGACAATCGCCTGATAACCCGGAACTGCTCGGACATTTCGCGGATATCCTCCTTGGGAAAATCCAATTGAAATTGTATTTTATAATATGCCCCTTCTTCAGATTGTGCAAATGATTTTAACCTGAAAACATCCGGTATATCTATCCGGGACAGCCGTTTAATCTTTTCCAGATGATATTGGACAATGATATCCTGCTCAGAAAATTCCGAATGGATACAACCTATCCCAAGTAAGAGCCCGGATATCAATATTAACTTCAGTCGCGGTCCTGTGTTTAAAACCATAACTAAGAATAATAACGCACTCCCCCGCTTAATGTAGATTAAATTAACTGGATTTGATGCCAGGTCAAGATCGGCCGGCCTATGCTAAAAAAATACCCCTTCCGTATTGATTCAGAAGGGGTACGAATAATAATTTTAATCTGATACTAGTAACCCTGATTTTGGATCAGCGTCGGCTTACCATCTTTCTGGCTATTCAGAATTTCATCTTGAGGTAGTGGATAATAGTTGTTTTTTGTGGCAAAAACTTTTCCTGCCATATAGCCCCGTTTGTTAAACTTGCGGCCAGAAGGTTCTGTACCGGGTACAGCTTCTTCCGCTGCATATTTGTTCAGGACTTTTTCAGCTATGCCCCAGCGGACCAGGTCGAAAAAGCGATGGCCTTCCATAGCAAATTCCAGCCTTTGTTCCATCCGTACTGCGTTGCGTGCAAAATCAGCACCCATACCGGCAAATGTGCCATCTGCATAAGGTTCAACTTTATACGTAACGGTAGGATCTTGTTTTGTACCCGTTTTAGCGCGATTGCGGATCAAATTGACATGGCCTTCTGCAGCAGCTAATTTCCCGAGTTCTACTTCGCATTCAGCTAACCAAAGGATCACACTGGAAAGTTTAAGCAACCGGAAATTGTTGTTGACACTTCTCCTGCTGGTGGAATGGGTAGTACTGCCTTCTTCTGCGAAATAATACATCCATTTTTTACCGGTAAACGGTCCGGCATATGCCTGATCGCGGATCCAGGATGCACCCGGCATCGGTCCCCAGTCCAGGAAATTTACGCCCCGGCGACCAACAGTCCAGTCTAAACGCGGATCTACCGGAATGGATTTGTCCAGTGTAAACGCAGCACCGGCAGCGATACCCTGATCATTAGGGACGTCGACCTTGTTATACGTATCTAGTGAACCATCCGCAGCCGCACCGATCAAAGGCAATCCTTTTTCATCCGTTTTAAAGGCATTGACCAGGTTGTGGGAAGCCTGGTAAAATCCACAACATCCCCGGCCGGGAGCAGTGGAAGAGTATGGCCAGTTCAGGTTGTCCCCTGCATTACCATTACTCCCATTTGTTCCGTCATTGACTGAAAACTGTACTTCAAATATGGATTCCGAATTATTATTACCTGAAGTCTTGTAGTTGTCGTGGTAATTAACCACCAGCTTTTTACCGGAGTTATTGAGAACATCCAATAATATGGTCTCGGCAGCTGCCCATTTTTTCTGAAAAACCAAAGCTTTTGCCAGGTAAGCTTTCGCGGCCCATTGGGTTGCCCTTCCTTTTTGGGATTGACTTACCGGGAGATTTTTGGCTGCAAAATCAAAGTCAGCTTCAATTTTAGACCAGATATCCTCCGTATTTGGAATCTTGGTTGAATTAGCATCGGTAGGTACATAAATAGTCTCATCGATATAAGGCACCTTGTTCCACATTTTTTTTGCTTCAAAATGATAATGGCCTCGCAAAAAACGGGCTTCTGCAGTCACCAGTGTTTTTTCTGCAGGAGTCATGTCTTTGACATCCGGGCTTGCGGCCAGTAAAATCACATCATTGCTGCGGGCAACGCCGTCATAAGAATGCCACCATTTACCAAGGAAATAAGTATTGTCTGCTATCCAATTGTATTGTTCGATGAAAGATTGTTCCGGTTGATCTCCGGCATCTGTACCTTTCACGGCATCATCACTGCTGATACCACCAAACACATAATTGGATACTGTGGATTGACGGCCGGTATTACCCGCTCCTACTCCATCCATCAGGGAATATGCGCCAATGAGCAGTGCATTTACACCATTTTTATTGCTCAATTGAGTTAGCGAAGCACGGCCCTGAGGAGCAAGATCAAAAAAGTCTTCAGAACAGGAAAAGTACATCCCGACGAAGCATATTAATAAAAAATATTTTTTCATTTCTAATAAATTAAAAATTGTTCAGATTAAAAAGTTAAACGGGCACCAACCAAAAATGATTTAGCCACCGGGTAAGCCCCCTCATCGATACCCATATGGATATCCTGATTGTCCAGGTCGGATCTCCTGAGGTTGATGTCAGGATCCAGTCCGGTATACGGGGTAAAGGTGAATAAGTTCTGGCCCTGAATATAGATCTGAGCATTGCTGATACCAATCCGTTTAGTCAATAAATTAGGAACAGAATAAGTCAGCTGTATATTTTTGATTCTCAGGTAAGAACCATCTTCAATAAAATAGGTAGAAATCTGCTGACTGGTCGCATCACCCGAATTTAACCGGGGCAGTTTAGCAATATCGCCTGATTTTTTCCAGGAATTATTCAGCAGTTCAATGGATCGGTTGCCCTGGAAGGTATTAAAGTCTGTCCAATAACGAACGTAATTAAAGATTTCGTTACCTTGTGATCCCTGTGCAAATAAAGTCAGGTCAAATGCTTTATAACCCAGGTTGACATTTATACCGTAGGTAAAGTCCGGATGGGGATTACCAATGATAGTCCGGTCCGCAGCGGTGATCACATTGTCACCATTGATATCCCTGAATTTGAAAGTGCCCTCTTTGGTGTACGTGCCAAATCTGGGTGCAGCATCTGCTTCAGCCTGATCCTTGATGACTCCATCCACGATATAACCATAATAACTAGCTATGGGAAGGCCGGCGCGGGTAGCGGAGATAGCGGGTAACCGGGTAGCGAATCCGAACACCGTGGCATTGGGATTATTGTTGAGTTTGATCACTTCATTTTTGTAGTGCGCAAAGTTTACTCCCACCTGATACCTGAAATCACCTGCATTGTCCCGGTAGTTAAGTCCAAGGTCTACACCACGGTTGCGGATTTCTCCGATATTAGTATATGGTACGGTACCACTCCCGGCAGTTCGCGGAGGAGCTATCTGAGTCAGCATATCGCTGGTAATCCGGTTGTACCAATCAAATACCACTTCCAGTTTGTCTTTTAACATCACGGCATCAAAACCGATATTGGTCGACGTATTGGTTTCCCATTTACCATTGGAATTCCCAAACTGCACCAGGTCAAAACCACCTACGATGGTTGAGCCTGTTCCATTGATATCATAAGCATTGTTGATAGGATCCGGTGCATAGAGGGTATAGGCATTATACACATTGGGTATCAACTGATTTCCTGTTTTACCCCATCCTGCACGAATTTTTAAATCACTAACCAGGGATTGATTCTGCATAAACCCTAATTCAGAAATACGGACACCTACAGAAAATGCAGGGAAAATAGCCCATCGGTTACTTGCCGAGAATCGGGAAGAACCATCACGACGGATAGTCGCATCAGCTAAAATCAAATCTTTGTAAGAGTAGTTTATTTTTCCGAATTGTGAAAATAAGGCACTCTTCGTAGCGCCATCTCCGGCATTATTTAATCCTGCAGCGGAACCCGCATTGAGGTACCTGTAGTCCAGATCATCAAATGCAAAACTGCTCCTGCTGGCAGTAAAACCAAAAGCATTCGTAGTGACCGCTTCCGTTCCCACTAAAAGGTTAAACGAATGGGATCCGAAGTTGCGATCATAATTCAATGTATTGAACCAAGTCAATGATTGATCGCTATTGTTTATCACATTCAGACTGTTGGCATTCCTAGGCTCAGCAGCTTCAATATCCCGGTGAAAATATTCTGACCGATTGAATAAGTTGTATTCAATGCCCAAGCTCGTTCTGGCTTTTAAATTTTTCATTATGGCTAATTCACCAAAAACATTACCGAAAATATGAGATCCCTTGGTAATATTGTCTTTTTCCCGGTATAGACGGGCTAGCGCATTGGGCGCATTACCCAGGTTAACCCCGCGGCTACCCGCGAATCCATTATAAGGGGAAGTGTTGGTACCTCCTAAGGCAACCGGACCACCGGTAATATCAAATACGGGAATGATAGGATGCACCCTGATCGCAAACATAATGGGGTTTGACTCATTATTATTTGCGATCCCCTGACGTTCATCATAAGCAAAGGTAAAGTTTTCCCCAAAGGTTAATTTCCCTTTGGTGAATTCTGTATTTGCCCTCACGGAGTATCGGTCGTACTGCGTATACCTCAGGATACCATCCTGTTTGAAATAATTGGCGGAGATTGCGAATTTGCCATTGCGGGTGCCTCCACTGGCGCCCAACTGGTAGTTGGAAATGGGAGCCGGGTCAAAAATTACATCCTGCCAGTCCGTTCCTTGTTTGTTGGCCTTAGTAAAATTAAAGGCAGTGCTTCCCAATTTAGGGTCTGCAATATCATTGGTATACGTATAATTTGCAGGCAATGTTCCGTAAATGTTGGGATAGATATAATCCGCTATAGTTTGTTCTCCGGATGCACCAAACCTATACTGTGCAGAGGGGGAGGTTACAGAAGGGTTTTTTCCTGCCCCGATTTCTGCCAGATACAGATACTGACCCAATTGCTGGGTGTTGAGTAAATCCAATTGACGACCGGGATTTTGTGTGCCGGTGTAGTAGTCAAAAGTGATGAGTGGGTCACCTACTTTCCCTTTTTTTGTAGTGACGATCACCACACCATTCGTAGCGCGCGCTCCATAGATAGAAGCTGCTGAAGCATCTTTGAGGATCTGCATCGACTCAATATCATTAGGATTCAATTGATTCAAAGTACCTTGAGTAGGTACCCCGTCAATTACATATAATGGGCTATTGTTGTTGATAGAGCCAAAGCCCCTGATCCTTACCATAGTACCTCCTCCAGGGGAGTTGTCGTTTCCGATTACCACTCCGGATGCCCTTCCTTGTAACATCTGGGTAACACTGGCGGCCGGTAATGCTGTCAAATCTTTTGCGCTCACCACGGCGACGGCACCGGTAATATCCTTCTTGCGTTGTGACGCATATCCGGTTACTACTATCTCTTCCAAAGTACTTACATCAACCGGTAAGGTAACTTCTATGGTATTTACGGTGGTGATATCAACTTCCCGGGTAAGGAAACCCACTGATGAAATCACCAGGGTAGTAGCGTCATTGGGTGCAGTCAAAGTAAAATTCCCATCAAGATCCGTAGAAGCTCCGGTAGCAGTTCCCTTTATCATCACGGTAGCTCCGATCAATCCGGAATTGTCATCTCCGGCAATGATTTTGCCTGAGATAGTACGTTGGGCAGTAAGCCCGGTAATAAAAAGTAGCATGACGAATAGAATCCGTCCTGCCTTCGTAATAAAAGTGTTTTTAAACATAATAGTCGAGAGATTTAGAAGCGTTAAATGTACGTTAATATATATATAATAAGATGATGTATAGTAGTTGTTTTATAAAAAAATATCAATATTTAAAGCAAAGGCGATCAATGATTTTAACATGGATTCCGGCATGGAAAATAGTCCTATGTCCTGGATAAGGTACGTATTAAGAAATAAGGAATGTGACTATAATCCTTTCAATGGATAGGCTTATCCGGTGGCGGAGCAGCAGCATGAAATTCGGATTTGACCAGGACAGTATAATGATCCAATAATTCAACCACCCGATGGCGGGATGGTGATTTAACGATGCATCCGAAGTGATGGTCCAGGTCGTTGAGGGTCCAGGTAACTTCAGGATCTTTTAAGCCGCGATAGTCCGGTGTTTTATTTTTTGCCAGTGAAATGAGGATACCTGCCTGATGGGTGTCCGGTGTTTTAATCGTATGAAATGTACCAGAAGCATTGGCGTACTCCACCCTGGCCCATTCTTCCCAGAGATTAATACCGGTTGCATATTCTACCATTTCTGCCAGATGGGCACCGCCTACTCTGGCTGAAGTTTCAATAAAATAAAATTTTCCGTCCTGTTCGCTTTTTAGGGCTTCGGTATGGGTCGCGCTGTACTTTAAATTAAAGCCGCGCAGTATTTGTTCGTTAAGTCGGAGTAGGACCCGATTGTCTTCGCTGTCTTCTATCAGCGTCGCCGATCGGAATATACCACCTTCATGAGCTACCTCAAATGGGGTAGCCAGATATTGGCTGCAGCGGCAAAATAAAACCTCACCTTCCTGGACAATGGAATCCATATGATAAACCTGACCCTGAATAAAACGTTCAAGTACATATTGGTGTCTTTCGTCTCCCAGTTTATGGATCTCTTCCCAAACGGTTTCTGCAGTGTGGATTTTTTTAATACCGGTGGCAGAAGCTTCTCCCCTGGGTTTGAGCATCCAGGGAGTAGGGGTATCCCGGATAAAGGCATTGATCATATCATCCGTGAACAATGCGGTAAATGCTGGTACTGGTATTCCAGCGGCATTTGCTTTCATTCGCATAGCCAATTTGTCTCTGAAATACCGTGCGGTAGACTGCCCCATCCCGGGAATCCTGAATTCTTCACGGAGCAAGGCCCCCTTTTCCACATCAAAATCATCCAGGGAAACAATTCGGTCAATTTGTACTTTCCTCATCAGGTAGGCCAATCCCTTGATGACATCCTGCATATTCCAATGGTTGCGTTCGTCCGATTCAATATAATAGATTTCATCCAGGCTTTCCCGGGGCCATGCTTTATCCTCATGCCTTTTCGAGGTCAATAAAATTACCCGGGCACCACACTGCTTCAAACTCTGCATAAACCGGTTTCCTTTGAAATAGGAGGCAATGCATAAAAAAGTGAGTGGAGAATTCATGGCACTTAGTTTATAAGATCTTCAATCCATTTTTTAATCAGCAGCACTCCATAAGCGGTTGCACTGCGCAATTTGCTATAATCTGAATCCATCATAGCTACGCCGGCAATATCCAGGTGAGCCCAGGCCGGATGAGAATCGGTAAATGCCTCCAGAAATTTCGCAGCGGTAATAGCACCGGCTACCGGTTTGGTCGCTAAATTTTTAATATCTGCGATATCGGATGTCATTTCATCCTCATATTCCTGCCACAATGGCAACTGCCAAAGACGCTCCCCCGTCTGGTTACCCGCATGAATTAGAGATAATGCCAGATCTGGATTAGAGGTAAAAAGCCCGGCAGCCTTATTACCCAGGGTCTGGATACAAGAACCCGTCAGTGTAGCCAGGTCAATGACATAACCGGGTTTAAAATTTTTGATCAGGTAAGACAAGGCATCCGCCAGGATCAAACGACCTTCAGCATCGGTATCGATCACTTCTATGCTCTTGCCATTGTACGCCCGGATCACGTCTCCAGGGCGATAAGCATCCGGACCAATTGCATTTTCTGCCAGGGGGATCACCCCGGTGATGTGCACTGGTAATCCAAGTTTTTCTACCATATCGATTGTACCGAGGACCGCGGCAGCCCCACCCATGTCACTTTTCATCAAATACATATTGAGCGGGTCTTTCAGGCTGATACCTCCCGTATCAAAGGTGACTCCTTTTCCGATAAGGCCAATATGTTTTAGTTTTATACCTGCAGCAGGTGGATGATAATCCAGGATCAATAATCTGGGCGGTGTGGCGCTCCCTTTACCCACGGTGTACAGCGCATTCAAGCCCTGTTTAATCAATTCTTCTTCTTCTAATACGTTGATTTGAATATTTCGCTGCTGGAATTGATGCTTAGCCCATTGAACTATGTATTCCGGGTTTTTTTCATTGGGGGGAAGATTGACCAGATGGCAAATTTTTTCCTGAATCCCTGCCAACTCTATACCTTCCTTTATGGGTTCAATCGAAGCCTTTCTGGCCGGATGAAAAGAAACCTTTAGGGGTTGAATCGTTTTATCTCTTTTATAATAATCCAGCCTTAATGTGGACAATTGTAATCCATTGGATAAAGCGGATACCTCGTTGTGGCCTAGAAAATCCGGCAAAATCATCGCAATGTGTTGAGCCGCTTTACGATCGATCAACTGATGGGCAGCCCACCGGCTTACCTGGGATATTTTATTATACACTTCTTCTGTCCCCAATCCCATCAGGATCAGTTTCTGGTTGCCATTCCAGTGTTCAACATATTTTTTAAATGCCGGTTGGTGATTTTCTACTAATACTTTCGCTGCCTTACTCCAGTTATTTGCATGTTTATCGGAGTAATCGTCCAGAAAACGGATTAATTTTTTCCTGGCCTTTTCAGGATATGGAATCAGAATAAAATCGGCCTGAACCGGGACGTCGGGGGAAAGCAGGGGGTTGGAATTCATCGGCCACAAAGATCAGAAAAATAAATACTTTAAAGCATGTGGAAATTCACGGCCCCAATATTTCTCCTGATGTTGACCGGCTTCATTAAGGGAAAAATAGACCCGGTCATTGGAAGGATCCACCTGGGTGAGTTGTTCGAAAAAGTCGCGTGAAAAACCTTTCATATTTGAAGCTTCCCGTCCACCGGCATAGAGATAGATAAATTGATCATGGCTGACCAGGGGCAGATATATCATGCGGTCGTAAAGCATGTCGACAATCTTCCACAAAGAAGGGCTGAATAACATGAGTTTTCCAAAAATCTCAGGTTTTGTAATTCCTGCCATTAAAGCGATCAAACCACCCATTGAGCTTCCTCCAATTCCTGTATTGGACGGTTCGGGAAAGGTCCGATATCGTTTATCGATAAACGGTTTAAGCTTTTTTTCAATCCAATCTACAAAGAGCACCCCTCTGCCTTTTTCCATCAGGTGGTGTCGGATATAATTGTATTCTTCTATACGCTTGGTCCCTGCATGATCGATACAGACCACAATGACTTCATGCATATTTTTTTCGGCCAGGACGGCGATCTTTTTATGGATTTCCCAGGAACCAAAAGGGGCGTGAGGTTCAAAAAGATTTTGTCCATCCATCATATAGAGGACGGGGTATTTTTTTTTGGTAAAATAATAATCATAAGGTAACAAAATCGAAATTCTTCGTTTTTTACGGGTACCGGTAACAACCATATCCTGGTGAAATTCCTGAATGGGCAGGAGATTATCATCACAGATCCTTCCGGCATTACGCCACCGGGGCACCCAGGCTTGCAGAGGTTCATCCGGATCCGATAAAATCCGGTTGTCCGTCACCCCGCCGTATTCATCCAGTTCTACATTGGCCCAGCGACTGCGAAGAAACTTAAACTCAATTATTCCTTTGGTTGGGGTGAGCTCAAACTCGAGGTGAAACTCACCGGTCCGGACTTCGGTCATTTTATATTCGTGTTCAGCCCACCGGTTAAAGTTTCCGGAAATGCAGACGGGTTCGCCGGAGGTATCGGGTGTGTTGAGGTGAATATTGATCAGCTTCCTCCTTGTCATTCCAGGGACAAAGATAACCAAACTTCCTTCGACAAGGTGGTGATCATCCCTTTGTTAAAATCCCGGTTTATTGAGTAAAAGGTGAGTCAACTAAAAGTCAATACACTCTAAAACTTTTGGGCATTATTTTTTGTGCGTTTTGTCGTAGTGGTCCGCTAAGGCATCACCAAAATCATTTAACCGGTCCCTGAAAATACTGTGCACATGATTCCCATTATTCTGATAGTTGTCGTATTCAATGACAAACTCGGGTCCCTGGATTCGATAATAATGTGGGTGACCCGGGGTCACATCGGTTGAACCTGACCATATAAAACTGGTTTGATCCCAGCCCGCTTTTTCAATCCGTTTAAGCATATCCGCAACAAAAAATTTAGAAGCTCGGGTTACGTACAACACGACTAAATCCTTTAACTGCTTCTGTTGACCGGGATTTAATTCTTTAAATGAAATTCCCCCGGCAGCTTCTAGTTCCACCTTGCGCTGCTGATAAGTCAATATTTCTTTCGGTGCCTGATCGGAGATTATGGCTTTGGTTTGTTGCCTGGCATTCAGCGACTGGAGCAAGTCCAGAGCGAGTTGAATTTCGGTTTTTAACAGCTGATGACCTTTGTTAACGCCTTCCAGTACGATTGCCGGGTTTGAACAAAGCACCGAAGGGGTTGCCGATTTTACCTGGTTCTGATCGATCACATAATTTAAACACAAATGGTGACCCTCTATTTTCCAGCCCCAGGGTTTGTCCAATTCCTGAGCTCCAAACAATTGGATATAATAATTTTTAGGATCGCGATAAGTATCGTCTTCTTTGCGGCCTTCAACTCCACGCAGTATAGCTTCCAGTAAAGCTATAGCTTTAATCTTTTCCAAGGTAGTTGCTCCTGCGGTAGACATAACCAGTTGAAAAAACTTTTCTTTTTGCTCCGCATTCAAAGCACCGATGACAACACCTGCCCGATATGTTTTGGGTACAAAATCCCAATTGACTCTTTCTTTATCTTCCCAGGGCTTAGCCATTTTATCCTTTTGCTCCACTGTAAGTGTTGACAAAAATTCGGAAACAGCTACTGATGGTTTTAAAGTTGGAATGAGTTGTTGTGCAAATGAGGAACCATAAATGGAGAGCGCTACGAATAGCATAAGATATCGTAAAGTTTTCATGTTGGTAAAGTTAATCAATTCAAAATAAAACAATAGAACTCAGGGTGGACACCTGCTATAATGAAGCAAATTTCAAAAGTATCATCGGAATATGAGAATCTTTTTAGTCAACTGCCTTCCGTTAAGAGTTCTAAAAATCAATGTATATACACCCATTGGAAAGCCAGCAACATTAATTTCTGAAGAAACTTTATTTTGTTGAAGCATAATTTTACCTGAAGAGTCAAACATCGTATAACTCTTCAATATGGAATTACCAGTATTCCGGATGTATATAACATCATATGCAGGATTAGTAAATATTGAAATTTCATCAGTTAGTTTATCCTGGTAATCCGTATTAAAATTTACAAACTGAATATATAAATCCATGGTACCGTCCGATCTGAATTTGACATCAGATTTCAGTAAAGTAAATGTCTTTTCTTTTGTGTGAAAAGAATCTTCTTCAAACTGGACAAATGTCTCCGTCTGGCGATATTCACCAACATACAATCTCCAAAGCAACAATCGTTGATACCAAATGCTATCAATGAGCAGCTGTCTTATATTTATGGTTAATGGAAAATTAATTGCTCTTCCTGAAATAAAAATCGGTGCATAATATTCAAACCCTTGCACCGCAGTTTGATTTAAATAGAAAATGCTATCCATATAAAATCCTCTTTGAAGGTTTCCGGCCGACATTAAAAAAGGACCAAATGCCTTTTTAGTTTTTAATCCAGTGGATTTATCAATTGCAAGATTTAATACTGAAGTATCTGGTATAGTTATTTGCTTTTCTCCAATCCCGGCAATAAGGGTATTGGCTTTTGCTAACGAAGGAGTCCCAAAAATCAAGGTATCTCTATTGCCTTTAGCATCTGTAACATATACCCCCCATTCGTAATGATCACTAGATATAAGTTTTTGACATAAAATATTGGTCTTCGCGAGCAATATCCCTATAATAAACCGACTATTTTGTTCATTATTTGATTATTTGCAAGGTTTGACTCACAGGTCCTGTAGGTGTACTTAACTCAATCAAATAAACTCCTGTAGCTAAATTTGTAGTTTCAAGAGTTAGAGAATATGTTCCTTTCAAATGAGTTTTATTAGCAAATACTTCCTTGACTTTTATTTTTTTGGTTTTATCATAAATATTCAAACCTAAGTTTTCATTTTCTTTCTCAACTTCGTAATAAATGGTAGTCAAAGAATTTGTTGGAATAGGGGCTATTTTAAAATTGTATCCACAGTATGTAGGGTACTTTATTTGAAATGAGCTACTAGTAGAGCTAGTTGCATAGCCCGCCATAGTAGTAAGTGCTATACCATACGCACCCACTAATAGAGGCTCTGAATAATTTGTAGGAATTTGTTTATAAAAGGTCCCTAATTGTATTGTTGTAGGATAACTCTAATTGAATGTTTTTGATTTAGTACCAATAGGACCGGTGACAGTAATTGTAAATGCAGAACAAGGTGCTGCCAAAATGTCCATGCTTACAACAGGTACAGAATTTATACTACATCCAGATGTATAAATTATACTATTGATCAGAACGTAATTGTACTTCAATATCACTAGCGTTTTGATATTAGTCAAAGATAGTTAGTTGGTTATGATTTTACACATTTAAATTTTTTAATTGAGGTCGCTGAAAGAGTTGATTTAAGGGCATTTTTTCAAATATGGACAAGCTCAAAATTTGTAATATTTCGTAAAGGCTCTGTTTGAGCATAAATCGTTTTTTAGCGATGGCGACTAGACATACACGGATATAAGCAATCCTCACCTGTGTCTTAACTGCGTTTTCAGAATGACCCCAAAATGATTTTATTTTCAGGTGTTGTTTTATCCATTTAAAAAAAGGTTCAATATTCCATCGATGTTTATAGAGTTGAGCTTAATTGAGCTATCTCAGTCGCCTTCAATTGAAAATTATTTAGTGAGAAAAATAAAGATCTTTGAAAGGAGGTTGTTGATACTAATCCCATTATTTGAGAGAATATATATTTACACAAATTCATAAAACATTGAATTTCAGAATAATACAAAATTTATTTGTTTCAAAAAATCAAATCAACTAAGGTCTATAATCCCTGCAAACCCAATACTGACAATACTTTCAAAGAACTTATCATTATAACAACAAAACGCTAGTGATTCAGGAAGTAAACTCATTGATGAGTTTGAAGTGACTCCTGACAGCGCGCATGATAGTCAGGTGCTGTTGAAATTGATAGAAGAAAGTGATAAAGGCAAACCGTTATGGGCCGATAGTGTGCCTAAGACAGCTAGGCGAATCGGAAGGAACTAAGAAAACGCGGAGTAGGATGCATAATCCAGCGAAAAGGATCTCGGCATGTTACCTTGACGAAGCGTCAGAGATTGGCCAATCGGATCAAATCCAGAACCCAATGCCGAGTGGAGCATATTTTTGCTTCTATTTATAATCGCGTAATGGGGTTCGGGGTTCGGTGTATAGGATTAACCCGGGAGGCTACAAATATCACATTGCAAAACCTGGTTTACAATATGAATCGCATGATCTACTTATCAAAAAAGGAAAGGATCCTTGTGACCACATAAGAAAAGTAGCAAAAACTCATGAAAAATGGTTTCTGACACGATGAAAATTGATTTCCCGGTTTGAAATCATTTATAAATAAATAACAAGGAAAGGACTTTACTTAAAATTTTTGAAGAGAGGTGATCACAACTTACTCAACAATGACCGAAAATGAATTTAACCGATGTGCCCTGGAATATTAAAATATATTCTGATTCCTACAAAATAGAACCTACAATCTCCAAAACCATTTTTTATGGTACAACCACTTTAAAAATAAATAAAACACCACCATCAGGCTAAAGGCAAATAACAAAGAGGACAGTTTAAGGGGCATCCAATCGTATTGATAGAATCGATATAAAAAGGATTTTAAGTTGGTGGTTTTTCCCCCGTCATACCATTTAATCAAGCCTAGTATCCGTGCCAATAAACCACTCCCGACAAAAACCACCATCGAATTCATCCCGAAATAGATAAAATGCCTGGTCCAGTTTTTAAAACCTTTTATATCGATCAGCCAGATCAACGAAGCCAGGGTGAGCATGGCCATTCCACCGGTAAATAGGACATAGGAACTGGTCCAGATTTTTTTGTTGATGGGGAAACTCATATCCCAGACATATCCCAATAACATAAGAACCGCTCCAGTAAAAAAAATAACATGGAGGTTTTCGTTCAGTTGGTCCTTTGACCGCAATTTTATCCCGGTCCAAAGTCCAAGTATGCCGGTACCAAATGCCGGCAGGGTGCTGAGTATACCTTCCGGGTCCCATACTCTGGATGAAGACCAAAGATGGCCTTTCAGCAACGTATAATCCAACCAGGCACCCAGATTGGTTTCAGGTTGGAGGCTGGCATAACCGTATCCCGGCACAGGCAGTTTGGTCATCAAAAACCAATAGCCGGCCAAACATATTGCCAGGGAAATCCATAAACCTCTAACCGATACCTTTAAAAACAAAATAGCCACCACCCCGTAAACAATCGCTATACGCTGCAATACGCCAGGAATACGAATAGTGGTCAGATTATAATAAGGAAATCCACTCAGGACAAGGCCGATCAAAAATATGAGGATAACCCTGATGATTATTTTCCGGTAAAGTGCCGGATCTGCGGTACCGGCATCCTTCCTCGATCCCAAAGCAAACGGTATCGCCACACCCACAATGAATAAAAAAAAAGGAAAGACCAGGTCGGTCAGGGTACATCCATGCCAGTCTGCATGTAATAATGGAGCATACACCGCCCCCCAATCTCCCGGATTGTTGACGATCATCATCAATACGAGGGTCATTCCGCGGAATACATCCAGGGCGATCAGACGAGGATGTTTGAGGTGGGAGGTGGGAGGCATGAGGTATCCGCTTTGAGGTTTCAGGTATCAACCAATCGATCTGATGCTTCGGATCAATCGAAAATCTTCCTTATTTATTCATCCAATTTCAACACATCCAGGAATGCTTTTTGGGGGATCTCTACATTGCCGATCTGGCGCATTTTCTTTTTGCCTTCTTTTTGTTTTTCAAGAAGTTTACGTTTACGGCTGATATCACCTCCGTAACATTTTGCGGTAACGTCCTTGCGCATGGCAGAAATAGTCTCTCTGGCAATAATTTTTGCACCGATGGCTGCCTGTATCGCAACGACAAATTGGTGGCGGGGTAACAGATCTTTTAGTTTTCTGCACATTTTGCGGCCAAGTGCTTCCGCTTTGTCACGGTGTACCAGGGCCGACAAAGCATCGACATTTTCACCATTGATCTTGATATCGAGTTTTACCAGGTCAGATTCGCGGTAAACGCTTGGCGCATAATCAAAAGAAGCATATCCCTGAGAAATCGACTTCAACCGATCATAAAAATCAAATACAATCTCCGCCAATGGCATTTCAAACTGCAGTTCAACCCGTTGCGGGGTCAGGTAATGTTGTTTGACCATTCGTCCCCTTTTATCAATACAAAGTGAAATGATCGATCCGATAAAATCCGGACGGGTGATGATCTGGGCATCAATATAGGGTTCCTCTACTTTAGAGATCAGATTGGCTTCGGGCAATTCATGGGGGTTCTGAATATTAATTTTTACCCCCTTGGTGGAATAAGCAAAATAGGAAACGTTAGGCACCGTGGTGATGACTTCCTGATCAAACTCTCTTCTCAACCTTTCCTGAACAATTTCCAGGTGGAGCATACCAAGGAAACCACATCGAAATCCAAAACCCAAAGCAGCAGAGGTTTCCGGTTCAAATACCAGGGCCGCATCATTGAGTTGCAATTTTTCTATACTGTCCTTCAGATCTTCGTAATCATCGTTATCTATCGGGTAGATCCCGGCAAATACCATGGGTTTGACTTCTTCAAAACCTTTAATGGCTTCACCAATACGATCCGCATGGGTGAGGGTATCCCCGACACGGATTTCTTTACTGTCTTTGATCCCCGTGATGATATAACCGACATTGCCTGCGCTGAGCTCCGGTTTTTTTACCTGTTTCATCTGCAATACCCCGATCTCATCCGCGGTATAGTTTTTGCCCGTAGCCACAAACCTGACTTTTTCGTTTTGTTTTATGGTACCATTAAAAATCCGGAAATAGGCTACGATTCCCCGGAAGGAATTGAACATGGAATCAAAAATCAACATTTGCAGGGGCGCCTTGGGATCGCCTTTGGGCGGTGGAATCCGATGAACGATAGCTGTCAGGATTTCGGGGACACCTAACCCGGTTTTGCCGCTGGCCAATAGGATCTCTTCTTTTTTACATCCCACCAGGTCGATGATCTGGTCGCTCACCTCATCAATCATAGCCGCATCCATGTCGATCTTGTTTAGGATAGGTATGATCTCCAGGTTATGGTTGATAGCCATGTAAAGATTGGATATCGTCTGGGCCTGGATTCCCTGGGTCGCATCTACCAGCAGCAAAGCCCCCTCGCAGGCAGCAATAGATCTCGAGACTTCATAAGCAAAATCCACGTGCCCCGGGGTGTCGATGAGGTTGAGTGTATACGTAATGCCATCGGTATGGGGGTAACTCATCTGGACAGCATGACTCTTGATAGTGATGCCTTTCTCCCGCTCCAGGTCCATATTGTCCAAGGCCTGGTCCTGCATATCCCGAACCGATATGGTATGTGTCAATTCCAACATACGGTCGGATAAGGTGCTCTTGCCATGATCAATATGGGCGATTACACAAAAATTGCGTATAAATTTCATTGCGGGCGCAAATATACCACTTTTAAAGAGGGCCTAAGCATTACCTTTGCCGCCTATGAAGCAATCGTATATTATCCTGTTTCTGCTGGCCTTTTTTGCTTGCAAGACCAGTCCCAGACAAACAGAGCGGACAGTCAAAATAGTTTTAGATACCGAAGAAGCGCTCAGTGAAGCAGATACCATCTATCTCACTGGTAATACTAATAAATTGGGTGACTGGAACCCAAAAGGCATGGCCATGACGCGCCGGTCTGAATCCCGGTGGGAAAAGTCATTTACAGTTCCGGATAGCACTCTACTCCATTTTAAGTTTACCCTCGGAAGTTTCGAAAGGGAAGCAGTGTCCAACCGGGGTAACATACCTGGAAACAATGAAATGTTCATCATCGAGGATACTGAAGTATATTTTGTACTGGAGGATTGGAAAAATCCTCTGGCCCCTGTCCAGGTCAGTGCCGGCAAAGTAATGCTCCATGTGGTCAATCCCTTAAATGGCCTGGCTTCCCGGAAGGTGACGGTTTGGCTGCCGGATTCTTATGAAATGGAACCAAACAAAAAATTTCCAGTCCTTTACCTTCACGATGGGCAGAATCAGTTTGACGGCAGTAAAACGTTTAATGGGCAGGAATGGAAAATAGATGAAACACTCAACAAACTGGATAAGGAAGAAAAAATACGGGTGCCGATCTGTGTCGCCATTGACAACACGATGGCAAGAATGGAAGAATACGGTTCCGTAACCGCTCAAAGCGCATATGCTGATTTTATAGTACACCAATTAAAACCCTTTATTGATTCCTTATACCGGACCCTTCCGGACCGCAGAAATACAGCAACGATGGGAGCCAGCCTGGGAGGCCTTATCGCCTTTCACCTGAGTTGGTACCACAACGAAACCTTTTCTATGGCGGCCTGTCTTTCACCCGGCTTCAGGTATAAAAATCTGGATTTGTCTGCAGAACTAAAAAAATACAAGGGACCTAAAAAAGACATCCTCTTATATATTGACAACGGTACTGCTGGAATTGAATCCGAACTCCAACCCGGTATAGACGCAACTGTGAATTTTTTAAAATCCAACGGTTACCCGGTGGATTATACAATTGCAGAAGGAGCAGAGCATACAGAAGAAGCCTGGGCTTCACGGGTTGCCCAACCCATGATTCTCTTTTTCGGTACCAACAAATAACCAAGATGAAAATTGACCTGATCAGTGATACCATTACCAGGCCAACACCCGGAATGTTGCAAGCGATGCTGGCAGCCGAAGTGGGGGATGACGTCTTCCGGGAAGACCCTACAGTCAATGCACTGGAAAATAAAGTCGCAGCATTATTTGGACATGAGGCTGCTTTATTTTGTGCTTCAGGGACCATGACCAATCAGATAGCAATCAAAGTCCAAACACATGAATTGGATGAAATCATACTCGATGAAACCTCTCATATCTATCTGTTTGAAGGCGGTGGGTACAGTTTTAATTCGAGGGTGGCTATTCATCTTTTACATGGAGAAAATGGAAAGTTCACTGCGGATGAGGTAAGCCGGGCCATTAAACCAAAATTGGACTGGATGCCCAATTCCAGACTGGTCGTCATTGAAAATTCATCCAACCGTGGAGGTGGCAGCTATTACACCCTGGATGAAATCAAACCCATCGCAAAAGTTTGCCATGAAAAAGGGCTAAAACTTCACCTGGATGGAGCACGGTTATTTAATGTTTTGGTAGAGACCGGGGAGTCGACCTTAGAATACGGAAAATATTTTGACACCATTTCGATATGTTTGAGCAAGGGCCTCGGTGCTCCGGTGGGATCCTGTCTGATTGGCAGTGCAGAGCTGATTTCAAAAGCCAGAAAAATCCGAAAAGTGATGGGTGGCGGTATGCGCCAGGCAGGATTTTTAGCTGCTGCAGGTATCTATGCCCTGGACAACCATATCGAAAGGCTCCGGGATGATAATAACCGGGCAAAACGGATAGGAGAATGTTTGGCAGGCCTGCCCTATATTAAAGAAGTCAAGCCGGTTAAAACAAATATTGTCGTCTTCTTTGTAAACGAGCCCCATACCGCGGAGAAACTAATTAAAGTTTTGGGGAAAAATGAGGTAAGGGCTACGACAATAGGCCCCGGTGCCATTCGTTTTGTGACCCATCTTGATTTTAGTGATGAAATGTGTAATCATCTTTTGCAATTATTGGAAGATCTTGGAGCGAAAGGCCTTTGAATTGGAAAAACAGGGAATTCTACCCCCGGTTTTTAAAATTTTGGTCTACCCTATCCACGGTTTTTATCGGAGATTATCCCTCATAAATCGATATAGGAAGTCAAACCAAAACCGGTTTGTTATCTTCATAAAAATTTTGGTCATGAAATTAAAATGGTGCTTTTATTTTATTCTTTTGTTATCTGTATCCGGCTTAGTCGCTCAAAAACCGACCGACAAACGATTAGCCGGCTTGGATACATTTATTGCCAGGGTGCTCAAAGACTGGAAAGCACCAGGTGTGTCGATAGCTGTAGTTGAAAAAAATAAGGTAGTCTATACCGGCGGTTTTGGGTACAGGGATCTGGAGAAAAAACTGCCCGTGACTGAAAACACCTTGTTTGCCATAGGATCCTGCACCAAAGCCTTTACATCATCAATGCTCGGTATGCTGGTCAAAGATGGTTTGCTCGATCTGGATAAACCCGTTAGAAACTACCTGCCTGAATTAAAATTTTACAACGAATATTTAAATGATCATGTCACGCTACGGGATATGATGTGCCATCGGACAGGCTTACCCAGGCACGATTATTCCTGGTATGGTTCGACGGCGTCCCGGATGGAGCTGCTAAAACGGATTGAATTTCAGGAACCCACCGCCGAACTGCGTGAAAAATATCAATACAACAATTTTATGTTTCTGAGCCAGGGTATCGTCCTGGAAAAACTGACTGGTAAATCCTGGGAGATAAATATTCAGGAAAAAATATTCGAACCGCTCGGAATGGATCAAACAGTGACCAATGTGTCCGGGATGGAAAAATCAGCAGACCATTCTTTGGCGTATTCACTGATCAAAGATTCTTTTGCCCTGGCCATCCCTTATAGAAATATCGATGCCATAGGTCCTGCAGGGTCTATCAACAGCAGTGCCAAAGATATGTCCAGATGGTTGCTGACCTGGATAAATGGAGGCAAACACGAAGGGAAAGAAATTATTCCCGCAGATTACCTCAAACAAGCCATGACTGCGCAGATGATTAGCGGCGGCCTCCCTAGTTCCGAAAACCCGGATATACAAAACATCGGATATGGCCTGGCCTGGGGGATAGGTAGTTATCGCGGACATTACCGGGTGGAGCATGGTGGAGGGATTGATGGATTTATTTCCAGTACCGGATTTTTTCCGACGGACAGTATTGGAATTTATGTGGTCTCGTCCACCGGGGCCGTGACGACATCCATTCGTAATTATATTTCTGATAAAATGCTGGGATTGAACTACCGGGACTGGCACAAACAACAACGAGAGCCATATGTCAAAGCTCGGTTTGCAGCCCTGATGACCCCGGCAGCTAACGATTCCGTTGGCCGCATATTTAATACCAAACCTTCATTGCCATTAGCCGGTTATAAAGGGAAATTTACAAACGGTGGATACGGAAGTTTAGAAGTAAGTATGGTGGGTGAACAATTGCAAGCGGTTTTTAATGGCATGGTCCTGCCCCTTCAACATAAACATTTTGACCTATTCCGGGGCAAGCCCGTTGGTGCTCAATTTGAAGACACACCCTTTACCGATTTATTTTTTGCCATGGCTAAAGATGGTACCGTCAAATCGGTAGCGATAGGGTTTCAACCAGGGTTGGAAGATATTGTATTTAAAAAAGAATCCGAAGCTCCAAAATTGACTAAGGAAGACCTCGAAAAATATACCGGTGAGTTTACGCTTGGCCCACAGCCTGTTTCTTTTGTAGTGAAAAACGGAACTACCTTATTTGCCTTGTTGCCTCCACAACCTGATTATGAACTGGTGCCTTCCGGTCAGGATGAGTTTAAATTAAAAATCCTGGATGGTTACAAAGTCAAATTTAAAATGGATGATACCGGCAAAGCCATTGAAGCCAGTTTTATTCAACCGAATGGAGTATTCCTGGCGAAGAGGAAAATGTGAGTAGTTTATGTATAAAATGATGGATCAATTAATTCTTTTCCATAACCAATTCGTCAAAATGTAAATATTTATGCACCCCATTTTCATCTTTGGTTTGCTCACAAAGGTGTTCCCAGACATTGGATTAATAATCTCCTAATTGGTCGTGATCAACACTTGCATATCCTTGCTCACTAAGAGGATAAAATATTTTGTTTGCCTCACCTGATTTCAAATTTCATAATATCATTGAATCATCTTTAGAGTTGGAGAGAGCCCGATCGCCTTCCAGGACGGCACAATTTAGAACATAAGAAGTATGGCCCTTGAGGTGCTGTATCATTTTACCCGTTTTTAAAACCCATACAATAAGAGTCTTATCGTGAGAGCTGGGAATCAAAGAAATAATCATTGGCAAAAAACAGTATTGGGTATTACAAACCAGGCAAAATGATCAATGAAACATAGAAAAAAATACTTTTTAGAAAACGGTATACTAAACCGGATAAAATATATTTTGAAGGAATAATAAGATCTCGGTAGATCCGTATACTTCGGAGAATACCATTTGTGATTGATAAACCAGCACTCCCTTGTAGAATTTTAAAAATAGCTTATCTCTTCAATCCGACTGTAAGGATGTAAAAAATATATGCCATGTGGTATTTATTTGAAACTATTTATTTAAATTACAACGTATTGATTGGATAAATTGGGGTTAACCTACCAATAAGTTTATACCAGAGATAAAAATCTATACCTGATTGATGGAATTTAAACACGTGATAATACGGCCAGGCTCCTATTCCGGGTACTACGAATAAATAAGTTAAATGAATTGATAATGGAGCCTCCAAAATTTCATTTGAATCTGATCGATACCATCCAGGATGATTAATTAACCTAAATAAACTATTAAAATGGCACATCACAAAATTAAAATTACAGGGAGTATACCTAACCGGAAACATCCCAACTTAAGTACGTTATCCTTATCCGATATGGGAAGAACCCATGTCAAAGCCGGTGATACCGTGACCTGGATAATAGACGTTAAAGAAATTACATCCATTCTGATAAAAGATGATAATTCTTCTGATTTATTTCACCCGGACCCTGCTCCGGTCTCACCGGCGAAGAAAGACTCAGCATGGTCTGGGAAAATTAAGGAGGGAGTTAAATCGGGCTCTGAATTTTATACCATCTGTTGGTCACAAGGAGGGGAAACCTATTGTTACGACCCGGTCATTCAAGTTAATTCATAGCCTACCAATATGTTTTTTAAAGGGAAAACCTGTTATTTCATGATAGGTTTTTTTTGTTTTATAACCCATTCTATTTCAGGTCAGGATCAAAGGCTGGCAGATAGTCTGGCCAGGATTTATCAGGAAGGTAGATTAGAAGATACAGCGAAGCTGGAACTGCTCAGGAACCTATCTTTCAACGAGGTGAATGATCTACACCTTGCTCTCAAATATGCAGAAGAACTTATAATCTTATCCAGTCAATTAAGTAATAATTTATACCTGCACAGGGGTTATTTCCAAAAAGGAAATAAAAAAAGATTATTGGGTAATCTGGATGAAGCTTTAGATGCTTATTTCAAGAGTGCAGAATTTGCAAAAAAAGCGCTTTTTATTCCAGGAGAAGGAAGCGCCTACAGCGCTATTGCTGATAATTATACGATCTCGCATAATCATCAAAATGCAATGGTTTATTACACTAAAGCGATTGTCACCCTGCGACAAACCGGGGACTCCATTCGATTGGCATCGGCCATTTTAAATGCCGGTGATGCGTTCCTAAACAACAAGAATTATGATTCTGCGCTATTGCATTTCAGGGAATCAGGAATAATTTTTGAAAAAATTAATTACTCCATTGGAATGGCCTACAGCCTGGGGAATACAGGCATGGTGTATGCCAATACCGGGGAAAACAAGCTGGCCGAAAAAAACATCAATGAAGCCATCCGGATACTGGAAAAACTGGAAGATTATTATCCAATCTGTGTCTATCTGATCTCGATGTCTGATGTCTATGAGGGTAAAGGGGACGGGCATCAAGCATTGAACTATGCCCTGAAAAGCCTGAAGCTTGCCCGGCAATATGGCCTAAAAGATCAGATCAGTGATGCCAATCTTAAGCTTTCAGAACTATTCGAAAAAGCTGGAAATCCGGTTGAATCCTTCAACTATTACAAAGATTATATTGTATACCGGGATAGTGTCAATAACCTCAACTCCATACAAAAAATGGCAGACTTGCGTACGGATTATGAAGTTTCCCAGAAACAGATAGAAGTGGATCTGCTCCGGCAACAAAAAAGAAATCAACGGATAATAGTTGTTTCCCTGTTCATCATTCTTGGATTGACGACGGTTCTATTGAGCACCTTATATTGGCATTATAGAACTATTTCAAAAGAGAAGAAAAGATCAGAAAGTCTCTTGCTTAATATCTTACCCTCCGAAACGGCTAAAGAACTAAAACTTAACGGTAAAGTGGATGCAGTGAAATTTAATCAGGTGACTGTTTTATTTACTGATTTTGTACAATTTACCAGGATAGCTGAACAAGTTGAACCGGAACAATTGGTGAAAAGTATCGATTTTTACTTCAAGGGATTTGATGAGATAACCACAAAATATGGTCTTGAGAAAATCAAAACGGTTGGTGATTCTTACATGGCCGCTTGCGGACTCCCAACCACAAATCCATCGCATGCAAGAAATGTGATCCTTGCGGCTAAAGCCATGATCGACCTGGTGAGCGGGGTGTTGAACGCCCAGGATGGTCTGAGTCATTTTGAAGTCAGAATCGGAGTGCACACCGGACCTGTAGTTGCTGGTATAGTCGGCATCAAGAAATGGCAATATGATATTTGGGGAGATACCGTAAACATAGCATCCCGTATGGAATCCATGTCAGAGCCAGGAAGGGTTAATTTATCCGAAATCACTTATAATAAAATCAAAACGGAGTTTCCTTGTGAATATCGCGGAGAAATTGAGGTAAAGAACCGGGGGCTGTTGAAAATGTACTTTTTGTCATAAATCGGCGGAAATGTAAACCACTTGCTTCAGAAACAAAAATAGTCAGCTCCTACACGTTTGCAAGGGCTGACTATCCGACAATTATAATCCCATGAACATATCCAACGTTTTGGCAGAGAATTTACCAAACGTACATTGGCATATATTTAATGAACCTAGAACTTTTCAATTTTGAATTCAGGGAGTTTGAAAAATATGGAGTTAGACACTTTTGTTTAACTCCATATCGACAAATTATAATCCCATGAACATATCCTTTAGTTAAAAAGGATGACCAAATAACTTTTGTATTCAGCCATGATTCTGATTTAATTCAAAATCACAATACAATTATCGATAGTTTGAAAACTAAATTCAAAGACATTTTTACTGC
>JAWXBI010000124.1:0-43830 GCA_034439915.1 Saprospiraceae bacterium | reverse complement strand
TAAGTGCGGGGGTCGAAGTGAAACTATCGGATCTCAGAATTTAGGAGGTAACTTGTCCCGCGTAATTTCCTACCCATATTGTTTGGGAGCATCCCGAGGGCATCAGTGATTTGAATTGTTCAGGTAATTTTCCGCTTTTCCTTCAGCGTTAGATAAACCGCTAATGTTAGGTGTTTCACTTCAACCCTACCACAAATCAAAATAAGGAACCAATTCATCAGCGATTTTTCTATCATTTCTAAGGTGTGGTATTTTATTTTGCCCCCCCAGTTTGCCAATATCGCGCATATAGTCTCGAAAAGCCTGTGATTTCATGAGCTGCAACTGCAACGGCCTCAGGATGGAGCCCGATATGAGGTCCTGATAATAAATGTTCTGCTGACACATAGACTCATCCAGGTCGTGGATAAACTGAATCTGGTCTGAAGGCCGGGTTTCAAAATCGATAAACCACTGATGGAAGGGCTTGCCGTGATCTGCTGGGTTTACTTGCGGCGCAACGGTAAATTCGGATACGGAACACCGGTGTTTTTTGCAGGTTTGTAAGAGGGCAGTTTCGACTTCCTTTTCAATGACATGTTCTCCGAAAGCTGAAATGAACTGGCTCACCCGGCCATTAATTATAAACCGGTAAGGACGTGTCGAAACAAATTCTATCGTATCACCGATATTATAACACCAGAGCCCGGCATTGGTAGTTAACAAAATAGCGTACGTGACCCCGGTTTCAACTGCTTTTAAATTCAACCTTTTGGGGTGGTCTTTATTTAATTCTTCGGGTAAAACAAATTCAAAATATACGCCGGCACGGGTATTGAGGATTAAAGCCGGATCGTCAGGTTCAAACTGAAAACCAATAAATCCTTCTGATGCCGGGTAGGTATCCACCCGGGGCATATTGGCACCGAATAATTTTTCATACTGCGCCCGGTACGGAGCAAAATTGACCCCGCCACTAACCAGCATTTTAAGATTTGGAAAAATGTCTTTTATATCTTTTTTTCCAGTCTTATGAAGTAATTTTTCCGTAAACATTACCACCCAGGGAGGTATCCCGCTTAGCAGGCGGAGATCTTGTCCAACACATTCATCAATAATCCGGTCAACTTTGGTGTCCCAATCTTCTATACAATTGGTTGGATAACTCGGCAATTGGCTCAATTTGAATAATGCCGGGATATGCAGATTTACCAGGCCAGATAGTCTTCCGGCACGAATCGCCCCGGCTTTTGAAGTCTCCGGGCTACCAGATAAAAACATCAGTTTACCATCCAAATAACTGAAATCATTGATCTGGGCGGCATAATTCATCACGGCATTGCGTGCACAACTGAAATGGAAAGGCATGCTGGTTTTAGTCAAGGGTATGTATTTAACCCCTGAAGTAGTACCCGATGTCTTGGCAAAATACAAGGGTACCCCGGGCCACAAAACATCCGATTTGCCGTCTTTGATGTATTGAATATATTCTTTGATTTGTTCATAGTCCCGGATCGGGACCTGTTCCTGGTAATCCTTATGATTTCTGATGGTATTAAAATGATGTTCCTTCCCAAATATGGTGTCTTTCGCCTGGTCTATAAGTTGATTGAATAACCGATGCTGATCCTCTATGGCATTTTTCGCCATACTCAATACGGAGCGATGGATCATCAATCCAAAAGGTTTGACTATCGATGATTTCCAGGTGGACATAAATCAGGCCATGAGGGCCGAAAGTTTTGCAGACAGTTCTCTAATGGTCATACTCCCCTGATCCCCTTTTCCATGTTCACGGAGTGCAAGGGTGTTGGCAGCCACTTCTTTTTCACCCACGATGAGCAGAAAGGGAATTTTTTTCATTTCGTTATCCCTTATCTTTTTCCCGATGGTTTCGCTGCGATCATCCACAAATCCCCGGAAACCCAGCGCAGCCAGGTCATTTTTCATGCGATGTCCGTATTCATTAAACCGGTCACTGATGGGTAATATGGCAAATTGTTCCGGGGTGAGCCAGAGCGGGAAATTGCCTCCGTGGTGTTCGATCAGGACCCCTACAAATCGTTCCAGTGACCCAAAAGGGGCACGATGGATCATCACCGGCCGATGGGCCTGATTATCCGATCCGATATATTCCAATTCGAATCGCTCCGGAAGATTATAATCAACTTGTATGGTACCCAATTGCCAGTTGCGGCCAAGGGCATCTTTAACCATAAAATCAAGTTTAGGTCCGTAAAAAGCAGCTTCTCCCAATTCGGTGACGGTTTCTAACCCTGCTTCTGCAGCCGCTTCGATGATTGCAGCTTCTGCTTTTTCCCAGTTTTCATCACTTCCAATATATTTTTCTTTATTGTTTGGGTCTCTTAATGAAATCTGGGCGGTGAATTTTTCAAACCCCAGCTTTTTCAATACAAACATGGTCAGGTCGATGACACCAATGAACTCTTCTTTTAATTGTTCTGAAGTACAAAACAAATGAGCATCATCCTGGGTAAAACCACGGACACGGGTGAGCCCATGCAACTCTCCGCTTTGTTCGTATCGATAGACCGTTCCAAATTCAGCGATACGTATCGGCAACTCTTTATAGGACCTGGGTCGGTGCCCAAAGATTTCGCAATGATGCGGGCAATTCATGGGTTTTAGTAAAAACTCTTCCCCTTCATTGGGTGTGTGGATGGGCTGAAAACTGTCTTTGCCGTATTTGGCATAGTGCCCGGAAGTGATATAAAGTTCTTTCCGTCCTATATGAGGTGTGATTACGGGTTGGTATCCCCGTTTGACTTGTTCCGCTTTGAGAAAATCTTCCAGCCTGCTCCGCAAAGCAGCGCCTTTTGGTAACCAAATGGGCAGGCCGGCACCTACACGTTCAGAAAACATAAATAACTCCAGTTCGGCACCCAGTTTACGATGATCTCTTTTTTTGGCTTCCTCAATCATCGTGAGGTATTCAGTCAGTTCTTTTTGTTTAGGAAAACTGATGCCATAGATGCGGGTCAATTGTTTTCTTTTTTCATCCCCTCTCCAATACGCCCCGGCCAGAGCGGTCAGTTTGACTGCTTTTATAAAACCGGTTTCCGGAATGTGGGGGCCGCGGCACAGGTCAGTAAAATGACCTTGAGAATAGAAGGTGATTTGTCCATCCTGCAGGTCCTGAAGCAGTTCGATTTTATATTCATCCTGTTTCTGTGTGAAATATTCAATAGCATCCGCTTTAGACATTTCTTTTCGCAGGTAGGCATTGTTTTGTCTGGCCAGTTCCTGCATTTTATTTTCAATAGTCACCAGGTCAGCCGGAGTCAGGGCTTTATCACCCGTATCTACATCATAATAAAAACCTTGCTCAATCGGAGGGCCTATTCCAAATTTGGTGCCCGGGTGCACGGACTCCAGGGCTTCGGCCATAAGATGGGCGGTGGAATGCCAAAACGTAGACTTACCTTCCTTATCATTCCAGGTCAATAATTGCAACGTAGAGTCCTGGGTAATTGGCCTGCCGGCATCCCATATCTGGCCGTTGACTTTAGCAGCTAAAACATTGCGGGCCAGGCCTTCAGAAATCGATTTGGCGATCTCAAGACTGGTGACACCTGAAGGATATTCGCGCCTGGATCCATCAGGCAGAGTTATAGTAATCATCTTAAGTACAAATAAAATGAGGGGCAAAAGTAATCAGAATTGGGGAGGATGAAGTGACACACATCTAAATGATCAGGGAAACAGATACGTCAGGCGCTTGGCGTTTAAATTACATCCATACATTAATAATTCCAACTTTCTATCTAAAACTAAAGCCGGACTTTTCTAAGTGAATCGTTTTATAGTACCTTTAATTTTATGATGAAGTTAAAAATACTTTGTCTGCTTATCCTGTGGAATCTGCCTGTGTTTGGACAAAAGAAAAAAATACCGGCAATCGGGGTAGTGCAGGATATTAAAAATGACAGCTTGCTCAACACTTTTGGATTTACTTGTTTAGTAGAATCCGTATCGGTCTTACTTTCTCCGAGGACGGTGACGGAAGAACAATTCCAGGCCAACCTCAAAACTATCAAAAATCTAAAAGTCCCCTTGTACGCCTGTAATCTTTTTATTCCAGGAGACCTTAAAGTGGTTGGACCCAAGGTGGATGAAAAAGCAGTGTTGGCTTATGTCGACGTCGTGCTTCGACGAGCTAAAGCAGCAGGGTTGAGACTGATCACGTGGGGAAGCGGGGGATCGCGTGGAGTGCCGCCTGGTTTCGATCAGGCTGAAGCTAAAAAACAGTTCATTTATATGGCCAAAAAAATAGCCATGGTAGCGTCTAAATATGACATCCTGCTTGCTCTTGAAAATCTGAACAGCACGGAATGCAATTTTCTAAATAAACTCGGTGAAGCTCTCGAAGTGGTAAAAGCAGTGGATCATAAAAACTTTCGTTTGTGTATCGATATCTACCACATGTTGAAAGAAAATGAATTGCCTACTGTAATTGAGGGGACTAAAAAATATGCCATATACTGTGAAATAGCAGAAAAGGAAGGCCGTACCCCACCCGGAGTAAATGGGGAAGATTTGAGGCCTTATCTCCGTGCCTTAAAAAAGGAAGGGTATAAAGGTAAAATCGTTATGGAGTGCAGGTGGCAAAACCTGGCCTTACAGGGGAGCATGGCCTATCAAAACCTTCGCCAGCAGGTGGATGAAGCCTATAAATGAGCCTGGCCGGGCCGATGATGACGTTGATAGATATGCATTCAAAATATTAACGTCTGGTTGAGTTATTTTTTAAAATTCACTGTAGCCTTACCAGTTGGTTTAGATAAGTCAATCTCTCTGGACTGGTCATTGACGGATATTTTATATTTTCCATAAAATGCAGGAATGGACATGCTGCCTTTTTTGTCCATGGTTTTGGATTCCCTGGTCCACCATTCATTAAAAATCAGCTGATGATAGGCATCTGCTGCCGGAGTTGGAGACCAGTCACGGCGGTAAAGCGATGAGATCGGAATCCAGTTGGCCCCTGCCCAGAACCCCCACATCAATATGCCTTCCACTGCCGGGTGGGCAAAACAGATTTTATAATAATCAACCAATTCTTTGGCTTTCAGCTCTTCTTCCTCCTGGGTCATTTCTTTGATATTTTCCCTGTAGTATGTTGAGCGTTGTCCGGGCATATTAAATTCGGTGATCCGGATAGGTAATTTAAATATGGATAGGGAGTCCAGCGCATTTTTTACCTGGTGTCGGTCAAAGGTATCGGTATGCAGGTGACCCTGGACTCCGATACCGGCTATAGGTATACCCTGGCCTAATAATTTGCGAATCTGGGCCATATATTCCGGTAATTTATTGCCAGTAAGGATGTCGTAATCATTCAAAAAGAGTTTGGCATCGGGATCACCCTGGTGTGCCCACTGTGCCATGAGTTTGGTGATTTCCGAGCCTAAGCGGTCTTCATAATAGTTGCCATGAACCATTTCGTTGTTGAGATCGTACTCCGCAAACCTGCCTTTATATTTTTTGGTTACGGTTTCTGCCCGTCGCTGCAGCGTCTGCCGGAGCGTAGAATCATCTAATTCTTTAACCCAGGGTTGGACAAATTTTGAAATTCCCCAGAACAGATTGTGAGCACGAAGGGGGATATGATTTTTTTCCGTCCAGTGGAGGATGCCATCAACCACTGAATAATCCACCTGGCCTTTCTGTCGCTCCATATTGGCCCACTTGACGGCATTTTCAGTGACGGCGGAATTAAAGTTTTGAAGAAATTTCTCCTGGTATTGTTGCTTGTCCTGATCAGACATTGCTGTTCCGACAAATCCATTACTTATGGCGCATCCAAACCAGAATTCGTGACTTATTTGTTCTATTTTAACCACTGCGCCCGGTCTGGCCTGGACCATAATCACCCCTTTCCGGTGCCGGACTATATCTTCATTTATCCCGGGATACTGGGCTGAAACCCGGTAGGAACAGTAGATCAGTATTAACAAAATAAGGGATATACATTTTGTCCGAGACGTGATCAGGGGGGAATAATATATTTTCATATTGATTTTTTTATACCATCTTCTTCAGATAGACCGTAACCGGTAATGCACTGAATTTGTAATAAAATACCATTTTTCAGCATAAACTTTGTTGATTTTTTTATTTTTCGCAATGAAGCAACGTTCTGAGCAAGGGTATTGGTCCCTGATTGATAGTTTGGAAAACCAATTTATTGTCGGGGGTGGAGGAGAATATTGAGATGATTGTATTTTATTTCAATGATGCCTTTGGAGCCATCGGAAATCATATTGCTATTCTGGTCAGAGGTATTGGAGAAGGTATAGCGATTAGCATTTGAAGGAGTAGCTGCCGATACAATCGCTGTATTTGGCATTCGCGAGCCCGATTGAGTCCATCATCGGTATATCCATAGTCATCCAGAGACCTGGTGCCGCCGTGCGGACAACCTGATACACAAAACGGTACATGATCCGAAATTGGTTTATTTACCGGTTATAAAATTTGGTTAAATTCCAATCTTTCCCCGTCCGGACCCAGGATGTTAAAAAACCTGCAACCCCTCGCCCAGAATGGTAAAAATACGGGTGAGGATTCAAGAGGAATGAACCCATTTTGACTCAGGACCTCAAACGCCTGGTCAATATCCGGTACATCAAATGCGATGTGGTCGATATGTCCATCCCGGCGGGTTCTGATCGATTCAAGTGTAGAGAGCGGAAATTGATATAACTCCAATAAGATCTCTATCTTTTGCATCATAATACACCGGCCCTGACCCTCCTGATGATCAAATGGGGAGTCCATGACCAATTGAAACCCCAGGTTTTGATAAAACGGAATGGATCTCGACAGGTCGGTCACTGGAATACCAAGGTGTTGGATTTTGGTAAACAAAAGCTCTGGTTTAATCATGTTTGTTGAAGAGAATTTCTTAACCTTAACCCGCCTTCCGTTACCGGCATTCGGGCAGGCCTTAACATCAACCCGCCTTCCGTTACCGGAATTCGGGCAGGCCTCAACCTTCACTTCTACTCCACCTCAAAACTCAATTTAAGGTTGACCCTGTATTCCTTGATTTTGCCCTTATCCACCGTAGCAGAAAAATTTTGGATATGTGCGGATTTGAGATTGCGCATGGTCTTAGACGCTTTTTTAATAGCCTGATTGGTCGCATCGGTCCAGGAACTGGGAGAACTGGACATTAATTCGATTACTTTGATCATAGGAATGGATTATTCGAGTTCAAAACTAAGGTGAAGATTGACGCGGTATTCCTTGATTTTACCACTGTCTACGGTTACGCTCATGTTTTTGACATTGACGGATCGTATATTTTTTAAGGTTTTGTCCGCTTTTTTCACTGCTTTTTCAATTGCATCTTCAAAGCTTTTAGTAGAGTTGGACAGTACTTCGATTACTTTTAAAACAGCCATATCAATTTGTTTGTACTAAGTTAACTACAAATTTTCAAGAACCAGCGGCTTCTTTTATTTTACCCAGGTATTGGGCTTCATCCCCGGGTAAGAATCCCCTTTTTTTCCAGGTCAGGTTACCGTGTTTATCAAAAATAAAAGTCTGGGGGAGGCCGTTGAGATTGCCCGGCAATAAATCCTGGAAACGCCTTTCCATATCCATGTAAGCATCAAAGGGCCATTGTTCTTTTTTTACCCGGCTGACAAAAGCCTGATACGCATCAACGTGGTCTTCCGACAGGGCCACCAGGTGAAAGGGAACCTCTCGTTGCCAGGTATCAAAGTTTTGTTGAATGGCCGTCAATTCTCTGGTACAGGGTTTACAGGTAGTCAGCCAAAATAAAACTACGGTAGGTTTATCTGCTTTAGGAAATATTTCTGTGGAAGTAAAAATTTTGTTGTCAGGGTCCTTTAAAGGCACTGCATAAGGATATTCATTGAGGTCCAGGGGACCCTTATTGGCCTGTGGTATGGTTTGAATATTCACCGGTTCCGGGGATGATTTACAGGCTATAAATACAGTCAAAACAATTATACCACTGAATAATCTCATTGGAGGTATTTGGAGGGTTAAAGGTAACTGAAAATACAAAGTGCGGTTTGGGATTATTTTAAAAGATCAAAAGCAGCTTTTGCCCCGGCATGCAGAGGATCCAGGCGCAGGCTTTGTTGATAATCCAGCCTGGCGGCCGGTATATTACCCAGTGCTTCATGGGCAGTCCCCCGGTAATAAGAATAATCCGGGTTGGTGGCTTCGAGACGGCAGAGGATATCAAAAGAATTTAATGCCTGGGCAAACGAATCCAAATTAAAATAAATCATTCCGGTATGAACAAAGGCATCGGCATACGTGGGATCCATTTCAATGATTTTACGATATAAGCTCAGGGACTTTTTGTATTCCATTTGGTTCTGATAAAAACCAGCCAAACTATGCAAGGATAAAATATTAGTCGTATCCACCCTTACGGCATTTTCAAAATAAGATAAAGCCATTGATGGATCCGTGGATTGTGTCAACTGACCGGCTACAATCCAGGCATCGACATGACGATCGTCGAGGCTGGTAGCATATTTTAATGCGGAAAGGGCATTCATGGTGTCTTTTAAATCTCTGTAATTCAATCCGGCCATAAAAAAGGATTCGGCATTTAAGGGTTCAATGCCCTGGATGATTTGAATGGTTTTTAAAGAAGCCTCATATTGTTTGAGGATATATTGAAATTCACAGAGTTTGAGCAGGGTGGCCACGCGTCGCGGAAAAAGCTGTGAAGCCTGATACAAACTATTTAATGCTTCATAAGATTGTTGTTTATCCAAAAAGATATCCGCAAGCAAATGATAATAAGCCGGTTGAAGTGAATCGAGTTTGATCGCATATTGTATATCCTGGACCGCCTGGTCAAATAACCCATGCTCATAATAATAATTGGCCCGGATAGAATATAGGCTATCCTCAAAAGGATGCTCGTCAATTGTTTTATCCAGTATCTGGATACGGGCATCTCCAGCGACATCCCGGCCTGAATCCGGTGTTTGCCTGCAGTGAAACAGGGATAAGAGACCGGTAAAAAAAATGATATTTTTAAGGTACATTGTTTAAAATGCTGCAATTTAGCAACCAAAATTAACTGATCTATGGAGTGGCGAAGACCAGACGACGATGAAATGGCAGGTTATTTTATAAGATATTCCAATCTGGTTCAGGAAGCCGATATCATCGCAGTATTAAAAGAGGCAAAAAAAACTTCAAGGAAATTGATGTTCTCCCTTAGTTTCGACGAATGGGATTACCGGTATGCAGAAGACAAGTGGTCTGTAAAGGAAGTGTGGTTGCACATCATCGATACCGAACGGATTTTTGCCTATAGAGCCTTGCGATTCGGCAGGGGTGATCAGACCCCTTTATCCGGGTTTGAACAAAATAATTATATCAGCCCCTCTAAAGCCCCGGAGCGCAGTATAGCCAGTATCATTCACGAGTATGAAACCGTTAGGGATGCCACGATCTCCTTATTTGAATATATGCCACCGGAAGCCCTTGACCGCACGGGTACTGCCAGCGGAAATAAATTAAGTGCAAGGGCCCTGGCTTTTATCATCGCTGGACATGAAAGGCACCATGTGAATGGTTTGCTCGTAAATTATGGGGTGAGGGTTGAGGGTTCAGTTTCTCGTATCTCATAGCTCGCTACTCGCTTCTCTTAGCTCAAATCCCCATCACCCGATTATTAAAAGCTTCATCGGCCCCGCCTCCTGCAAAGTCATCAAAAGCTCTTTCAGTTACTTTAATCATATGGTCCCGTATAAAAGGGGCCCCTTCTTTTGCGCCTTGCCCCGAATCTTTAATACAACACTCCCATTCCAAAACCGCCCAGCCTTCAAATCCGTATTGGGCTAGTTTGCTGAAGATAGCTTTAAAATCCACCTGGCCATCACCTAAAGACCGAAATCGTCCGGCCCGGTCCACCCAATCGGCATATCCCCCGTATACTCCGCTGCGCCCGGTAGGATTAAGTTCGGCGTCTTTGACATGGAACATTTTGATATAGTCATGGTAATTATCGATGTAAGCCAGATAATCCAGATGTTGTAATACAAAATGACTGGGATCATATAATATATTGCAGCGCTTATGGTGGCCTGTAGCTGCTAAAAAACGCTCAAAACTGATACCATCATGCAAATCTTCCCCCGGATGGATTTCATAACACACATCCACCCCGCATTCATCAAATTCATTGAGAATCGGCAGCCACCGTTTAGCCAATTCTTTAAAGGCCGAATCCACCAATCCTTTGGGGCGCTGGGGCCAAGGGTAAACCGTATGCCAGATCAATGCACCTGAAAAGGTAGCATGAGCCTTAAGTCCCAGATTTTTACTGGCATGGGCTGCCTGTTTTACCGTCTGCACTGCCCACTCCGCCCTGGCTGCGGGTTTGCCTTTTACAGTATCCGGCGCAAATGCGTCAAACAATTCGTCATAAGCTGGATGAACTGCTACCAATTGCCCCTGTAAATGAGTAGAGAGTTCTGTGATTTCAAGGCCGTAAGAGGATACCGTACCTCTTAGGTCATCACAATACGTTTTGCTGGAGGCTGCAGTAGGTAAATCAATCAGACGGCCATCCCAAGATGGGATCTGGATACCCAGATATCCAAGGTCCGCTGCCCATCGGCAAATACTTTCCAGGCTGTTAAACGGAGGTTGATCTCCCATGAATTGGGCTAAAAAAATAGCGGGGCCTTTTACGTTTTTTAATTTGCTCATATCAACTTAAGATTGAATTTTATTAACCAGGATAAATATAGATAACTCTTTAAAATTATTTTTCCGCAGTGATAATGTATTGGTAGTTCAACGATTGGTCGTCCAGGATTATATTTTTGAATCCGGCCTGATATAAATATTCTTCCACTACATCCTCATAGATCCGTTCACTTTTGGGAGGAGCAATCTGCGCCGGTAATCTTTTCATTTTAAAATCAACAATGACGATTTTTCCACCGGTTTTGAGGTTATTCTTGAGATTGGTAAGGTAAGTTGGTTTATTGCCGAGATAAGCCATGGTATTAACAATCAGTACAGCATCGATTTCTTCTATATTTAACCTGGGGTCGTCCACTCTCGCCAATCTGGTCTTAATCAGGTGCTGCTGGCTACTATCCAAGCTGGCTTTTTCTTTTTCTATGTAGGATAAAGCCGCCGGATCAATATCAATGGCCAACACCTGGGCACCCTTCCTCGCCAGCAACATACTGAAAAAGCCTGTAGGGCCGGCACCGATATCGGCCACCACCTTCCCTTTGAGGTCCTGGCTTAGTTTTTCAATGATCAAGTTTGGTTTTTGCCAGGCGACCCGATTAATGATATTGCCCGGAACTGCAGTGGTTTCCGGAGTCATCGATTGCACCGAGGACAACGTATCGGTCGCCAATGGTGCAAGATTTATTTTTTCATTCGGTTCTTTGCACGAAAGCACCAGCAAAAAACACAACTTTCCGAATAGTTCAAAAGATTTTAGCTTAGACATGAGCGCTGTCAAAAATACAAAAGAAAGAGATAGGATAAATCGAATTCGAGCTGCAAGTCGAGGTTTGTGTTTTTGTTTGATGCTCGTTGCCTGAAACGCACTCGTCGAGTCTCGAATCCCGCTACTCGCCTTTCATCTCCCGATATGGAACAATGCATCGCCCACATGGACCACCGGAGCATTGGTATGACCGATAATATAACCGCTGATTTTGGACTTTATATACTCCACCCTGGTTTGATCCGGATCGGATATGGAACCGAGGATTTCTCCTTTGTTAATAAACACTCCGGAACATCGCTGCCAAATAAAAATTCCGCTATATGGTGCCCTCACCCAGGTATCTTCTATCAGGGATTGGGTTGGAGAGAGGGGTTCCAGGGTGACCGGCATCATCTGGAGATATTGTAAAATAAATTGGATACCCTGCAGACCCTTTTCTATACTAAAACCATCGAAACGCGCAGCTTCACCTCCTTCAAATGCCAATGTGGGTATTTTCAGTTTCTGAGCATATTGGCGGAGTGAATTAGGTTTAAGTGAAGCGGCCAGCATAAAAGGGGCATGAAATACCTCTGCCAGGGTCCTGCAGGATAGTTCGTTTTTGGAGTATCGGATCTGTGGATAATTGTAGCGCTGTCCCCCTCCGGTGTGGAAATCCAGGATAACATCTACTTCGGGCAATATTTTTTTATACACGATATTGGCTATTCTTGATGCCAGGGAGCCTTTGGCGGATCCGGGAAAGCTGCGATTTACGTCTTTACCATCGGATACATCCCGCGTAAAATGAATGAAGCCGTAAAGATTTAAAAGCGGTATGGTAATCAGAGTGCCGCATTCCAGGACGTTTGTGCCATACCGTTGAGCAGCACGTCTTACAATCTCAGTCCCATTGATCTCATCCCCGTGCATGCCACCGATCAATAATACTGTCGGTCCTTTCCGTTTTGAACGGTTGACATTGACATGGATATAGATCCGGGTACCGGAAGCAAGATGGCCTACCGGAAACCGGATGAGTTTTCGTTCACCCGGCTCGACGATGCTTTCACCAAGGACCAATACTTTTCTTTCCATCAGCTACCCAATCTGCGTTCAATCAACTCAATTATTTTTTCGGAAATGCTTGATTTTATAGTTTGCTCTATACCCTCCAGGCCGGGAGATGCGTTGACCTCCAGTATTAAAGGTCCGCGATCTGACCGCAGGAGGTCTACTCCGGCAACATCGAGTCCAAGCAATTGGGTGGTTCGGATAGCCAGTTGCTCTTCTTCAGCGGTCAATTTTACCGTTTTGGCCCTGGCACCCTGATGCAGGTTGGATCTGAATTCTCCTTTTTTGGCCTGCCGCTTCATAGCGCCTTCCACCTTTCCATCAATGACAATGATCCGGATATCGCTTCCTTTCACCTCGGATATAAACTCCTGGATAATGACTTGTTCTTCGATCCGCTGGAAGGCTTCCAAAATATTCATCGCCTGTTCTTTGTGATTGGCTTTCATGACGCCTAATCCCTGGGTGCTCTTGATCAATTTGATGATGACTGGATAATTAAACTTCTTCAGTATTTTTTCATTGGATTCCGGGTTAAAATGAATACAGGCTTCCGGAATAGGCATCTGGTGGGAAGCCAAAAACTGACTGCAACTCCATTTGTTTCTGGCCCGGAGCAGGGCTTCCGAGGTTGCTGTTGAATACACCCCCATGGCATTAAAATGATCTATGACTGAAGCACCGATATCGGTCGATGTCGCGCCGATGCGGGGAATAATGGCGTCTAATCTGATCAGGGGTTTGGAGGAGTAATAAAGGACCGGTTTGCCGCCAAGTATATACTGGGTGCAGTGATAGGGGTCGAGGACCAGTATTCTATGATTTTTTTTTCTTCCGGCTATAGCCAGGCTTTGAGTGGAATAAAGCCCGGGATTGCGGGATAGAATACCTATAATCATCACATAAATTTAAGCTTATTGCATTAATCGACGATTGGATTACCGCGGGGACACCTTTCGTTATTAATACGCCGTCTGCCATTTCTTCTCTAAAGCGGTTACCTCTGGATTCCTGGAATTCAGCGGTGAAACGACACCCTATCCTGATTTTAGTATTCCTATATTTGAGGATGCAAGTACCCATTGAAAAAAATAATCCCAGAGTAATCCGCAGTTGGGCCATGTTTGACTGGGCTAATTCCTCCTATGCCCTGGTCATTTCTTCTGCTATTTTTCCTGCCTATTTTTTAAGTGTTACCAATGCTTCCATTTCGATCGGTGGGGCTCAGTTGCCCAACAGTTCTTATTATTCTTTTATTATTTCCATTGCTTATATTTTCGTCGCCATTGCTTCACCCATATTAAGTGGCATGGCGGATTATAGCGGGAAACGATTATTTTTTCTCAGGATATTTACCTGGGTGGGTTCGCTGGCTTGTATCATGTTATTTTTTTTTCGGGGAATGGGCACGCTTTGGATTGGGACTGCGGGGTTTATGCTGGCGAGTATAGGATTTACCAGTAGTTTAGTCTTTTACAATTCTTATTTACCGGTGATTTCATCGGAAGATCGTTATGACAAAACCAGCGCCAGAGGATTTGCCTACGGTTATATCGGCAGCGTCATTTTATTGATCATCAACCTGATCATCATTCAGAAAAAAGAGTGGTTTGGCATCCGGGACACCGACTTTGCCGTTCGGCTGGCTTTTATCATGGTGGGATTATGGTGGCTTTTATTTGCCCAAATACCATTTAAAAGGCTGCCTTCCGATTCGAAGGAAAAATTTGCCAGCGGGATCTGGCAAAAAGGATACTATGAATTAAAATCAGTATGGAACAAATTAAAAACCCAGGTTCACCTGCGCCGTTTTTTGTTGGCTTTTTTCTTTTACAGTGCAGGAGTGCAGACGGTCCTTTACCTGGCGGCTACTTTTGCCAAAATAGAGTTGAAATTTGAAGGATCCGAACTCGTCTTTATTATATTAATCCTGCAATTGGTAGGTTTAGTCGGAGCTTATCTGTTTTCCGGCCTTTCAAGAATTAAAGGGAATAAATTTTCTTTGATGACGATGCTCATCATGTGGATCCTGGTGTGTATCGGGGCCTATTACACCAACACCAAATTTCAATTTTATCTCATTGCCTCCGGGGTAGGGCTGGTGATGGGTGGCATTCAGGCACTTTCCAGGTCCACCTATTCCAAGTTGATGGATGAAAACGAAGTGGATGTGACTTCTTATTTTAGTTTTTATGATGTGCTCGAAAAGCTTGCTATTGTCGTCGGTACCTTTAGTTTTGGGTATATCGACCTGATTAGCGGGGGTATGCGCAATAGTGTCTTAATCCTCATCGTTTATTTTGCCATTGGCATTGCCATCCTGAGTACGGTGAGCATGAAAGGAATGGTGCGGGATCTCCGGTTTGCCGAGATAAAAAAGCTGGACAGGATACATCTATAGTCTTATGAGGACAATAAGCGGCAATTCTAAATAACTTTTATTTTTGATAAAACTTATGTATAAAATGATTTACCTGTTGTTTTTTTTAATTTTTTCATGTTGGTTAAATCCAGGTCCTCCGGCAATCGAACTGGATAAAATCAAAATGCCTGCAGGCTTTAAGATCGAAGTTTATGCTGAAGGCGTAAAAAGTGCCCGTTCGATGTGTCTGTCCGATAAAGGAACCTTGTATATCGGAAGCCGCGATGGGGGCAGGGTATGGGCTGTCCGGGATGAAAATAAAGATTACAAAGCCGAAAAGGTTTATACTATTGCCAGGGGCTTAAACTCACCCAACGGAGTTGCCTTTAAAAACGGCGACCTTTATGTAGCGGAAATAAACCGTATTCTCCGTTTTAAAAACATTGAGAACAACCTGGAAAATCCTGGACAACCCGAAGTTGTATACGATAAATACCCTTCAGAAACCCATCATGGCTGGAAATACATTGCCTTTGGACCTGATGGTAAACTCTATGTCCCGGTAGGGGCTCCCTGCAACATCTGTGAATCAAAAGATCCGATATTTAATACGATCACCCGGCTGGATGTAGTCACTAAACAAATGGAAATCGTCCAACGGGGAGTCCGGAATTCTGTTGGTTTTACCTGGCACCCTGATAATAAAGAACTTTGGTTTACCGATAATGGAAGAGATTGGCTGGGTGATGATATCCCGGCTTGCGAACTCAATCATGCATCAAAAGACGGCCAGCATTTTGGTTATCCTTATTGCCATCAGGGAGACCTGCCTGATCCTGAATTTGGATCAAAAGGTAAGTGCGCTGATTTCACTGCACCAGCTCAAAAATTAGGTGCCCACATCGCTCCCCTTGGATTGGAATTTTATACCGGTAATCAATTTCCGGAAATGTATCGCAAACAAATCCTGATTGCGGAACACGGAAGCTGGAACCGTAAAACTCCCCAGGGCTATAGAATAACCCTGGTCCAACTGGATAAAAATCAGAAGGCGGTTTCGTATACTAATTTTGCTGAAGGATGGTTGCAGAATGGGAAAGCCTGGGGCAGACCGGTAGACCTGGAACACCTCCCTGATGGCAGTTTATTGGTCTCAGACGATTATGCTGACGTGATCTACCGGATTTCGTATTCCAAATAAACCGGAAGATCTCGGGAGCCGGAATTTTAGTCGATCCGGATCCCGCCGTAGGATAGGGTGGCCTTGATCATACCGCCGCTATGCTCCGATTTGGTATATCCTTTAACGGTTTTGTTATTTGATTTTTCCACGAGATAGGTACTGTTGAACTCTCCCGTAGTCTTGATATCGGCATAATTGGCGCTGGCATCTAGTCGATAGGGAATCCCCCGGGAGGATATGCGTACGTCGGTATAGGAAGTTTTCAGTTCCAAAGATTGGAATTCAGCGTCGAGGTCGCGGATAATAATATCGCCGTAAGTTGAAGAAAAAGTGGAAATCTTATTCAACTTGCCCAGGTCAAAATCCGAATAAGCACTATTGACATACATCGAACCCACACTGCCTATTTTGATGTCGTCATAACGGCTGTGAATGTCAATGCTTCCGATTTGTTCGGCATCCAGTTCGCCATAACCACTTTCAGCTTTAAGGGTCCCGGCCTGTTTTAACCTGATTTCGGAATACCGGAAATTGAGGCTGCCATCATGCATACTGCTCAAGGTGACGTCGGAATAACGGAGATTCAGTTTCCCGTCTTCAATATTGCCGACATTGCCATCGCTGTAGGCCAGATCGAGTTCCAGGTCCCCTGCCAGTCCATCCATACGCAGGTGGCCGTAGGATACTTTGACCACAGCATCTCTTTCCAACCGGTCAACAAAAGCATCGCCATATTTGTGTGTCAGTTTGAGGAATTGATCGGTAGGCATGTAAACATCATAATTGATCTTGTACGAAGAGTTGTTGTTCCAGTTGCCGATCCAGTTTTTAATGTCCCACCAGTTTTTTGAGGTGGAATTGATGACGGTCTCTGCTTTGATATAATTGCTGGTGGTCGTAAAATTGATATCGATTTTATCAAAGATTTCTTCGGCCCTTTCTTTAGAGCTGGTGTTGGCTATGATATTGACATCAATGGTGACGATCCGTTTATCCCAGGCATGGACCTTGGTGTACCCATATTTATTAATAAGTTCAACGGTGGCGTCTTTGGGCACATCGTATTCTTTGTGGTAGTTTTTCGTAAAATCGCCGTCGCTGTCGGTTTTCGAATTGGTCGGCGTGGATACTGCACCCAGCGGGAGCAGTAACAAGAGAAAGAGAATGTTATAATTGAAGCGTATCATGATCTGGTTTGGTATTTGGTGATGAAGGGTTATTATTTTCTTTTTGTTGAATTTTTGAAAGGACTTTATTTAATACTTCCAGTTTTTGCTGGTATTGATGCATCATTTGCTGGATGAGGAGGCTTTGATCCTGGTCTGGATTTTTAATCAGTTCGAGTTTCAGTTCAGTGGATATCTGATCAATTTGATTTAAATCTTCTATCATGGAGGTGCCGGGCTGGAGGGAACCGAGCTCATTCAGTTTGTTGTCGATCTGGCTGGTGTAGTAGGCTTCTGCTTCGCGGAATTCTTTTCTCGAATCGGGATTTTGAATCGCATAAGTAAAATCTTTCTGTTGCTGGACTTTAAAGCCTATCCCTACCCCAAGGGACAAGAGGATCAATCCAGAAGCAGCTACTCTATAAATCATAGGAATTATGTTCCAAAGTGTCCTGGTCCGGCCGGCAGCGTGCAATTGTTTATCTATATTTTGCCAAACCATCCGGTGCGGGCGCTCTGTTTCAAACGCTTCCCGGTGCTGATCTATAAAATTTTTAAGCTTGTCCTCGTGCATGGTTAGTTTAATTAATTTGATTAATACTTAATATTCTTTGATCATTTCCTTTAGTCTTCCCCTGGCCCTGCTGTATTGGGATTTCGAAGTTTCTTCGGAGATCCCTAATATCTCACCGATTTCCTGGTGATCATACCCTTCAAAGAGGTAAAGACTCAGTACGGTGCGGTAACCATCCGGGAGCGACTTCATAGCCGATTTGATCCGGTTGACCTTCAGGAGTTGATCTTCAAAATCCACTTCTATATAAGGGGATGCCGGTAATTCCTGGTGGGTCAATTCGACCAGTTGCAGTCTCCGGCTCTTTAGCCGGTTGATGCAGCGGTTGACCACTATGCGCTTGATCCAGGCGCCCAATGTGGACTCGTAACGATAAGATTGCAGATGGGAAAAAACATCCACAAACGCTTCTTGCAGGAGATCCTCCGCCTCTTCCGGAACGACCATCATACGTAAACAGATCTGGTACATCGCCTTGGAATACCGTTCATATAAGGCGGATTGCGCCAGTCTTTTACCGGTTAAGCACGCCTCTATCAGTGCTCGTTCCTCCGGTCTTTCTTCCCTGTCAGGAGTGGACATTTAACAAATATAAAGAGCAGGCCTTTGAAGAAAGGTTGCATCAATGCTAAAAAATTATTCCTCCTCGTCTTTTAGGTTTGGCTCTACGGTTTGATCAAGGATTTTTTTATCGGAAACATGACGGTCCAGAAACTGGTTGAGATCATCCACTTTCATATTGCTTTTAAGTTCGCCAAACTGATTGATATGAATGTCAAATCCTTTGATGTCTTTGTGGACTTTAGAACCGTGTTTCTTTTTCATTATCCAAAGTTAAGGTTTAAAGTATTCCTATGCCGAAGCTCACCTAATTCTAAAGGCCATCCAGCATAATTTTCAGTTGGGCATGGAGCCGTTCCAGTCCTTTTTTGCCAAGGATATTCAGCATTTGAAATATGGTAGGGCCATGCAGGCTCCCGGAAAGGGCAAGCCGAAAAATCGGGAATACATCTCCCGGTTTGAGGCCAATTACCTTTAAATGCTCTTTGAGTACGGACTCCAATTCCTGCGCATCAAAGCTGGAGATGGATGATATGTCAGCTAACAAGGTTTCGAACTTGACTTTAAGTTCTGGTTTCCAGTGTTTTTTAAATGCCTCCTGGTCATAAGTGGACAATTCCGTAAAAAGATAGTATGCCTGGACCGGTATTTCATTTATTTTATGCACGCGTTCGAGGTACAATTGAATAATGGCGAGGCAGGATTCCGGATTATAATCCCAGCCATTGGATTCAATGATAGGCTTGAGGCGCTGTGCGATTTGATCACCAGGAATTTGTTTGATATACTGCTGGTTAAACCATAAAGCCTTATCAATATCAAAACGGGCACCTCCTTTATGTACCTTGTCAAAATCAAAAGCTATTACCAACTGATCCAGGGTAAATATTTCCTGCTCTGTGCCGGGGTTCCAGCCTAAAAATGCGAGAAAATTGATCAGTGCTTCGGGTTCGAGCCCGTATTCCCTGAATCCGGTAAAGCTGTCCTCTTCTGTTTGGCCTGCCCAGGCCAGGGGAAAGACAGGAAATCCAAATTTTGCCCCATCCCGTTTGCTCAATTTGCCTTTTCCATCCGGTTTTAATATCAGAGGAAGATGAACAAATAGGGGTGGCTGCCACTCAAAAGCCTGATAGAGCAACAAATGATGGGCAGTACTGCTAAGCCACTCCTCTCCGCGAATGACGTGGGTGATTTCCATCAGATGGTCATCGATGACATTGGCCATATGATAGGTAGGCATACCATCTGCTTTGATCAATACTTTGTCATCCAGTTCTTCAGAAGCAAACTTGACTTCTTCCCGGACCAGATCGACATAACTTATGGTATTCCCGGAATCAACCTTTAATCGGATGACATAGCCTTGCCCGGAATTGATCCAGCTTGCAGTATAGTCGGCGTCCTGGCTCAGGCTGTTTTTCATTTCCATTCTGACTGAAGCATCATATTTAGGGGCAGCGACTCCGGCATCCGACAATCGGGAACGCATCACTTCCAATTCTTCCTCCGTATCAAAAGCGTAATAAGCCTTACCTGATTGTACCAGGTGATGCGCGTATTTATAATACAGGGCTTTTCGTTCGGATTGGCGGTAAGGACCATAATTGCCTCCATAGCCCAGGCCTTCTTCCGGTTCGATTCCACACCAACGCAAGGATTCGATAATATATTCCTCTGCCCCCTGTACCCAACGGTTTTGGTCGGTATCCTCTATACGAAGGAGAAATTTTCCTTTATTTTTTTTGGCATACAGGTAATTATATAGGGCAGTTCTTACACCCCCTATATGCAGGGCTCCGGTAGGAGAAGGAGCAAATCGGACTCTTACATTCATAATATGCTAGAAATGTTAAATATTTATATTAAAAAAATAACTAATATGAAAAACGTATTATACTTTTGTTCATCTATTAAAATATACCCCGGCAGGCAACGGTAACATCTAAGTTGACGTTATAATTAAGCTGGTGCATTTTGACAGGTGTATTCAGATATCCCATTTTCTCATGAACATATTTTTTTAGTGCTATGTATTTAATTAAGACTCCAAAAGTAATCCAAAATTTTTTCCCCAATTTTTTCTGGCAGGTCCCAACAAAGGAAAAGGTCATGTTCCTGACCTTCGATGATGGCCCTATTCCTGAAGTGACTCCCTGGGTATTGACCGAGCTGGAGAAATACAAAGCCAAGGCTACTTTTTTTTGCGTAGGGAATAATGTCAGACAACATCCGGATATTTTTGATCGGATTAACAGCCTGGGTCATTCCGTAGGTAATCATACGTATAATCATATCAATGGCTGGACTTCGGAAAACCTGCCTTATTTTCATGATGTACGTCATTGTGCCAATTTGGTCCATTCCTCTTTGTTTCGTCCTCCATTTGGTAGGTTAAAACCAGCCCAGATCCAGTTTTTGCAGAGGCATTACCGTATCATTATGTGGGATGTCCTGAGCGGGGATTTTGATCAGGAAATCACCAAAGAACAATGCCTCCGGAACGTAACCGACCATGCCGCGGAAGGCAGCATAGTTGTATTTCACGACAGCCTGAAAGCCAAACGCAACCTCAATTATATCCTGCCCAAAGTGTTGGATTATTTTTCCCGGTTGGGTTTTGTTTTTGAATGCCTGAGTCCGCATTCCATACACCAGGGTATATTTGATAAAAACAAAATACAACCCGCCCAGGGCGTTTCGAATACATAAACATCCCGCTTTTATCAACCCCGTCCATTGTTGGGCTTGATTTTGTTTGCGCTTTATCCCGCCAGTCATCCCTGTGTTTAAAAATAAACTACTTTCATTAAATAGTTATGAAAACCTAAATAACCGTGCCCGATAGGATTGTATTTGTGAATGTTTTATTAATCTAATTGCGGCGGGGAGCCGTTCCTGATTAATTTGGTATTTTAGCCCTCTATGACGGATGGTGGATCCATACAGGCAGTACAACAATTGAGGCAATTGGAAAGAGAGCTTTCGCTCAAACAAATGCAGATTCAGCGTTTGCTCAATATCACACAGGCCATCAACAACAATATGTCCGCAGATGACTTGTTTAATATGTACAGGGAATTTTTGCGGTTCGAAATGGGGATGTCTAAAGTATTGCTGCTGATCAAAGAAGTCGATCACTGGACACTGGCGGTACAATCCAACCTGGATCAGATCTATACCCCGGAACAACTGATCCCCATTCTGAAAAAAATATTGAATCTCTATACCGTAAAACAAACGGATGACCCCACGCTCCATGAATTTGACATTGTGATCCCGGTATACCATAAGGAACAACCCATCTCGTATGCCCTGGTGACGGTTGCCAATAAAGAAGACTTATATCATAAAATCCAGTTTATCCAGACCATTACCAATATCATTGCGGTGGCTATTGAAAATAAAAGGTTGTTTCGCAACCAGATGGAGCAGGAAAGGATGAATAAGGAAATAGAGCTCGCCAGGGAAGTCCAGAGTCTGTTGATCCCGCAGAGCCTGCCCAAATATCCGCATTTTGAATTGTCCAGTATTTACAAACCTCATTACAATGTCGGAGGTGATTATTTTGATTACCTGCCCATCGGGGAAGACAGGTACCTTATTTGCCTGGCCGATATCTCGGGTAAAGGGGTTTCGGCGGCTTTGTTGATGTCCAACCTTCAAGCCAACCTCCGCCAGTTGGCAAGACAATATTCCGACATAGAAAAGCTGGTGGTTCTGCTCAATGAAGCAGTTTACGCTTTAACCGGAGGGGATCGTTTCCTTACCTTATTTATTGCAGAGGTCAATCCTAAAGCAGGGCATATCCACTACATCAATTGTGGCCATATTTCCCCCATATTGTACCATGATAACCAGGTAGAATATTTATCCAAGGGTTGTACGGTGTTGGGTGCATTTGACCAACTACCTTTTATTGAGCATGGAAGAATACCGATTGGCACCCCTTCGCTGCTTTTGGTATTTACAGATGGCTTAACGGATCTGGTCAATTCCTCAAATCAATTTTTCGAAATTGAAAACCTGGAACGTTTTGTCTGTAAATTTCACAATGAAAGCGCTGCCGAATTTAACCGGCAACTGATGAATGAACTCGAGAACTTCAAGGGAAGTCAGACCTTCCCGGATGACATCACCGTGCTTACCTGCAAAATTGATCCGAATGCTGTATCTTGAAGCTTCATTTAGGACATGAAAAACAGAATCGTAGCCGGACTGCTAGCCATTCTACTGGGTTCGGTCGGTGCCCATAAATTTTATTTACGCAAACCCGGAGCAGGAATTTTTTACATATTTCTTTGTATGATTTTCCTCAACGCCAGGCTGCCCATCATGGCCATCGTGGGTTTGATTGAAGGACTTGGTTTGCTGATGATGTCCGATCAGGACTTTAACCGGAAATACAATGCCGGTCAACCTAATCAGGAAGGATATCCTGAAGGTTTTCCCGACGCCCGACAAGCCAGAAACCGCGGCAGGATGCAAACCAAAGCAGAACCCTGGAAAAATATAGAAGTGCCTGCCTACAACAACCGGAGGAATATCTACAAAGAAAGCGGGATGCGCAAGTATAAGGAATTTGATCTGGACGGTGCAATAGAAGATTTTCAAAAATCGCTGCAGATGGAACCCCGGGATATTGCTACCCATTTTAATATCGCCTGCGCTTATTCACTTACAGAATTGCCCGCCAAGGCTTATCAGCACCTGGCCAAAGCCGTTGAAATGGGATTTAATGATTACGAAAAACTTAACACCCACGATGACCTGGCTTTTGTGCGCATTCAAAAACAATGGGATGGTTTTCAACAAAGTGGTTACCGGCAGTTTACCCCTTTTGAAAAACAATTGTTTGAAGAAGAAAAGCCAGAGCCCCAAAATGACCTCCTGCTCGATCAATTGAATAAATTAAATGAACTTCGACAAAAAGGCCTGATTTCCGAAACAGAATATGTGATGGAAAAAAAGCGGCTGAACGAATGATAACAAGAGTTTAAGATTTTGTTGCCTTGCAACCACGTTTTATGCTCATTAAAGACTAGGTGATGATTGCATATGAACTCATATCAGTAGGAATTCCAGAAATCGATCCCGCAATGCTGGGCGAAGTGGCTTTGCGTCAGATGGAGCTTCATGATGTACTTCACCTTCCTGTAGTCAGGGACCAGCGGTTTCTCGGTCTCCTCAGCGAAGAAGAAATCCTTAAAAACGGTGTGGATGCTCCCATTGAAACCTATATGGATGAACTGTCCAAAATAGGGGTGCAGAAAAACGATCATTTATTTGATGTGATGAAGAAAATGACCGATGCAGAGGTGACCACTATACCCGTATTTAATGACAACGGACAATATCTGGGGCTGATCGTACGCAATGAACTCTTTGAGTTTTATGGAAAAAGTTTTGCCTGGTCGGAACCGGGCAGTATCCTCGTGCTGGACCTGGACAATATACATTATTCTTTATCCGAAATATCCCGGATCATTGAGGCCGAGCAGGGCATGATCATCAGCAGCATCATCAGCAGGCCTTCTGAAACCAAGATTCTGCTTACCCTGAAAATAAATCTGCTGGATGTATCCCGCATCGTAGCGGCATTAAGACGGTACGACTTTGAAGTCAGTGCCTCGTATACCGAAGAAGAAGTGGTGGATCATTTTAAAGAGCGGTACGATGCCTTCATGAGGTACCTGGATGTTTGACCCTAAATCGATGAAAAGGTTAGTCAATATTGCCCTGTTCTCAATTTTGACTTTTACGATCCAGGCTCAGGTTGTTTATGTTGATTCAATCCTTTATGATGGCAACGTCAAGACCCAAAACTATATCATTCGGCGGGAATTGAGTTTTACAGAAGGAGACAGCTTACCGATTCAATACCTCCAGACTATATTACTTGAAAACCGGAGCAGGATCCTCAACACCGGCCTGTTTAAAGAAGTTGAAATCAATGTAAAAAACTGGAACACTCAAAACAACAGGATTTCCCTGATGATTAAAGTCCAGGAGGCCTGGTATATTTTTCCGGTTCCGGTATTTGACCTTGCTGACCGTAATTTTAATGTTTGGTGGAATGAATTCAACGGCTCACTCAAAAGGGTTAATTACGGGATAAAATTTACACATAATAACCTCACCGGACAGCAGGATGCACTAAAACTTACTTTGCAACTCGGGTACAGTCCAAGATTGAACCTGGATTATTCCTGGCCTTTTTTTGGCAAACAACGCAGCTGGCGTTTTAAAACAGAATTTTTATATACCCAAAACAAAGAATCTTATTATAAAACAGAATACGACAAACTGGTTTTTTACAGGACTGAGACCAACTATGCCCTTCAGCGATTGAGGATGGTTACGAGTCTGGAGCACCGCACTACGCTCCAGTTGTTTCAAAGCATATCCCTGGAATACAACTACAATAAAACGGCGGACCAGATCCGCAATGAGCTTAACCCTGATTTTTTTCTGGGCAATAAGGGCAGGCAGGACTATTTTGCTTTGCGTTATCGCTTTACCTATGACAACCGCGACCTGAAATATTATCCTTCCCGCGGGGTCTCCGCGGAATTCGTGATCAATAAAGAAGGATTGGCCAACGAGATTGACCTCAATACCCTCACAGCCAGCATTCAAATGGATCAATATTTTCCCTGGTCGGCAAAACACAATACCGGAATTATGTTAAAAGCGAGAGGATCCATCATCAGGGATAAAATTCCTTACTACAACAGCAAAGCCCTTGGTTTTGGTGAAAATTATATCAAAGGATACGAATATTATGTGCTGGACGGTATGGATTATTTATTCCTTAAATTCAGGGAACGTTTTATTTTTTACAATGGAAAATTCAATTTCAGGGGCAACAAAAAAATCGGAGTTAACGCTATGCCTTTGAAGTTGAGTACTTCGCTCCATGCCAGCACAGCTTATGTCAACAATATTTATTATACGGTCAACAACCAATTGACAAACCGCTGGTTATACAGCGCCGGGGTCAGCCTTGAGTGTTTGTTGTCCAATACCTCCCTCGTCCAGATGGATTGCAGCATTAACCACAGAAAAGAACTGGGATTTTATTTACATTTCAGGGATCAATTCTAGCTATGCGCGTTTTGCTATTTGTTCTAGAGGTAAAGGAAGAGTCTAAAACAGCATTTTTTAGTTTTACCAAAGCCCTGCTGGAACAGTCCAAAATCCAATTTTTCCGTTTTGGAAAGTTGATCACCGGCGATGCCCGGTTTGATCTTTTGCCTCCGTTATACGAACAAGAGGAATTAAAAACCCTGGGAATCAATATGATCATCACTGCCGGTGGGGATGGCACGATGCTGAAAGCCGCTGCTTTTGTAGGCAATGCCGGCATCCCGCTGTTGGGCTTCAACCTGGGCAGGATGGGGTTCCTGGCGGTTGTTGAAAAAGATGCTGTTCGTCAAATGATTACTACTTTGGAAAAAGGTGATTATCATATTGAAAACCGAAGTACCCTGCAGGTCATTTCGCAGCCGGTCATTTTTCAGCCAGGTGCTTTTGCTTTAAATGATTTTACCATCCTCAAAAGGGACAATTCGTCGATGATCCGTATCCATACCATACTCAATGGGGAATACCTCAACACGTATTGGGCCGATGGGATTATTTTGGCAACTCCAACAGGTTCAACCGGGTACTCATTAAGTTGTGGCGGACCCATCGTTTTTCCCCAGTCAGGAAATTTTGTACTCACCCCCATTGCACCTCATAACCTCAATGTCAGGCCGGTAGTCATCTCGGACAGTTCGGTGTTGGAATTCAAGGTTGAAGGCCGGTCAGATAGTTTTTTATGTACCCTGGATTCCCAATATGGCCTGGTCACTCCTGACCATACCATCACGCTTAAAAAAAATAGTTTTAACATCCAATTGATTCAACTCAGCGGACATACTTTTTTAAAAACCCTGAGGGATAAATTGATGTGGGGATTGGATATGCGCAATTAAATATAATCCCCCGAAATGGGGGATAAATCCTCCTATAATTACCGATCGGTTAATTTAAGATCAGGTTGAGATAATTTAAAATCAAGGTATTTCAGGATCACGATAACCATTTGATTTCCGAATTTAAATATTAGTCGAACAATCCCCGACTTTAGTCGCAATTCGTCCGATCAGGGGCTGAATTGATGCAACCATTTTCATTTAAATGTGGTCTATATCCTTATGAAAACGTTTAATGCTATATTGATTTTTGCAGCAGTAATGCTGACCTCCAGTCAAACCCTTTTGGCCCAAAATATGATCACCGGTAAAGTAGGTGATTCCAAAACAGAGGCCTATGAGTTTGCAACCGTTCTATTGTTAAATTATAAAGACACTGGGCTGGTCAAAGGAGCGATTACAGACCCGGAAGGAATGTTTGAATTTGAAAATTCAAAACCGGGCAAATACCTGCTTAAAATTTCTTACGTAGGTAAACCGGATCTTCTGGTTCCGGCTTTTGAATACAGCTCAGGTATTTTAAATACCGGCATTCATAGCTTTCCTGAAAATGCCACAGAACTTCAAACGGTCACCGTTTCAGCGGTCAAACCGATCATTGAAATTAGAGCTGAAAAAATGATCCTCAATGTGGAAAACAATGTCAGTTCTGCAGGCAGTGACGGGCTGGAAATACTGCGCAAAGCGCCGGGTGTGGTGATAGACAACAATGAAAATATCATGTTGAAGGGTAAAAGTGGTGTTCAGATATATATCGACGGCAAACCTGCCCGGATCGGCGGTCGTGACCTGGCTTCTTTATTAAAGAGTTATAATGCTAATACCATTGAAGCGATTGAAGTCATCCTCAACCCTTCAGCCAAATATGAAGCAGAAGGTAATGCAGGGATCATTAATATCCGGTTGAAACGCAATCAAAGCCTCGGGACCAATGGTACTGCTTCGATGAATTTCAGGATGGGTATTACCCCCAAAGGAAATGCTTCAGTCAACCTCAATCACCGTAAGGAAAAATTTAATTTCTACTCCAATATTTCCGCTGGTATGGGGATTAATCATGAGAATATGAATTTTTACCGGGAGCAGGGAGGTTTGTTTTTTGACCAGGCCAATAAAATCAAAGACGATTCGGTCAAATATCCCAGGTTGAATGGACGGATTGGGGTGGACTACCTCATCAACGCTAAACACACTATTGGTGCTCAGATCAATGGCAATATTTATGATGGAGTGCAAAATGGTTATGGTACCACTCGAATCGGTACGCTGAATAACAATGGCAAACTAGATTCTATCCTTAATTCAACTACCCGGACACTGGAAAAAAGAAATAATTTCCAAACCAATCTTAATTATGCTTACAAGGATACCTCCGGCAGGACTTTTAATATCGATGCTGATTATGGCAAAATCAGTTTAAAAAATGATTCCTACAACCCTAATTTATACATGTCGCCGGACGAAGCTTCATTGTTTTCCAGCAGTATCTTCGGCTCTTTAACCAATACGGATATTCTCATCCGTACGCTCAAAGGGGACTACGAACAAAATCTGGCCAAAGGCAAGTTAGGCATCGGATTCAAGTTTTCCCAGGTGACCACAGACAACGGGTTTGATTTTTTCGATTATATCCAGGGAGTAAAAGCTCAGGACCATGAAAAGAGCAGTGACTTCAACTATGATGAGATGGTCTATGCCGCGTATGTCAACTATAATAAACAATTCAACAAAAAATGGGCACTGCAGACTGGTTTGAGATTGGAAAATACCAACTCCCACGGTCAGTTACTCAGCATGAACCCCAAAGAGGAAGATGATGTAAAACGATCTTATGTGGACTTGTTTCCGAGTTTTGCACTTACCTATACCGCCAGCAAAACCCATACCTTTGGTTTGACCTATAGCAGGAGGATCGACCGCCCCCGTTATCAAAACCTCAACCCATTTGAACAACGACTGGATGAATTGACTTTCCGTAAAGGCAATCCCTTCCTCAACCCACAATATTCCCACAATGTAAACCTCAACCATACCCTGAAGGGGATGATGATCACTACCTTGACATATTCACGTACCAATGATTTTTTCGGCCAGATTATAGACTCCACCCAACGCAAAAGGACCTTTATCACCGAAAAAAATATTGCCCAGATGGACAACTACAGCATTGGAATCGCAACGCCTCTGCCTTTAGCTAAATGGTACAACGGTTATGTCAGTGTCAATGCTTTCCGGCAGGTTTATACCTCTGACTTTGGCGCCGGCAAAAACCTGCGCATAGGTACTAATGGATTTAACTTGTATTCGGAACATACAGCGACACTGAAGGATGGTTTGAAACTTCAATTGTCCGGATGGTTCAATACGGGAGGAGTTTGGGGAGGCACCTTTGTAGGAAAGAGCATGACCAATGTAGACTTTGGAATCCAAAAATCCATACTCGCTAAAAAAGCTGACATCAAAATATCTTTTACCGATATATTTAAAACTGCCGGCTGGAATGCCGTCAGCGATTTCGGAGGTATTTATTTTGAAGGCAGAGGATATAATGAATCGCAAACGGTGAGGGTAAACTTTACCTATCGCTTTGGAAATCTTAAAGTAAAAGGATCCAGACAAAGAAAAACCGGATTGGAAGACGAACAACGAAGGGCAGGGAATTAACAGCAGAACATTTAGAGTAAGTTTAATATCAATGAGCCGGGATAGAGATTCTATTCCGGCTTTTTGTTTTATATCCATCCAGATTCCTGATTTGCCACCATCCATCAATTGGGGCATAAATAGTAGCTTTGCCGCGTGTTATCAAGTACCAACATTTCTTTTCAATACCCAAATGCCGGCTTCCAGTTTCCGGATGTCAGCGTAGCAGACAAGGGACACTGCCTGGTCCTGGGAAAATCAGGGACCGGCAAAACCACGTTTCTGCACCTGCTTGCAGGTTTGTTGACCCCTAAAACCGGTGAAATCTCTATCGACGGCCAGGTGCTGAGACGACTTTCCGCTTCCCAACTTGACCAGTATAGAGGAAAAAAAATTGGTATTGTCTTTCAGAAATCTTATTTTATCCAGGCTGTCTCAGTCATTGAAAACCTTGCCTGGAGCCAGTACCTGGCAGGATATCCTATAGACCGCGACAGGATCATTACCTTGCTTAAAAGGTTAGGGGTCGACCATCATGCCCATCACCGGCCTTCCGGATTGAGTATTGGAGAACAGCAACGGGTATCCATAGCCCGCGCCCTGATCAACAAACCTTCTGTAATTTTGGCAGACGAGCCTACCTCGGCGCTTGATGATGAAAACGCTGAAGAGGTGATCCATTTACTGGAGGAACAAGCTTCCCTGGAGAATGCCGCCCTGATTATCGTTACCCACGATGCCCGAATAAAATCCCATTTTGATCAGCAAATACTCCTGGGCGCATGAAACTAATCAAATTAAGCCTGCAAAACTTATTTTATAAACCACTCAGCCTGGTTTTAAGTTTGACCTTGTTTGCCCTCGGTGTTGGTTTGATAGCGCTGATGATGACCCTTAATAAACAAATCACTCAAAAATTTGAAAACAACCTGGCAGGGATCGATTTGATTATTGGAGCCAAAGGCAGTCCCCTGCAATTAGTCCTCAACGGATTGTATCACCTCGATGCGCCTACCGGTAACATCCCGCTGCGGGAGGTACAGGCATTTATGAATCCTAAGCACCCTTTGATTAAAAAAGCCGTGCCTTTATCCCTGGGCGATACGTACAGCGGATTCAGGATTGTTGGTACCACGGCTGATTTTCCGGAATTGTATAAAGCCGAATTAGCCTCAGGTAATTGGTGGAAATTACCGATGGAAGTCACCCTGGGTAGCTCGGTAGCGGCTGTCAGTAAACTTAAACCCGGGGATACATTTATCAGTTCGCATGGCCTCACCTCGGATGATTTTAATAAACACGATCATGCTCCTTTTAAGGTAATTGGGATCTTAAAAGAGACCGGAACAGTATGCGATCAGCTGGTCCTGACTTCAGCAGAAAGTATCTGGGAAGTACACGAACATCAGGCCCAGCCTAAAAACAAGGATACCACGCACACGGCCAAGGAAAAGACTGAAAATGGGTTGGCAGAACATTCACACACCGAAAAAGGAGATCATGATGAATCAGATCATGATCATGATGCGGAAGTAGATTCCAGTGCTCTGGCCGCCCGCGAAATCACCACGTTATTGATACAGTTTAAAGCAAGGAATGTAATGACCCTCAATATGCAGCGCAATATCAATCAGAATACCCAATTGCAGGCTGCCACACCGGCTATTGAAATCAACAGGCTTTTTTCGTTGATGGGTATCGGGTTTGATGCTATCAGGGCTTTGGCCTGGGTGATTGCTTTTGTTTCGGGCTTGAGTATATTTATTTCGTTATACAACTCTTTAAAAGAAAGGAAAGCTGAATTAGCCCTGATGCGGGTCATGGGCGCTTCCCCGGTTTCTTTGTTTTCCCTGATCATTTTAGAAGGTCTCGCCATAGCTTTTTTCGGATATATTTTAGGCGTACTGGCCTGCCATCTGGTGATGTTTTTTAGTTCGGATTATTTGTTCCAACTTTATAAATATCGTTTTGATGCATGGGATTTTATCCGGGAAGAAGGCTTTTTATTAGCAGGTGCATTATCCATTGGCCTGGCCGCAGCAGTGATCCCGGCTATTCAGGCCTACCGTACAGAGATAGCAAAGACACTGGCTTGAGTTACGAGTAATTCGAATAAATCGATTAATTCGATTCAATCGATCACTACTCTTTTTCCTTCTTCGGCTGATTTCAGGATAGCCTGCACGACCCGGATATCGTTTAACCCTTCTTCTCCGGGCACCAGCATCGGCTTTTTTTGGAGTATGGCCATCGAATCGTCGTCCATTTGTTTAGCTTGCTGGTTATTAATGGTTTTATTCAACGCTTTTCCATCACTGGTAACCCCTTTGACCCCATTATACGCCTGAAAAGGTTGCATTTTTATCCATCCTTTTTCAGCATCCACTTGTAATAATCCCATACTCTGTCCAAAACTGGTGATTCCCTGGGTCATCAATCCTCCTGGAAACTCAAGATCAAAATGCATGGTCTCTGCGACTTCATGGTAGATTTCCGGACGAGTGGTAGATGCCTTGGCGGTAACCGCAATGGGTTCCATACCGGTAGCATACCTCAGTGCATTCAGCGGGTATACCCCCATATCGAGCATACATCCTCCACCCATTTTTTTCTGCTGTTTCCAATGGGTGGTCCGGTTTTCCCGGTATCCGGCTTCAGCGTGCACATGGGTGATTTTGCCATAGGGTTTTGTTTTTGCCATGAGCATCAGGTCACGGGTGTTGGGTTCATGGTGCATACGGTAGCCAATACTCAGTTTGACTTTATTTTTATTGCAAGCGTTAATCATAGCCTCGCACTCTTCGGCCGTCACCGCCATTGGTTTTTCACAATAAACGTGTTTGCCGGCTTCGGCAGCCCTTATCGTATATTCCGCATGCATCGAAGGTGGGAGCACCACATAGACGACGTCGATGTCCGGGTTATTGGCTATCTCATCAAAATTGGTATAGTTGTATATATTTTTATCCTCGAGTTTGTATTTGGCTTTCCATTCAACGGCCTTTTCAGGAGTTCCGGTGATGATGCCGGTCAATACACTTTGTTGTGTCAATTGTAATGCCGGGGCCAGGATATCCCTGGAATAATAACCTAAACCCATGAGGGCTATTCCGAGTTTGTCTTTGGCTTTAGGAATTATAATATTAGGCATTCCGGACACTGAGAACAGGGTTGAACCTGAAATGGCCAATCCGCTCTGTTTTAAAAAATTTCTCCTTTTCATGAAATCGCTTATTGTATTATTGTGAATAAAATTACGGGTCTGGCTCCAGATGTTATCCTACAAAATAACTGAAAAAAAAATAAAATTATTTCAGCAGGGAATTTATCAATGGTCATCGGCACATCCGAGAGCCATGCCCTGGAAAGGGATTAAAGATCCTTATAAGATCTGGATTTCTGAAATCATCCTCCAACAGACCCGCGTAGAACAAGGTTGGCCATATTATCAAAAATTTATCCTTCACTTTCCCGATGTCAATTCACTGGCTTCGGCACCCATTGAAAAAATACTTCGTTTATGGCAGGGTTTGGGGTATTATACAAGAGCACGTAACCTGCATGCCAGTGCCACGTGGATCGTCCAGATCAATTCAGGCAACTTTCCGGATAGTTTTGAAGCAATAAAACGATTAAAGGGGGTAGGGGACTATACCGCCTCTGCTATTGCTTCATTTGCCTTTGATTTACCACATGCTGTCCTGGACGGCAATGTGCATCGCATTCTTTCCCGCTATTTTGGCATCAAAGAAACCATACAATCTTCTGGACAAAAAAAATCGTTCCAGAACTTAGCGGATCAATTATTGGATAAAACGAGTCCTGCGTTGTATAATCAGGCCATCATGGACTTTGGTGCCTTATGCTGCACCCCAAAGAACCCGGCTTGCAACGTTTGCCCATTACAAAACACCTGTGTTGTCCTGCAAAAAAATCAGGTTCAACAGTTTCCCCCAACTAAAAAAAACGCGGTCAAAAAAATCAGGCATTTCCATTTTTTTATAGTGATCGATTCAAAACGAAAAGTCCTTATTCGGAGAAGATCTAAAAAAGACATATGGAACGGATTGTACGAATTTCCAATGCTCGAGGCTGTATCATCGCGAAAACCTGGAACCGCTGCATTGAAAAAAATATTCTCTAAGCCCGTTTCCCCCGGCCGACCTTTACTGATACATAAGCAGACCTTGTCGCACCAGATCGTCAACGGATATTTTTATCTCCTGAAGGAACGGAATTTACACCTTGATTCCGTTTCCGTGCCGATCAACAAATTAAATGATTACCCCTTTCCCGGGATCATTGCTAAAAACCTGAAAACATTGATGACCGCGATTTCTAAATTTAGGTAATGTTCTTATTCATCCATCGTTTTCGGGGGTATAAACGCCTGAAAAATTGCCGGATTAAAGCAGAAACAACATCTGCCACTTTATTTCGAGTTCAATTGAGTAGATTAGTAAAAAATTTATAATTGATTGATATGAAATTGCGCAGCAGAAATTGGTTTGGAAAGACCGGAAAAGACGGATTTATTTACCGGGCCTGGATGAAAAATCAAGGTATACCTCCGGAAGAGCTCGGAGGCAAGCCGGTCATCGGAATATGCAATACCTGGTCTGAACTCACCCCATGTAATGCCCATTTCAGGGAATTGGCGGAATCCATTAAACACGGTGTTATTCAAGCCGGAGGATACCCGGTGGAATTTCCTGTCATGTCGTTGGGTGAAACGCTGATCAAACCAACCGCCATGTTGTACCGCAACCTGGCCAGTATGGATGTGGAAGAGTCCATTCGCGCCAACCCGATCGACGGGGTGGTGCTCATGTGTGGGTGTGACAAAACCACCCCTTCCCTGGTCATGGGCGCATGCAGCGTGGATATTCCCACGCTGGTCGTATCGGGTGGGCCGATGCTGACCGGCAAATTCAGAGGTCGTGATATTGGTACTTCCGATGTCTGGCGCTTTGGAGAAGCCTACAAACTTGGACAAATGAACGATCAGGATATTGAAGAGGCCGAAGGTGCTATGTGCCGGAGCAGGGGACATTGTGCCGTGATGGGAACGGCCTCCACCATGGCGTGTATGGTGGAAAGCCTGGGTTTATCGCTTCCTGGAAATGCCTCCATTCCTGCAGTTGATGCCCGGAGAAAAGTACTGGCTCACCGCAGTGGCAACCGGATTGTCGAAATGGTGAATGAAAATCTGCGCTTATCGGATATTTTGACCAAGCCTGCATTTGAAAATGCCATTCGGGTCAATGCAGCGATCGGTGGTTCGACCAATTTTGTATTACACATGATTGCTATTGCCGGAAGAATCGGGGTTGACCTTAAATTAGATGATTTTGACCGCTGCTCCAAAGGGATCCCGTTGTTGGCCAATCTGCAACCTTCCGGTACTCATTTTGTCGAGGACCTGTATTATGCAGGAGGGTTACCTGCGGTGATGAAGGAAATGGAAAGTTTGTTGCACGGTAGTGCCCTGACCGTAAATGGAAAGACAATTCATGAAAATATTAGCCAGGCAAAATGTTATAATACGGATGTCATTGCCACGTTGGACAAACCGTTTAAAACCGAAACGGGACTCGCGGTACTCAATGGAAATCTTTGTGAAGGGGGTTGTGTGATCAAACCCAGCGCTGCCAGTAAACACCTGATGAAACACCGTGGAAAAGCAGTAGTGTTTGACGATATCGAAGATTATAAACGTCGGGTCGACTTGCCGGAACTGGATATCGATGAAAACAGTATCATGGTTTTGAAAAATGTCGGACCCAAGGGCTACCCAGGTATGCCTGAAGTAGGCAATATGGCATTGCCCAAAAAAATATTGGAGAAAGGAATACAGGATATGGTCCGGATCTCGGATGGTCGCATGAGTGGTACCGGATTTGGGACAGTGGTACTGCACGCTTCACCTGAAGCAGCTGCCGGCGGAAATTTTGCCGTGGTGGAAACCGGTGATTATATTTCATTGGATGTAGAAGCCCGAACGCTTTTGCTGGAAGTAGCTGAAGAAGAATTGTTGCGCAGAAGAAGCAACTGGATTGCTCCCAAACCCATCACCGACAGGGGTTATGTATCGCTGTATATCAAACATGTAAACCATGCCCATGAAGGGGCTGACTTCGATTATTTGGTGGGCAAATCGAGCAGTGAGGTGACCCGGGACAGCCATTGAATAAAAGTGGGTGTTTCGAATCCGCTTGTTTTTAAACCCAGAAGTTGAAATCAAACGGAACCCTTCGGGTATTGTTCTTTATAATTTTCGATCTGGTTATTTATGGAAACCAATCGATAAAGGCACAAGCCATTCCAATTGACCATACGCTTTTTGATCAAGTATAAACAATGATCCGGTGGACGTTTTTACTTAGGCCAGATCCGTATCAAACCGAACCAACTCGATAAATTCTTTTACCCGGTCGTTGATCTGTACCATATCCAGGTTTTTCATTCGGTCAATCGAAAAGGACTCTACACAAAAAGAAGCCATCGCAGAACCAAAGATCACTGCACGTTTCATATTTTCAAAACTCAAATCACCGGTTTTTGCGAGGTATCCAATAAATCCACCGGCGAAGGTATCACCAGCACCTGTTGGGTCAAATACCTGCGATAAGGGCAATGCCGGGGCAAAAAAGATATGTCCTTCAGAAAATAACAAGGCACCGTGTTCCCCTTTTTTAATGATCAGGTATTTGGGACCCATTTTATGGATGACACGGGCAGCTTTGACCAGCGAAAATTCACCAGACAATTGACGTGCCTCTTCATCATTAAGTGTCAAAACATCGGCTTTTTTGATCACTTCCTTTAATCCGTCCAGGGCAATATCCATCCAGAAATTCATGGTATCGAGTACAACCAGCTTGGGTTTTTGGGTCAATTGATTCAATACATTTAACTGAATTTCAGGGGTCAGATTGCCCAGCATGATGTATTTACATTGTTTGTAATCCTCCGGCAATTTCGGATCAAAGTCAGCCAGTACATTCAGTTCAGTGATCAGGGTATCCCTTGAATTCATGTTTTCGTGATATCGGCCTGCCCAGAAAAATGATTTTTTCCCTTCTACGATTTCAAGGCCTGAAGTAATGACACCCCGGTTTTCTAAGGCATCGATTTCAGATTCGGGAAAATCTTCCCCGACTATACTTTGAAGGAAGATCGGTTGATAAAAATAGGAGGCAGCCCAGGAGATATAAGTTCCGGATCCCCCGATGACTCGTTCCGCTTTTCCGTATGGGGTTTCCAGGCTATCGAAGGCGACGGTACCAATGACTAATATACTCATGGATTTAATTTTTTAGGTATAAAAAATAAAGGGCAACCATTCCTGTGATTGCCCGATTTCAGCGCCCCCACCAGGACTTGAACCTGGGACCTGCGGATTAACAGTCCGTCGCTCTAACCAACTGAGCTATGGGGGCTTCCTTTTGGGACGGCAAAACTAAGGATTTATCACCATGTGCCAACTATTTTAATTGATAAATTTCTGGCAGGTTACGCCCATATCCATCGTAATCCAGGCCATAACCGACAACAAATTTTTTACCTATTGCAAAACAATAATGATCCAGTTGCACCGGGACTTCTACCGCTTCTTCTTTAAACAACAAGGCACATACTCTTACGGACAAGGGATAGTAGGAATTTAATACCGGGATAAACCGGTTTAATGTGTGTCCCGTGTCCACGATATCTTCGATCACAATGACATGTTTATCTTTCCATTTAAGGGATACATCGGATTCCATCTTCACGACCCCGGTAGTAGCCAGGCCGGCATAGGATTCAATGCGGATAAATTGCACCGTACATGCAAAATTTAATTGTCGGATCAGATCGGCCATGAAAATAAAGGATCCGTTGAGTATACCGATCATCAATATAGGGGTGGATATGCCGGAATAGGTCCGATTGAGTTGATCTGCCAACGCTTTAATTTTCTCCTCCAACAGGGTTTTGGGGATGAGCAATTCAAACTGTTTGTCCAGGACGGTTACGACCCCGTTCATTGTAATCCGTATTTATCTATAAGGTATACTATAGAAGTCATGGCTGCAGCACCCAATAACAATTCCCTTTTATTTACTGCTTCAAAACGGTCAATTTCAGTATGATGATAATCGAAATACCGTTGACTATCCGGTTGCAGGCTTCCCAGCAGCCCTTTTTGGTTTCTCAATGGGCCGATGTCTGCCCCGCCTCCACCGCTGTTGATTTTAATATCAAAAGGTTCCAATAATCCGGCCCAGCCATTTACTCTTTTAAAATAGTTTTCAAATACATCTTTATCGGCGGAAAACCCCAGTCCCCGCGGCGTAAATCCACCGGCATCGGATTCCAAAGCAAACAGGTGTTTTTCTTTTCTGGCATTGGATGAATCAGCGTATGCCAATGCACCTCCCAGCCCGTTTTCCTCATTCATAAACATAATCGCCCTTATCGTCCTTTTGGGTTTATAATTCAATTTTTTCAATTGGTACAGGACTTCAATGCTCTGAACACAACCCGCGCCATCGTCATGGGCCCCCTCGCCAACATCCCAGGAATCCAGATGACCGCCTATCCCTATGATTTCGTTTGGATATTGTGTACCGCTGATTTCTCCGATTACATTATACGAGCTTTTCTCCTTCAGCATCCGGCAGGTATTTCTAACGAATACCTGTACTTTACCTTTTTTTAATTCGCGGCTTAGCAGGTCTGCGCTAAGGGTGCTGATCGCCAGGGCTGGGATTGTTTTTTCTCCTGCCTGAAACAAAGTAGCTCCGGTATGCGGGTGATCGTCCAGTGAGGTGGTCATGCTCCGGACCAGGGCTCCTGCAGCCCCGTATTTGGCTGCTAAAGCCGGTCCCCGACCTCGCTGATCGACAGCACCTCCATAAGCTGCAAAAGTCCTGAGTTGGGTAGGCTCCATGGGCCGGTTGAAAAAGACAATCTTTCCGGAAATGAATGAATTTCCCAGTTTCTCCAATGTATCGAGATTGAATACTTCGATCACCTCGGCGGTGATACCCGCAGGGCCTGACCCGGTTGAATTGCCGAGGGACAATGCTTTCAGATCCTGGGAACCGATAAAAGCAGAGTTGACAATGCGCACGATTTCTTTGTCCCCGCGTACCCAGTGGGGCACCGTACAAGCCTGGAGATATACCCTGTCGAAGCCCAGGGTATCCATGATTTGTTTCGTCAATTCAACCGCGGCTATAGATGCCGGCGAACCTGCCAATCTGCCGGGCGCCTGAGTGGTCAATGACCTCAGCCATTCATAGGATCCGCCCTGGGTCAGGGTATTGGAATAAATCGTTCGAAGTGTCCAGGCGTCCTCATCACTGGTCGATTGAGCCATGGTCGGGGGCAACCAAAAAATAGAGTTGAAAAGGACAAAGAAAACGATTTTTTGATATGACCTTATAGCTTGAATTGATGGCATTTAAATATAAATTTATGGGATCAAGATATCAAGATCTCTGATATTTAAAAATTAATTTGGTTTCATTTGGTTAGGGTCGAGGTAATGTGATGAAAGTTGCATTACCTCTTATTTTTTATCCTAGTTTAAAATAGGAATAAATAGAAAAATCAGCATTGCTATCGATTTGTTTTTTGAGACTTTTGCCTAAATTTCGTCCATCTATTCATGCTGAACCAAACTATTAATTTATATCTATGAAAAGTATATTGTTTTGCTGTCTGATCCTTTGTATCTGCCTGCCTGTCCATGGACAAAATGACGACAATGCCCGTATTACCGGATTAAAAAAAGCAGTTTACAAGGAAATCAAAGAAGATGGCTGGCTCAGTGGAGGTGGATTGGGCCTGGATATGGGCCAATTACTTCAGATTAATCCAAAAGTCGGAGCGGGTGAAAACAGGTTGGGGTTCGGTGGTGCCATTAGTGTGTTTGCAAAATTTAAAAAAGGATTGATGAGTTTCGACAATACCGGTTCACTCAATATGGGTATAGTCAAATTGGGTACCGGGGTATTGGCAAGTACCACCTCTTTCGAAGAAGTAAAACAACCTTACCAAAAATCGATCGATGAACTTCGTATTAATTCCAGGTTGGGATATAAAACCAGTCCAAAGAGCAAATTCAGTTATGCAGCGGACTTTGGATTTATTAGTCAATTGGCACCCACGTATCGAGGCACGGATAATAAAAACTACCTTAAAAAATTTCAAACATCAATCATTACCTCAACCCTGGTGGCCAAATTATTTGCCCCGGCTTACGTTACGTTTGCTCCGGGTCTGGACTACAAGCCCGGAAAAACCCTTTCCTTTTTCTTGTCTCCATTTGGTTTTAAGTCGGTAATCGTGGCGGACCGTGACCTGGCGAGATTAAATATTCACGGTAACAAATGGAACAGCGTCGATGATTTTAAGTTGTCAGACAGTCAGCTGGGCGGATTGCTCAAAGGGAACTTTACCGAGAAATATTCCAAAGACCATGTGGTCGTGACGAGCCGGATGACCTTGTTTTCCAATTACCTCCATGAACCAGGGAATATAGATATCGACTGGATCAATGAAGTCGGGTTTAATATTTTTAAAGGGTTTCAGATCAATCTATGGTCCAATCTTTTTTATGACCATGATGTTCAGGTTCAGGTCACCGATTACGATCAGGTCGGAGGGGTGAGAGGTACTGGAAGAAGAGTGAGTTTTACGGAACAACTTTTAATAAAATACAATGTCATTTTTTAAACCAGCAGGTGGCAGGGTAATTTCCGATAATTTTAGCTGATGAAAAGAAGTATCACCCGGGCAAGATGAAATCACTTCACCTGGCAGTGCCGGCTATCCTGCTGACCATAGGCAGCACGGTCATGATGTTTGTGGATGGGTCATCCTGGGCCATAGGTTTGGCTTTAGGCATCGTCGCACTCGTAGTTATTTTTATGTTGAGGGAAGCCATTGATTGGAAATATTACCTTAAACACCCTCCGAAACTGGAATTGCCGGTGTTGAATTTTGTAAAAAAAGTACCCTATTACAAACAGCTTTCAGAAGAGGATAAAAAGAAGTTCCGTCAACGCCTGGCCTTATTTGTCATAGCTCATCAATATCGGTTACAATCGACGGCCGGTGCAGAGGACGATGAACGTATTGAAGCTCCTGAGGATCTCAAAGCAGTATGCAGTATTCCGGCGATCATCTTATTGTTTAATCAGGAAGATTATTTAATCCCTAAAATAGAACAAATCGTTTTTTACCGTCATCCTTTCCCCAGCCCGATATTTAATGTGCTGCACCATTGTGAGTGGAATGAAGAAGACAAGGTGCTTGTTTTTTCTATCCCCCATCTGTACAAAGGGGTTATAGAACCTTTTATTTATTTTGATCTTGGTTTGTATGAATGGATGCGGGCTCATGGAGCTATCCTGCAGGAGGTGTACACCTGGGCTCAATTTGAAGAAAAGTACCAGATCACCCAAGCTCAAATAGTCCAGGCGATTGGATTGCCCCAACCGGATCTGAACGCAGTGTGTCAGGTATTGAATATTCATCGATCCTATTTGAAGGAATTGTAATACTTTTGCTTTTACCTCCTTGCCTGATGAATTATAATGATATTCAAAACCTGCCGTATGACCTGGTCCAGAAGATCAAATCAGGTGAAAAAAAATCATTTGAACTACTCTATGATCAATATGCCCCGGCATTGTATGGCATCATTCTGAAGATTCTCCAACAGGATACGGCCTCTGCCCAGGACAGTTTGCAGGACAGTTTTGTTAAAATCTGGAAAAACATCGCCGCATTCGACGAATCCAAAGGATCTATCTTTACCTGGATGCTGACGATAGCACGCCGCACGGCTTTGGATAAGCTCGATAGTATCAGAAATAAAAAAATCCAAAACCTGGATTCCCCCGTAAATATTACACAAAACCAGTTTCATACCCACTCTTCGATAGATGGTATAGGGGTAAACGAACTGGTAAACCGACTGCAACCTGACCACCAAATCCTGATTTCCCTGGCTTACTTTCAGGGGTATACTCAAGAAGAAATTGCTCAGAAACTTAATATGCCTTTGGGAACCGTAAAGACAAAAACTCGTGCCGCCATGCAAGAACTAAGAAATAGAATAAAATAATGGACCCGAAAGAATACATCTCATCGGGTAAACTGGAAGAATATGTCTTAGGTTTAGGGAGCTCTGAATCTATGCAGGAAGTCGAATGTATGGCTAGAGTATTTCCTGAAGTCAAAGTGGAAATCTTAGCCCTTCAAATCACGCTGGAAAAAAATATAATGGAAACCCAGGTGGCCCCTCCTCCCCACCTGAAAAAACAAATCCTGGACACTATTGACCAACTGCCCAATGAAGTAACGACTCCATCACCTGCTATACCCACCGGGAGTGCCCCTGCTGTTAAAAAAGGTAAGTGGTTTTCCGGGTTAATAGCTTTATTGCTGCTTTTATTGGCAACCCTATCCGTGCTGAATTTTCGTAAAAACCAACAATTGACTGCTGAGCTGGACAATTATAAGTCAGAACAACTGGAACTCAACAAAAATGCCGAAGAACTCAACCGGATGTTGGAAGTCAGAAAACATGAATTGAGATTGCTCCGCGACCCGGGAATGGCTGCTATTACCCTGACTGGTACACCGCTTTCTCCCGCTTCTCTGGCTAAAGTCTATTGGGGAAAAACCAATCAGGAGGTATATCTGGAAGTGCATCAATTGCCGGCCCCACCAAGCGGCAAACAGTATCAATTATGGGGCATCGTACAGGGGAAACCCGTCGATCTGGGTATATTCGATATCCCGGCCCCTTCTGATTCCGCTTTGATCAAGATGAAGGATGTGCAGGGCGTCACCACGTTTGCCGTTACCCTTGAACCCACTGGAGGCAATCCCGATCCAACCCTGGATCAAATGTATGTTGCAGGAAACGTTCAGTAAATCGTCATCCGAAAAGCTTTAGACCCATGCTTCGGACCGAAGAATCGGTCCCTCAATTATTCTCTGCTTCCGTCTGAGGTTTTGGTGGTTCGTTTTCCTTTAAATTTTTTACGGCATCATTAACTTCTTTGGTTGCTTTGTTCAATTTATCCAACTTTTTTTCCCTTGAATTTTTATTTTTCAGATCGGTATCCCCACTATCCATAGCGCTGTGCATCAGTCCGGCATCCGGATTGATACTGGATCTGAACGTAAATCCTTTAATATCGGTATCCACCAGAATGGTATCCCCTGAAGAGAAAGAACCATTTAAAAGGAATTTGGCCAGTTCATCTATGATATCACCCTGGATCACGCGTTTCAAAGGCCTGGCCCCGAATTGAGGATCAAATCCCAGGTCGACCAATAAATTAAGTGCAGATTCACTCAACTCAATATTGAGATTTTGACGTGCCAGGTTTTTGCGGATTGACTTTAATTGTAAAACCGCTATTTTTTTAATTTCTTCTTTGGTGAGCGGCAAAAACATAATCTTGTCGTCAATGCGGTTGAGAAATTCCGGCCGCATATTTTCTTTTAAAAGATCAAATACTTCCATCTTGGTAGTTTCAATGATCTCGGTGCGGTGTTTATCACCCAGGGCTTCCAGGTCTTCGAAGTTTTCAAGGATTTTATCAGCCCCCATATTGGAAGTCATGATGATGATGGCATTTTTAAAATTTGCTATCCGGCCTTTATTATCCGAGAGGTGGCCGTCATCGAGCACTTGTAATAAGATATTAAACGTATCCGGATGGGCTTTCTCGATCTCATCCAATAAAACAATTGAATAGGGCCTTCTGCGCACGGCTTCGGTGAGCTGGCCACCTTCATCGTAACCTACATATCCCGGAGGCGCCCCGATCAGCCTGGAGACAGAATGTTTTTCCTGGAATTCACTCATATCAATCCGGATGATCGCTTTTTCATCATTGAATAAAACTTCTGCCAAAGCTTTGGCCAATTCCGTTTTACCCACTCCCGTAGGACCCAGGAATATAAAGGAACCAATGGGCTTGTTCGGATCGCCAAGCCCGGCCCTGCTCCTGCGCACTGCATCGCATACCGCTTTCACGGCAGCTGCTTGCCCTATAAGCCGTTTACTTATTTCAACCTCCAATTGGAGTAATTTACCTCTTTCACTTTGCAACATTTTCTGAACCGGGATCCCTGTCCATTTGGATACCACCCCGGCGATGTCATTGGCTGTTACTTCCTGATTCGTAAACCGGATATCTTCGGGTAACTCTTTTAACTTGGCTTCTGCTTCGGCCAGTTTTTTCTCCTCTTCTTTGATGGTGCCATATCGGATCTTGGCGACGACATCGTATTGGCTATCTCTTTCAGCCTTATCTGCCTGGCCCTGCAATGCTTCAATATTTTTTTTGATGGATTGAATCTGGTCGACGATTTCCTTTTCATTTTTCCAGGATGCGCTGGCTATATCCAGTTTTTCTTTCGCTTCTGCCAACATTTTAGTAATGGCAACCATCTTGCCGCTATCGTTATCCCGTTTAATGACTTCTTTTTCAATCTCCAATTGCCTAACCTTTCGTTGTAATTCATCAATTTCATCGGGTACACTGTCCAGCTCCAGCCTCAACTTGGCTGCGGCTTCATCTATGAGGTCGATGGCTTTATCCGGCAATTGACGGTCCTGGATATATCGTCCGGACAATTCAGCTGCTGCAATCAGGGCTTCATCCAGAATATTAATTTTGTGAAATACCTCGTATTTATCCTGAATTCCCCTCAGGATCGATATGGTCTCTTCCGTGCTGGGTTCGTCAATATATACAGTCTGGAACCGGCGTACCAATGCTTTATCATTTTCAAAATATTTTTG